>JANPEK010000174.1:0-19338 GCA_031422915.1 Phyllobacteriaceae bacterium | reverse complement strand
CACGACGCTGGTGGCGCTTGGCCTGTCGGCGCTGATTGTGGCTGCGCCTGCGGCCTTTATCGCGCTGAAGATTGCGGGCGCGGGCTATTTGCTGTGGCTCGCCTACAATGCGCTGCGCCATGGTTCGGCCTTTTCCCCATCGAGCGCCAAGGGGCCGGAGCGGACGCTGGTCAAACATTGGGCAACGGGACTTGGCATCAATTTGCTCAATCCGAAGATCGTCATTTTCTTCATGACCTTCCTGCCACAGTTCGTCTCGGCGGGCGATCCGGGCGCGTCGGGAAAGCTGTTTTTCCTTGGTCTCCTGTTCATCGTGATTGCCATTCCGATGACGATCCCGATGATTGTCGCAGCAGACAGTTTTGCGGGGCTTTTGAAGAAGAGCCCGAGAGTGACGCGCGTGATGGACTATCTGTTCGCCGGAGTATTCTCGGTGTTTGCGGTCAAGATTCTTTTGACGCAGAAATAGCGGCTTCGTCGAGGTGCTTTCCCGCCCTGCGTCCGGCGACCAGCCAATAGGCCGTGCCGCCGACTGCGCCTGCGGCCAAGACAATCATCAAGATGCCGGGGCGCATGGTCATGTCCGAGCGGATGGCGAGCGCGATGATGGCGACTGCCATGCCGCCGAGCGCATGGAACAGCCATGAGCGGCGGCTGGTGATCTCGGCAACAATTGCAAACATGATGCCGGGCACGAAAGCGTAATAACCCGTAAAGGCAACCACCACCGGCAATGACAGGCCGACAGCCAGCGACATCAGCCGCTCAGTCTCCGGATCGCCGCGCAACATGCCACCCCAGACCAGCACCAGCATAAACAGCGACGCGGCGACGATGGCGGCGATGAAACCGGCAGTGATCAGGATGAAGCGAAGAAGGTGCGAGACGAATCGGTTCATGCGGGCTGTTTCCATTCGCCCGAGTTTTTGCCTGCTATTACCCAATAGGCAAGTCCGCCGCAGATGCCGCCGATGAGGCAGGCGATGTTGAGGAGTGCTTCGGAAAACATGCCTTTGCCCATGCCCGCGATCAGCAAGGCAAGCAGCGCGGTCCACAGGCCGGTGACCGCAAAGAACAGCTTGCCGCGCCGGGTGCGCCACTCCGCAAAAATCACCGTCATCAGCCAGCCGGGCAGGCCGTAGAGCGAGGTCATCATCAGGCCGAACAGGAACATCATCGGGAAGTCTTGCGCGAAGCGGTAGAAGGAACCCCATGCACCTTGATCCGGGAAGATCGTCGGCGCGCCCATGATGGCGACGACGATTGTGGTGGCGACGAGGACGGCGAGCGCGTAGCCGAGGGCCATGAAGAGGAGACGGATGAGGATGGGGCGAGTCATGCAGTCTCCGCTTTACTGCCAATCAATCTTCTGGCGCGTTTCCCTGCGACGAACCAGTAAGCATATCCCGCAGCTGCGCTAGCTGGCAGACCGAAGACAAAAGTTGCTATTGAGGCCAACGCGAATCTTTCGGCGCTAAATTTGCCACGCCAAATTTCTGGGCTTGCGTAATAGACCAAGAAGGCAAGGACCAACACGGACATGAACGATATTATGGCGCTGTAGGCTAAATATTGACGCAAGCTCCGGGTCCCCTGCCACTCACTCCAAATAATTACCAGCGCAGACGGCAACAGGCACAACAGCATAATACTTGTGAAGCCTCTGATGAAGATTCCTATCGGCGATAGAGATTTCGAAACCATACCCCAAAGCGGGCCTTCAGTGATCAGCCAGTGGGCAATGGGAAAAAAGACAAAGAGAAATGCAATGGCGACGGCAGCTGCAGCAGCGGTGGCTACGATCAGGCCGAGAGTAATTTTCAGAAGCCGGTAGATAACTGCAGCAATCATTCTTCCCCGTGCCCGGCGATCATCATCGCCTCCAACGCGATGCGGTCGACCTTGCGCATGCGCTCGGACTCGCTTTTCAGCTGGCCGCAGGCGGCGAGGATGTCGCGGCCTCTGGGGGTTCGGATCGGGGATGCGTAGCCGGCTTCATTGATGAAGTCGGCGAATTTTTCGATCTGCTCCCATGACGAGCACTGGTAATCCGTGCCGGGCCAGGGGTTGAACGGGATGAGGTTGATCTTGGCCGGAATGCCCTTGAGGCTCTTGATCAGCTCCTTGGCGTCGTCGAGTGAATCATTGATGCCTTTCAGCATGACATATTCGAACGTGATGCGGCGGGCGTTGGAGACGCCGGGGTAGTTTTTGCAGGCGGCGAGCAATTCCTTGACCGGGTATTTTTTGTTGATCGGCACGAGGATGTCGCGCAACTCGTCTTTGGCCGCATGCAGCGAAATCGCCAGCATCACGCCGGTTTCCTCGCCGATCTGATGGATCATCGGCACGACACCGGAGGTGGAAAGCGTGATGCGACGCTTGGAGAGGGCGAGGCCATCGCCGTCAGAGAACAGCAGCAGCGCGTCGCGGACATTGTCGTAATTGTAGAGCGGCTCGCCCATGCCCATCATGACGATGTTCGATACGAGTCTGCCTTCCGAAGGCACAATCGTTCCGTCCGGCGTGTCGCGGTTGGGGAAATCGCCGAGCCGGTCGCGGGCAACGAGCAGCTGCGAGACGATCTCTTCGGTGGTCAGGTTGCGCACCAGCTTCTGCGTGCCGGTGTGGCAGAAGGAGCAGGTGAGCGTGCAGCCGACCTGACTTGAGACGCAAAGCGTGCCGCGGCCTTCTTCGGGTATGTAGACGGTTTCGATCTCGACCGGGCGACCTGCCCCACGAGGCGGAAAGCGGAACAGCCATTTGCGGGTGCCGTCGGCGGAGATTTGCTCTTCGACGATTTCCGGGCGCTGGATGGTGAAATGATGTGCCAGCGTGGCGACCAGATCCTTGGAAATGTTGCGCATGTCGGCAAAGTCGGAGACACCGCGCACGTAGAGCCATTGCCACAGCTGCTGCACGCGCATCTTGATCTGCTTGTCGGCGATGCCGACGCCGCGCAGAGCTTCGGCCATCTGCGCACGGGTCAGGCCGATCAGCGACGGCTTTTCGGACATGACGGGGCGCATGGCGTCGCGGGCTGTTGGTGCGATGAGATCGATGGTGGCGGTCATGGAGCGGTGGGCCTTTGAGCGGCGAAATTTGGGGACGTGGCCGCGCGTCTAGCATTTAACTCGGAAAAGGTCACCCTTGTGACGCTTATGTGGAGATTTCGTGCAGCTTTGAAGCGGCAAAGCATTGGCAACATCCCGCAAATCTAACGTCTGACGTTCGATTTGCGGCATGTTTTGAGATTGTGACTTGCGAACAGCAGGGTCATAGCGAGAGGCGGCAACGTGGTCCAGTTGACAGCTGTCAACTCATTTGCAGCTTTTCACAGCATCCAAGGCCTTGGAAATGCCCGACAGCGAGAACGTGTAGCCTGTCTCTGTGCCGCGTTTGGAGGTGGCGGCGATGGACATGGATTTGCCGACTTTCATGGCGGCGAGCAACGACGGTTCTTCAGCGGCGTTTTCCATCCAGCCGGACTTGCCTGCGGTGAACATGGAAAAGCTTTTGTCGCCGACAGTGACGGTCACCTTGGTCTGGGCTTTCAACTCGTAATCGGCCATGAACTGCGGCTCGAAGGCGACGTTTTGACCCGGCTTCTGGCTAACCAGAAAAAAGTTGGTGCCGTGCTTGATTCCCTTTTCGGGTTTGCTCGTCTTGGCAACGGTCAGAATGTAGCAGACTTTGGTGCCGCCTGTGACGTAAGCATAAGCCCGCCATGCGGAAAATGCGCCAATTTCAGTCGGCGCCTGCGCCATGGCGGCACTTGCCGCGCCCAGCAACACCGCACCGGCAGTCACCACAGATATCATACGCATGGAACCACACATCCTTGTTGGTCAACGGCCATCAGCTGCAGCAGAACAGGCCGGTTCGATCCATCAATTTTGCGGCACTTCTGGTTACCGAACGGTGAACAGAAGCCGAATTCAGATCGTTCCGGTGTATTTCCCGCACCCGAGGGACCGTTTAACATCCCTTGACCACATCCCAAGCGAACAAAAGCGGCGCAAATTTGACCTTTCTGCGGAATCATGCGTCATTTGCGTGCAGTCTTTCCTTGCAGTACTGTTGCACCGCAACCAGATCTGGAGCCATTCGCTTTGCAGTCCCCCGCTAAGCCCGAACTGTTCGCCATGCTTGCGGCGCGCGTGGCGAGAGAACGGGACCGGCAGGCCTTTGGCGAATTGTTCGATTATTTCGCTCCCCGCATCAATGGCTACCTGATGCGCCTTGGCATGGACCGTGGCCAGTCGGAAGAACTTTGCCAAGAGGTGATGATCGCGCTTTGGCAGAAGGCGCATCTGTTTGATCCGGCCAAATCGAGCCTGTCCACCTGGCTGTTCCGTGTGGCACGCAACCGGCGCATTGACGCCAGACGCCGCGACCGCTCGGCGCTGCTTGATCCGGAAGACCCGATGTTTCAGCCAGAAGCGCCGGAGCCGGCCGACCAAAGTGTTGACGCCGCGCGGCGCGATCAACGCATCCGCGCGGCGATGGCTGAACTGCCCGAAGATCAGCGCGAACTGGTCCATTATGCTTTCTTCAACGGCCTGTCGCATTCAGAAATTGCAGCGAAGACCGGCTTGCCGCTTGGCACGGTGAAATCACGGATAAGGCTGGCGTTTGCGCGGTTGCGAAAGGCGATTGAGGCTGATCCGGAAGTGGATACCGATTAGCCGATGCTGTCTCTCAGGGCGTCCTGTGCCGCCTTGCGGTGGGCGGGCGTGATGTAGCCACGCACGGCGGTAATGGCCATGGTGAGGACGGCGACGTCATCGGAGAAGCCGAACGCGATCAGGAAATCCGGGATCGTGTCAAACGGCAGAACGAAATAGCCGAGCGCGCCAAGCAGAATCATCCGCACGCGTGCGGGCGTCTGCTGATCAAGCGCACAGTAATAGGCTGCGACGACCTCATCCATGAAGGGCACAGCGCGCGCGGCCTTTTTGATGGTGCGCCAGAAATCGCGTTTGACGCGGCTTTCATCGTCCTTGTCGTCAGGACCGAAGAGTTCGCCATCCAGCGGTTTGTCCATTTAGGCCTCCCGTTAAAGTCGCTTAGCGCTACGTTCTAGCGCTCAGCATCTCCAACATTTCCGCTGTTTGCATCCTGACCGGACGCCAGACTGGCTTCAGTAGAATGATGTGGTCCCAGTTTTGATGCGATTCAAGCGGTTGACGGGGAAAATCGGACAGAGGCGGTTTCGATTGCCTTGGCGAGTTTGTCATCGAGCGCACTCAATCCATTGGCTGAATGGGTGGACAAGACGATATCGACACGGTTCCAGACATTGGTCCATTCGGGGTGATGGTCGATCTTTTCGGCGTAGAGCGCGACCTCGGCCATAAAAGCGAAGGCCTCGCGGAAATTGGCGAATTTGAAGCTCTTGCCTATGGCTTCGCGGGCGTTGATCAGCGTCCAGCCTTCGAGAATGGTGAGCATGGCCGTGATTTCAGTCTCGGTGAGGCGGGTGTTGGTCATCGGAAACTCCTCTGCTACTTCCGACAGGCTACGAGACTGACCGAAAATTCACTTTGATGGCCAACTGGAGCAATTTTCTGCGCTTCCGGTGCTCACATACAAGAGTATGCTCCGCTCCGGTTCTCGACAATCACTCCATTTGACTCATCAAACAGAATTTTGGGACAGACTCTAACATGGTTTTGATACAATGCCGCAGCCGCTTGTCCGTTCCATCCTGTCATTGGTGCGCGGGCCGAATACAGGATGTTCCGGACCTGCACGATGGCGATATGAGCGACTTTGAGACAATTTACGGCATGGTCCGCGCGGCGGCAGAAAGCTGGTTTGCGGCTGCGGGCTTGGCGTCCAGCGGCCAGGACTCTTCGATGACATAAGGGCCGCCACCGACCGAATCGCGTGATGACATCAGCACGAAGCGGCTGACCTTAAACGGCTGTGTCGAGAAGTTGCCGCGTGAGGACAGATAGTGGGCGACGTCGCCGATCTGGCTGTTGCGCAAGCGGGCCAGTGTCACGTGCGGAGTGAATTTGCGCGGATCGGCAGGCAAATGGAGGCGCTGGCAGATGCGTTCGATTTCGCCTTGAAGCTGATTGAGTTCGGGTCGCTGTGTCACGCCTGCCCAGATCGAATGCGGCTTCTTGCCGCCGAACTGGCCGACGCCTGATAGATCGAGGTTGAAGGATGGGCGGTCTATACGGTCTAGCGCATTGGCGAATTCGTCGGCGACATGACCTTCCACATCGCCGATGAAACGAAGCGTAATGTGATAGTTTTCGGCGTCAATCCAGCGCGCACCGGGCAGGCCGCCGCGCAAGAGGGACAGGGACATCGCCGCAGCGTGCGGGACTTCCAGGGCGGTGAAAAGACGCGGCATGGCAGCCCCCCGATTCGCAAGCTCTCAGCTTGAACGAATCATCGAAGAGAAGCGCGCGCAAGGAGAAATTTGTGACAGTTTGGTAATCGTTCGGCTGAAGTGTGTAATCCACCCACAGCCCAAAGCATTGAAAACTTGCTGATTCTATTGCGTCTTTGCCAGCGTCTCGACCATAGGAAGAATGATCGGGAGGGCATTTTCGACCATTTTGTCGACACCTGCGCGATTGGGGTGAATTCTGTCAGACAGTTGCAGCGCAGCTTGACCGGCAACACCCTCAAGGAAAAACGGGATCAGCGGGACGGCGTGTTTTGTCGCAAGCTCTGTAAAGAGCGGGTTGAAGGCGGCCTCATAGTCCTTGCCCATGGACGGCGGGGCGAGCATGCCTGCCAGCACCACCCGAATGTTGCGTTCTTTCAGCCGTGTCAGCATTTTGTCGAGATTGTCACGCGAGATTGCCGGAGAAATACCGCGCAAGGCATCATTGCCGCCAAGCTCGAGTATAACCAATTCCGTTCCGTCCGGTGCCGACCAATCAAGACGCTCAAGCCCGCCGGATGTGGTATCGCCAGAAACACCTGCGTTGGCGACACGCACATCAAGACCCTTGGCTTTGAGCGCTGCTTCCAGAACGGCCGGGAAACCATCGCCCTCGGGAAGTTCGTATCCAGCCATCAGGCTGTCGCCGAGGCCGACAATTTCCAACGTTCCAGCCTTGGCAACCGAGGCTGTCCCGCCCCATATGAGCGTGATGGCGAACAGACATGCCAGTCTGATTTTAACGATTCGTTGGGTCATCTGGTGTTTGCCTCCTGGTATGCCAGCCGGGTTCAAACGAAACCGGCATATTGTAATAAACGATATAGGAAGGAAACGGTGTGCAGGAAACAGTGCTGAGACTTGATCGTGTCAATTTGACGCTTGGCGATGGCGCAACGCGGGTCAAGGTGCTGGATGGTGTGTCACTGGATCTTGAAAAGGGCGAATCGCTTGGCATTGTCGGGCCGTCCGGATCTGGCAAGACCTCGCTTTTGATGGTGCTGTCCGGGCTGGAGCGCGCTGATTCCGGTGTGATTGCGGTCAATGGTACAGACATCACGAAATTGTCGGAAGATGCGCTGGCGCAATTTCGCGGGCGGTCGATTGGCATCGTTTTCCAGTCGTTTCATCTTATCCCAAACATGACGGCGCTCGAAAATGTGGCGGTGCCATTGGAACTTGCCAGGCATGCAACACCGTTTGAGCGTGCGCAGGCCGAGCTTGAAAAGGTCGGGCTTGGTCATCGCTTGAACCATTTCCCCGGCCAGCTTTCCGGCGGTGAACAGCAGCGTGTGGCGATAGCCCGTGCGCTGGCACCAGAGCCTGCAATGCTGGTGGCGGACGAGCCAACCGGCAATCTCGATCTGGCAACCGGTGGCCATATCGCTGATCTCTTGTTCTCCGCGTGCCGCGAGCGTGACATGACGCTGCTGTTGGTAACGCACGACATGCAGTTGGCAGGGCGCTGTGCGCGGCAGATAAGAATGCGGTCTGGCCAAGTGCTGGGTGAAGACAAACAAGTGCTGGCTCAGGGCAAAATTGATGCATAGGCGCGGCTGGTTCGGCGATTTCAAACTGGCATCGCGTTTTGCGCTGCGCGAACTGCGCGGCGGATTGGCGGGGTTCCGAATTTTCCTTGCCTGCATTGCACTAGGCACTGCGGCAATCGGCTCGGTCAACACGATTGCCGACGGGATTGCCGGTTCGATCGCGCGGCAGGGCCAGGCGATCCTTGGTGGTGATCTCGGATTTGAACTGGTGCAACGGGAAGCGACCAGCGATGAAATCAAGCGGATTGAGGCGCTCGGAATCGTCTCGAAAAGCGTTGGTCTGCGCTCGATGGCGCGCAAGCAAGATGGGTCGGACCAAAGTCTGGTCGAGTTGAAGGCGGTCGATGGCGTCTATCCGTTGTATGCGCAACTGGTGACCGCGAACAAGACATCGCTGGCCGAGTCGCTGGCTGAGAAGAACGGCGTTTATGGCGCTCTGGCGCAACAAATCCTTTTTGACCGTTTGGGATTGAAGGTTGGGGACCGCTTGAAGGTCGGTGACGTTTCGCTCGAGTTGCGCGATGTGCTGACGTCGGAACCGGATGCTTTGTCAGAAGGGTTCGGCTTTGCGCCGCGACTGATGATTTTACAAGACGCGCTTGCCGCTACCGGGCTCATCCGTGTCGGCAGTCTTGCCGAGTATGGCTACAAGGTGAAAATGGCCAATCCGCCGTCGGGCGAGGCACTTAAGACATTGCAGGAAAGCCTGCGTGACGAGCTCGGCGATCAGGGCTTTCGCATCCGTACCAGCGCCAATGCCGCGCCCGCGCTGTCGGACTCCATCGAGCGATTTTCGCAGTTTCTGGCGCTGGTCGGGCTTTGCGCGTTGCTGGTCGGCGGCGTGGGCGTTGCAAATGCGGTGCAAGCACATCTGGATACCAAGCGTCCGGTGATCGCGACCTTCAAGAGCCTTGGCGCAGGACATGGCTTTGTCGCGCAAATCTATCTGGTGCAGATTTTGATTGCCGCCGCCGTTGGCGTTGCCATCGGGCTTGTCGTCTCGGCTGTTTTGCCGCCTCTGGCCGGGTCGGCGCTGGAGCGGTTTTTGCCGCTGCAGATTTCCAGCGGTGTCGAACCGCGCGCGCTGCTTCTTGCGGGTGCCTTCGGGCTTTTGACCACATTGGCGTTTTCGCTGATACCGCTAGGCAAGACGCAATCCGTAACGCCGCAGATCTTGTTCCGTGATTCCACATTGGAGGGCGGCGGCAAGGCCGGATGGGCCTGGCAGCTGGCAGCAGGGCTGGTCATGGCGCTCGTCGCGGCGCTGGCAATTTTCACGTCGCAACAGCCGCGCATCGCGATGTATCTTCTGGGCGGCGCGGTTTTGTCATTTCTGGTGCTGGGGGTGGTGGCGGTGTTTGTCATCAAGGCCGCTGCGTCAATGCCACGCGCCAAATCAACGGTTCTGCGGTTGGCAATCGGCAATATGCACCGCCCGGGCGCGATCACGCGGCCTGTGGTGATATCGCTCGGACTCGGGCTGACGCTGCTGACGGCGATTTCACTGATCGACAACAGTCTGCGCAGTCAGATTTCCGGCTCCATAGCCGGAAAGGCACCGGATTTTTTCTTTGTTGATATCCAAAGCAGTGAAATCGAGAGCTTCAAAACATTGCTCGTCAACGCTTCGCCACGAGGCGAGATTGCGACGGTTCCGATGCTGCGCGGGCGGATCACAGCGCTGAAAGACATCAACATCGCCGACTACAAGGTGCCGCCGGAGGCTGCCTGGGTGACGCGCGGCGACCGCGGCATCACCTATGCGCCAACGCTGCCGGGCAACAGCACGCTGGCAGAAGGTGAATGGTGGCCGGCGGACTATTCCGGTGAGCCGCTGGTGTCATTTGCAGCCGAAGAGGCGGGTGAGTTGGGGCTCAAGCTTGGTGATACCGTCACGGTCAACGTGCTTGGACGCGATATCACCGCAAAAATCGCCAATCTGCGTCAGGTGGAATGGCGGTCGATGTCAATCAATTTCGTGATGGTGTTCTCGCCCAACATGTTGAAGGGTGCGCCGCATGCATGGCTGGCGACGCTGGCTGATCCGGGTGCGACTGCTGAGCAAGAAGCCGCAATACTCAACAGTGTGACGAAAGCCTATCCGGCGATCACCTCGGTGCGGGTCAAGGATGCACTGACAATTGCCAGCAATTTTGTCGGGCAGTTTTCGATTGCCGTTCGTGTTGCGGCGTCTGTGGCGCTGATCACGTCAGTACTGGTGCTGGCCGGGGCTTTGGCGGCAGGCAACCGGACGCGGGTGCATGACGCGGTGATCCTTAAAATGCTGGGCGCGACGCGGCGCACGCTGGTCAGCGCGTTTGCGCTTGAGTATTTGCTGATCGGGCTTGCGACGGCGGTGTTCGCCGTTTTGGCCGGCAGCGCTGCAGCGTGGTTTGTCATCGAATGGATCATGGCGTTGAACTTTAAACCAGAGCCGTGGATCGCGCTTTCGACCGTCGGACTTTCGCTTGTTGTGACGATCGGGTTTGGACTTGCGGGAACATGGCGTCTGCTTGGCCAGAAAGCGGCTCCGGTACTGCGAACGTTGTAACAAAGGTCAAATGTTTACCCTTTCGGGTTGCGGTTGGTCTCAATGTCGCATTTTTATCGATGCACCTCTTGTCGTTTTGATCGATCAACCCCATAGATTCATCAGGCATGCTGGATCCCCGCCAGCGGCGCCTCAGTTGGCATGGCAAGATGTCGCCGTGCAGACCGGACCCGACGGGGAACTTTTGAGAGGACTCTCATGTCTGACTATCGCAATACACCCCTGCGCAACGCTTCGGTGACGCAGAGCGGCACAGAAATCGACGAAGGCCTGCGCACCTACATGCTCAAGGTCTACAATCTCATGGCGCTTGGCCTTGCCATCACAGGCATCGCCGCGCTCGGCACCTACACGCTTGCCATGAACAATGCGGCTTTTGCCAATCTGATCTATGCCTCGCCGCTGCGCTGGGCGTTGGTTCTGGCACCGCTCGCTTTGGTGTTCTTCCTGAGTTTCCGCATCAACTCGATGAGTGTCTCGGCGGCGCAGACGACATTCTGGGCCTATGCGGCGCTGCTCGGCGCTTCCCTGTCGACGATTTTCATCGTCTATACCGGCGCGAGCATTGTTCAGACCTTCTTCATCACGGCAACCGCCTTTGGTGCGCTGTCGCTGTACGGTTACACCACCAAGCGTGACCTGACGGCGATGGGCTCGTTCCTGATCATGGGTGTGGTTGGCATCCTGCTGGCTTCAATCGTCAACATTTTCCTGCAGTCCTCAGCATTGCAGTTTGCCATCTCGGCAATCGGCGTGGTGGCGTTCGCAGGCTTGACCGCCTATGACACGCAGAAGATCAAGGAAATGTATTATGCAGGCGATGATGACGTCACTGGCGGCCGCAAGGCGATCATGGGCGCGCTGAACCTCTACCTCGACTTCGTCAACCTGTTCATGTTCATGTTGCAGTTTCTGGGCGATCGCAAGTAATCATTGATCAGTTCACAGTTTGGGGCGGCTTTCGAGCCGCCCTTTTCGTTTCAGCGGCTTTGCGTAAATGATGGACCCTCGCTATACCGGGGTGACAAGCGAGTGTTTTGATGGCGCGTATTGATCAGACAGGGGATTGGGCTGCACGGCTTTCTCCTTCATTGAGCGAGATGGAATCGATCGCGGTGGAGGCCTATGCCCATCTGCCGCAGGAATTCCGCACGCTGACCGGCGACATCATCATCCAGATATCGGAATTTCCCGACGAGGATGTCAGCGATGACCTGTCGCTCGACAGCCCGTTTGATCTGCTTGGCCTTTTCGAGGGGAAAGGCATTGCAGAACTATGGAACCCGCAGACCGGCGAGGGCCCGAACAAGATCACACTTTATCGTCGTCCGATCCTTGACTATTGGGCCGAGAATGAGGAAGCGCTGGGGACCATCATCGCCCATGTGCTGATCCATGAGATCGGCCATCATTTCGGGCTCGGCGATGATGATATGGAGGCCTTGGAGGCGCAGGTGGACTGAACGCCAAAGCGGCTTTGCATGAAGCGGCATACAGGCGTAGCATATGCCGCAGACGCAAGATTTATCATGTTGCAAGATCCTTCACCTCAGTCCTTGCGGTCCAACTGCGGAGAGCAATGCAATGGGCGACCCGGAAGAATATCTGGAATCAGAGCCTGAAGTCACAGTCATCTACGAGACGCGCCGTGAAGAGATCAGCCAAAGCTCATCGTCCGGAGGCATGTCTCTGGCTTCGGGCGGGTCTGAGCCGGTACTGTCCCAGGATGGCGGCGGAGGGATGAGCGGCTCGGCGGGCGGTGCCCCTTTTTCCACTGCCGGCAGCACTCCGTCTTCTTCCGATGCTTCAGAACCACCGCCGCCGCCTGACATGACCGATGTCATCGGCGTGGTGCAGCCGCCGAGCATGGGAACTGTTATCGAAACAGTCATGAGCATTGCCGATGTTGCAGCAGCTGCGGCAGGAGAAATGGTCGGCCCCATGATTTTGGTGCCCCCGCGCACGCTAAGTCCGGACGAGCCAAGCTCTGGCGACGGAACCTGACTGTGCCGGACGCCGCAGCTGTGACTGACGACTTTGCGCGGCCTCTGGAGAGCTATTGTTCGCCGAGCTTCAATTCGGGGTCATAATTCTTTCCTTCGACGGTTTTTGTGACGGCCTGGCCGCAGATGGTGCGGCCTTGGACGCTATCGAAAGTGAGCGAGGGCGAGCCGTGCAGCGACCAGCCCTTGTTGAGCGCGGAGGTGATGCGGTGGCAGAAGCTGTTGTCGTCCGGGCCTGTGATGAAGCGGTAGAGTTGCATGTCAGTTTTTCTCCCGAATGGAATTTGCGAAAGCCATGGTTTTTTCGGCCTTTGCAAGGTGCAGCCGCTCCACCATGCGGCCTTCCATGTTGACGACATTTTTCTCTCTGTTTTCCGGCAAGGCGAAGGCTGCGATGATCGTCTTTGCGGCGGCGATATCGTTCTCATCGGGCGCAAAGATATGATTGGCGGGTTCGATCTGTGACGGGTGGATGAGTGTCTTGCCGTCAAAGCCGCGGTTTCGCGCCACAGCACAAGCAGCTTCAAAGCCGACGCCATCGCCGAAGTCATTGTGAACGCCATCCAGCACGGACAGGCCCCCGGCCTTGGCGGTGAGCACGATTTGCATCAGCCAAGGCTGCATCTCGGCAACGTCCCGAACGCCGGTCTCCTTCATCAAATCGTTTGTTCCTGCAACAAAGCAATTCAGCCTCGCGGTGTGGTGATGTCCCAACTCGGCGATCTGGGCGAGATTGAAGAGCGCGCGCGGGGTTTCGATCATTGCCCAGATGCGGATGGCTGGATCGGCGTCGAGTTCGGACAGGGCATCAGAAAGGGCAAGGATTGCTGACGGTGTCTCTACTTTCGGGAGAACGATGGCATCCGCTTTGACATCAAGCGCTGCCTTCAGGTCTTGCAAGCCGTGCTCGCTGTCCAACGGATTGATGCGGACCGCCAACAGCGGCTTGCGCGCCATCCAGCTTGCGAGGCTGCGCACCATGGTTTGGCGTGCTTCACTTTTTGCGTCCGGATGGACGGCGTCTTCAAGGTCAACAATCACCGCATCCATGGCGAGCGCCCGCAGCTTGCCAAGCGCTCTTTCATTGGAGCCGGGGACATAGAGGGCGGAGCGGAGCGGGTGCTTGAGCATGGCTGGATGTAACCGGCCTGTGGCAACTCTGACAAGTGCACAAAATCTGCACACAGTTTGCAGGGCAAATCCCGCAATGCGCCCAACGGACTGCAATTTGCGCGGTCATAAACGTCGCCATGAAACACCACTCGACACGCTTCAATGAAATCCAGGCGCTCAAACACGCGCTCCCGGACTGTCTGACAAGGGACAGTTGGTGGCTGGATACGGCATTGCCGGGCCGCATGGTCGTTTCTGTGCCTTCTCAGATTTTGCAAGAAAGTGACCTTGATGAGCATTGCCCCGGACCAATCCACACCGACTGCGCCTCTCACTGAAACGCTGATTGCGGCGCTGGCGCTGACAGCGATTTCGGACCGCATTCTGTTCAATGCGCCGGTTGGTCTGTCGCTTGTTGTGTTTGCCATCCTCACGGGTGGTGCAGCGCTTTGGCTGCACCGGGTGCTTGCAGGGCGAATGCAGCTGGTGCTGGCGGCCTGCGGCTATGGGCTCGCGCTGCCGCCGCTTGTCGAGAATGTCTCGGCACTGTCATTCGGCGTTGCATTTTCGTTGTTTGCGATCGCGTCGCTGATGCTTGCCGACGGGTTGCGGGGAGCGCTGTTCGCCAACGGCAAACGGTTGGCGATGTTTTTGTTGTGTATGCCGGTGGCAGCACCGGTAGGCGTCCTTGGCTGGCGCCGGGCGGCCAAGGCGGCAGGCAGGCAAATCGTCCCGTTTGCCACCGCCGGTGTCTGGCTGATGCCGCTTGTGGTCGGCCTCGTGTTTCTTGCGCTTTTTGAACAGGCCAACCCGATTGTCGCGCAATGGCTGCGCAGGCTCGACTTCTGGCTGATTTTTGAGCTGCTCGATCCTGTGCGGCTGCTGTTTCTGGGTTTCATGTTTGTGGTGACGTGGCCATTCTTGCGACCGATGGTGAGGAAACTGAAACCGGCAAAAGTTGCTGATGAGAGTGCCGTCCCGTTGACGGGAGCAACGCCTCCGGAAAAGGCGCAGACGGTTGCCGACGTGTTGTTTGGCGAGGCGGCGATCCTGCGCGCGCTGCTGGTATTCAACCTGATGTTCGGGCTTCAGTCCGCTCTGGATGCTGTCTATCTGTTTGGCGGTGTGCAGCTGCCCGACGGAATGTCTTACGCTTCCTATGCCCACCGCGGTGCCTATCCGCTGCTGATCACGGCACTTCTGGCGGCACTTTTTGTGCTCCTTGCGCTGCGCAGCGGCAGTGAGGCGCGGGCCAACGGCCTGATCAGGCGGCTGGTCTATTTATGGGTCGGACAGAATATTCTGCTGGTTCTCTCGTCAATCTTGCGGCTTGACCTTTATGTCGATGTCTACGGCCTGACTTACTGGCGGGTCGCGGCCTTTATCTGGATGGGCTTGGTGGCCTGCGGCCTGGCGCTTATCATCTGGCGGATCGTTGCCGACAAAAGCGCAGAATGGCTGGTGGGTGCCAATCTCGGTATTGCGGCGACGGTCCTCTATGCAGCATGCTTTGTGAACTTTGCGGCGATGATCGCCAATTACAACACCACGCACGGCATGATGGATTACAGATACATGACAAGCCTTGGGCCGGAGGCGATCCCGGCTATGGATCGGGAATTTGTTGCCAAACCTGAAGTCAGGGCGCTGTCGGTTTATGTCGCTGACCGTTACTGGGGATCTGAACTGATGCCGTTGGCGGATTGGCGCAGCCATGAAGTGTCACAGTTTAAGGCCACGCACGCCGACTGGCGCGGCTGGACCTTGCGCGGGTGGCGGCTCTCCCGCTATCTCATGGATCATCCTGTTGCCGCAATGCCGAAAGATACGGGCAGGCGTGAACGGTGATGCGCTGGAGTGCTCACGATTTGAAGCCGAAAATCCTTATTGCCGACGATGATGCGCATATCCGCGAGGTGATCGGCTACGCGCTCGACAAGGCGGAAATGGATATGGTGTCTGCTTCAAACGGTGCGGAGGTCGTTGCACTGTTTGTCAAGGTAAAGCCGGATCTGATCGTACTGGATATCGGAATGCCCGAGTTCGACGGGCTGGATGTGTGCCTTGAAATCCGGAAGACCTCTGATGTGCCGATCGTGTTTCTTTCAGCCCGCGACGAAGAGATTGACCGCGTGCTGGGGTTGGAAATAGGCGGAGATGATTATGTCACAAAGCCATTTTCACCGCGTGAGCTGGTGGCCCGCGTCAAGGCAATCCTGCGGCGCAAAGGCTCTGCTTTGGCGGCGGTGCTAGAGCCGGCAACATTGCGGCATGGCGCGCTGGATATGGACCTTTCCGCGCATGCCGCGCAGTTTGGCGGCAAGGCGCTGGAACTGACAGCGCTGGAGTTTTCCATCATGAAAACGTTTCTGGCTCAGAAGCACCGCGCGTTTTCTCGCGAGCAGATCATGCAGGCTGCTTATCCGGCAAACATTCATGTCGCAGACCGGACCATCGACAGTCACATCCGCAACATCCGCGCGGCGTTTGCCGTCCATGGTTGCTCAAATGCGCTCGAAACGGTGCATGGCGTGGGTTTCCGGCTCGGCGCGTGCGAGCGGCAGTGATGAAGCAGAAATGGCGGCCGCATCTGCGCACCATCATCCTGGCGATGTTGATGATCGCGCTGATGATGCCGCTTGCCGGGCTGTTTTTCTTCCGCGTTTATGAAAATCAGTTGATCCGCCAGACAGAATCGGAGTTGATTGCCCAGTCAGCGGCGATTGCGTCAGTCTATGCGGGCACAGTGCGCAAGTCGGGGATTGCAGCCACCAGCCTTGGCGCGGAAGTGCAAAAGTCCAGTGATCGGCGCGAGCGCTACCACCCGGTTGAGCCGACTTTGGATCTGGCAGCAACAGCAATTGGTCCTCGACGGCCCGATGCGGCGGTGCCTGCCGCCCCAGTGAACCCTGCGTTTGCAGCTATCGGGGAATTGCTTGCGTCCGTGCTGGTACAAACACAAGAAGTGACACTTGCCGGCTTTCGCGTGCTCGACCCGAACGGCGTGGTGATTGCCGGTCGTGACGAGCTGGGCCTGTCACTGGCTCATGTAGAAGAAGTTTCAACGGCGTTGACGGGGCGCTATGCGAGCGCATTGCGGCTGCGCGTGTCCGACGAACCGCCGCCACCGCTTTACTCGATCAGCCGGGGCACCAAGGTGCGGGTGTTCACTGCGTTTCCGGTCGTGGTGGACGGGCGCGTGGCGGGAGTTGTCTATGCCTCGCGCACCCCCTCCAACATTGTCAAACATCTCTATCAGGAGCGCGGCAAGTTGGCGCTGGCGTTGGCTGCTGTTCTGGCAGGTGCATTGCTGCTCGGGTTTCTGGTCACGCGAACGCTGACTGGTCCGCTGCAGGAGCTGACAGAGCGGACGCGGCGGATTGCGGCCGGAGACCGCGAGGCGGTGAAGCCGCTTTTCCACCACGGCACAAGCGAGATTGCCGAGCTTGGCCAAGGTTTGCTGGCGATGGCGCAGAAGCTGCATGACCGGTCCGATCAGGTTTCGGTGTTTGCCACGCATGTCAGCCACGAATTGAAGTCTCCGCTGACGGCGATACACGGTGCGGCAGAATTGTTGCGCGACGCGGGCGATGCGATGAGCGTTGACGAGCGGCAACGGTTTCTGGGCAATATCATCAGCGATACGGCGCGGCTGGACCTTCTGGTGCGGCGGCTGATGGAACTTGCCAAGGCCAAAGGTCTGTCGGCGGATGGCGCGCAAACGAGCGTGCGCCAAGCGCTGGCAACGCTGGAGCCGCGTCTCTACGCGGTGCTGATCGTGACGGGTGATAGCGACTTGCCGCTTGCGATTTCGGCACAGAAGCTTGGCGCATTACTCGGCAATCTTTTGTCCAATGCAATGCGGCACAAGGCTGGCGAAGTACGGATGGACGTAACGCGCGAAGCGGGCCGCGCTGTCATCTCTGTTTGCGACAATGGTACGGGTATTTCGCCGGGCAATGCAGCGAAGATTTTTGATCCATTCTTCACCACCTCGCGGGAGGAGGGCGGCACAGGCATGGGACTTGGCATCGCCAAGGCGATGCTGGAGGCGCATGGGGGCACGATTTGTTTGACGCCATCTTCACAAGGCGCGTGCTTCGCCATAACAGTGCCATTGGCAGTGTAGCCGTCTTCCGGATGAGCCAAGACCATGCAGAATTTTGACGTCCTTATCATCGGCGGGGCCATGTCCGGCAGCGCTACAGCCTGGCATCTGAAGGAAATGGGTTTTGAGGGCTCCATTGCGGTCGTCGAGCGTGATCCGGCCTTCACACACGCTGCAACATCACTTTCCGCCGCTGGCATCCGGCAGCAATTCAGCCAAGGTGAAAATATCCGCCTTTCGATGGCAACGCTGGCGCTGATCAGACGTCTTCGGATTGAAGGTCGCGTTGACATCAAGGTGCATGAGAACGGCTATCTGGTGCTGGCAAGCGAGGCCGGCCGGCCAATCCTTGAAACAAATTTCCGGACCCAAAAGGCAGAAGGCGCATCTGTTGAGTTTCTTGAAGCCGATGCGCTTGCCAAACGCTTTCCTTGGCTGTCCACGGAGGACATTGCCGCTGGCGTCTACGGAACCTCGAACGAAGGCTGGTTCGATGCGCAGTCGCTGGCAGCGTTTTTCCGGCGTGATGGACGTGACCGGGGTGTTACGTTGATCAATCAGGCAGCAGCTGCAATTGACCGCGAAGGCTTGAAAATTGTTGGCGTGACACTTGCCGACGGATCAAAAGTTTCTTGCAGCAATTTGGTGCTTGCTGCGGGCGCGCAGTCTGGTGATCTTGCCGCAGGAATTGGTGTTCACCTGCCAATCGAACCTCGCAAGCGTACGGTTTTCATATTCAGATGCGCGGCGCAATTTCCGGAGCTGCCGTTGATTGCCGATCCGTCCGGCGTATGGGTGCGTCCTGAGGGAGACCGGTATATCGCAGCGTGGTCGCCGGACGAGACCACAGAATTGCGGGCGCGGGATGATGATTTCGACCCGGACTGGAACCAGTTTGAAGATCAGGTCTGGCCTGCCCTTGCCACGCGCATTCCGGCGTTTGAAGCGATCAAGCAGGATGGGGCTTGGGTCGGGCATTATGAGTACAACGTGTTTGACCAGAATGCAGTGATTGGCACACACCCGGAAGTCGGCAATCTGCATTTCATAACCGGATTTTCAGGTCATGGCGTGCAACAGGCACCGGTGGCCGGAAGGGCAATTGCGGAGCTCATCATGACGGCCAAGTACCAGACGCTGGATTGCTCGGCGTTCGGCTTTGGACGAATCGCGGATAACCGGCCGTTTGTCGAACTGAATGTGATTTAAGGCCACCCGTTTTTGTCCCTTCTGCTTGCGGGATTCTAAGGACAGGCGAGACCCATGGTTTGTCCCGGTCCGATGCCGACAGGCGGATGCGGGGGAACACAACAGCCAAAGCTGCAAACTTATCCCGCTGCGTCCTGCCGCCAACCCATTGATATCATTCAATCGACGCCTTGCCGTTGACCATTCTATCCACGTCTCCCAATCCTGCCCGATAATTCCCCGGCTGATCAACTCTCAACCGGGAACCTGCGCATTTTGGACTGGAACCTCGTCATCACCCGCAACCACGCCCTGCTCTTGGCGATCGTCGCCGAGCTGTTTGCGATGCTGCGGATGGTTGATGGCGGCAGCAGTCCCCTCTCCGTCGGCTGCGCCGACACCTCTCCCCGCAAGCG
>JANPEK010000173.1:0-9863 GCA_031422915.1 Phyllobacteriaceae bacterium | reverse complement strand
CCGCAGAATGCCGAAATGGCAGCAAGGGTTGAGGCGATCATTCGCCAGGAAGGCGCCGTCCCGGCGACAATCGCCGTTGTCGGCGGGCGCTTGAAAATCGGGCTGAGCGTTGCAGAGCGCGTGGCATTGGCGCAGGTCGCTGGAGCCATGAAACTGTCGCGCGCCGATCTTGCCTTTGCCGTGGCGACCGGCAGGACCGGCGGCACGACGGTGGCGGCGACGATGATGGCGGCAGCGCTGACTGGCATCAAAGTGTTTGCCACGGGCGGTATCGGCGGCGTGCACAAGGGCGCGGAACTGAGCTTCGACATATCCGCAGATCTCGAGGAGTTTTCGTTGAGCCCGGTCATTACGGTGTGCGCAGGCGCGAAGGCGATTCTCGATCTTGAGAAAACATTTGAAGTGCTTGAAACCAACGGCGTTCCAGTCGTTGTCTATCAGGCCGATGAGATACCGGCCTTCTGGTCGCGCCAGTCCGGGTTGGAGGCACCGTTGCGTCTGGATACCCCGAAAGACATTGCCAATTTCCAAAAGGCGCGCCAGACGCTGGGCATTGCAGGCGGCATGCTTGTCGCCAATCCAATCCCGATGGACAGCGAAATCCAGCAGTCAGAGATGGCTGTCTACATTCGCCGGGCTCTGGGCGACGCCGAAGCGGCGGGTGTGCGCAGCAAGGCAGTGACGCCTTGGCTGTTGTCACGCATGCTGGAGATAACCGGCGGCCGCAGTCTGGTGTCCAACATCGCACTGGTCGAAAACAACGCGCGGCTGGCAGCAAAAATCGCCCGCGCATGTGCGGGCGATTGATTGATATCAGGGCAATCCGGATCAGCTGAGCGGCGAAATCTGGATTTCGACGCGGCGGTTCTGCGCGCGACCTGTCGAATTGCTGTTCGATGCAATTGGCTGCGATTCGCCAGCGCCTGTTACAAGGAAGCGACGCGAATCGACCGCCTGCGATGCCAGATAGCTGGCGACCGATTGCGCGCGGCTCTGTGAAAGCGACAGATTGTAGCTGTCATCACCGGTCGAATCGGTGTGGCCATAGATATCGACCACCGTTTGCTTGTACTTGTTCAACACCAAGGCAACCGAGTTCAACGTCGGATAAAACGCCGGGATCACCTGATCCTGATCGGTGGCAAACGTGATGTTTGACGGCATGTTGAGAATGATCTGGCTGCCATTGCGCGTGACAGACACGCCGGTTCCCTGCAACTGAGCACGCAGGTCCGCTTCCTGCTGATCCATGAAATTGCCGATGGCACCGCCTGCCAATGCGCCGATACCGGCACCGATCAGCGCGTTGCGGCGGTCATCGCCGCCTGCCAGAAGGCCCGCGCCGGCTCCAGCCAAAGCACCAATCGCGGCGCCGCCTGCGGTCTTTGATACCTGCTGTTCGCCGGTGTACGGGTTGGTGGTCGTGCAGGCGGCCAAGAAAGAGCCGAGAACGGCGAGGGTTACGATGCGCTTCATGTGACTGGTCCCCGATTGAAAGCTGCTGATTCATGGAAATCTATCCTGAACAGTGGGCGAACACTAGTCAGGAATGCGGCAGCAATAGGGTGTGAATTAGGGCGACCTAATACTTCTTGATGCAAAGGACAGCGTTGGTGCCGCCGAATGCGAACGAGTTGGAGATTGCGGCCCGCACCACACGCTCGCGGGCGACGTTCGGCGTGACATCAAGATCGCAGTCGGGGTCGGGCGTTTGGTAATTGACCGTCGGTGGCACGATGCCCTCACGCACCGCGCCGATGCAGGCAATCAATTCAATGGCACCGGATGCGCCCATGCAGTGGGCGTGCATGGATTTGGTCGATGACACCGAAAGCGCGTTTGCATGCGCGCCGAATGCCAGCTTGATCGCCTGTGTTTCAATCATGTCGTTGGCCTTCGTGGCGGTGCCATGCGCGTTGATATAATCGACATCTTCAGCGTTGAGCCCCGCATCGTCGAGACACACACGCATCGCGCGCGCCGGACCATCAACGCCAGGTGCCACAATATCTGTTGCATCAGCGGTCATGCCGAAACCTGCAAGCTCTGCAAGAATGACCGCACCACGTGCCTTGGCATGAGCCTCGGTTTCCAGAACAAACATCGCTGCCCCCTCGCCAATGCTGAGGCCGGCGCGGTTTGCAGAGAACGGACGGCAGGGCTCAGGCGACAAGACGCGCAGAGCCTCCCAGGCTTTGAGAACGCCGAAAATCATCGGCGCGTCAGACCCGCCAGCCAACATGACATCCGCGCGACCGGCCCGCAGCAGATCAATCGCAGTGCCGATTGCATGATTTGACGACGAGCAGGCAGAGCTGACACCAAACACCACGCCCTTCAAGCCAAGGTGCATGCTGACCTGCCCGGCAGCAGCACCCGGCATTGCTTTGGGCACGGTGAAGATCGGAGGGTGTTTCTTGCCCTCGGGCCAGACTGCACGGTAAGCCTCGTCAATGGAAATGCCGCCGAATGTGCCGACGCCGACAATGGCACCCGCCCGCAAGAGCTCACTTTCCGAAAGCGAAAGTCCCGACTGCTTGAATGCCTCATCAGCCGCCAGGACGGCAAGATGCGAAAAGCGATCCATCGTTACGAGACGACGGTGCTCGAGCCCGATATCGGGAAGCACCTTGATTTCCGCACCGATATTGCCCTTGAGCGTATCAAGCTCAATTGTGGTCAGCGGACCGATCCCGCAAACGCCTTGCCGCATGGACTGCCAAACGGCGGGCGCACTGGTCCCGATGGACGACAACGCACCCATTCCGGTAATCACAATTTTAGTGCGGGAGGCGTTCAAGCTTTGTTGGCCAGCAGCGCTTTGACAGCGTCAACAATGTCACCGACAGACTTGAAAGATTGCCATGTTTCGACGGTCGAAAGATCAATCTCGACGCCGTATTTGTCTTCGATGTCCATGACGATTTCCGTCAGCTCGAGGGAGTGAACACCGAGTTTTTCCAACTGCGTTTCGACAGAAACAGGCCCTGCGGCCTTGTCGGCATGCTGTTCAAACAGGGCGATTATGCCCGATTCCAATTCGTCACTCATGTTATATCCCGCCTTTTCGCCGATCTTTACTCTTCACTGCCGGTTTGCTGCAAGCAATAACTGCCGACACGATTAATCTGGCGAACTCTGTTTCTATCAATCTTGGTCAAGCATTTCCTTCACAGCTCCCGCAAGCTGTTTGAGCGAGAATGGTTTCGGCAGGAAGCCGAATTTGGCATCAGCCGGCAAATTTTTGGCGAACGCATCTTCGGCGTATCCTGACACAAAGATGAACTTGATATCCCCGTACTTCGCGCGCAATTCCCGCAACAGAGTCGGTCCGTCCATCTCGGGCATGACGACATCAGAAACGACAATGTCGACCTTGCCATCCAGCGCTTCCATGACCTCAAGTGCCTCGACGCCGCTCGCCGCCTCGTGCACTGTGTAGCCGCGCGATTGAAGCGCCCGGATACCGCCCATGCGCACGGAATCTTCGTCCTCAACCAGCAAAACAGTAGCCGTGCCCGACAGGTCTGTTGCAGGCGAGGATTTCAAAGGCTGCGAGGCAGCAATTGCTGACGTGCCGTCGGAAGTCGCATCATCAGCCACCGCGCTTGCATCGGCGATATGCCGGGGCAGGTAAATATTGAAGGTTGATCCTTTCCCCGCTTCAGACTCGACATAAATAAATCCGCCGGTCTGCTTGACGATGCCATAGACCATTGAAAGCCCGAGGCCGGTGCCTTTGCCGACATCTTTCGTCGTGAAAAACGGTTCAAAAATCTTCTCGCGGATCGAAGCAGGAATGCCAGTGCCGGTATCGCTGACCTGCGTCAGCACATAATCTGCCTCCAACATTTCACGATGACCGAGCACAGCAACTTCCGAAGCATCAACATTGCGGGTGCGGATATTTACGGTGCCGCCGCCAGGCATCGCATCGCGCGCGTTGACCACCAGATTGACAATCACCTGCTCGAACTGGCCAACATCAGCGCGCACTGGCCAAAGGTCGCGGCCATGCTCGATTTTCAACGACACCTCAGGGCCGGCAAGCCGCGTGAGAAGCATGCGCAAATCCGCAGCGACATCCATCAGGCTGATCACCTGCGGGCGCAAAGTCTGGCGCCTTGAATAGGCCAGAAGTTGCCGTACCAGCGAGGCGGCACGGTTGGCGTTCTGCTTGATGTTCATGATGTCCGGGAACGACGGATCAGACGCCCGGTGATTGGTCAGCAACAGATCGGACGACATGATGATTGCAGTCAGGACATTGTTGAAGTCATGGGCAATGCCGCCGGCCAACTGGCCGACAGCCTGCATTTTCTGTCCTTGGGCAATCTGCGCCTCGAAAGCCTTCTGCTCCGTGGTTTCGACGGCATAGACAAAGGCCGCCTCGCCGCCCTCGACGCTGGATTCATCTGCCGTAGTGTTGAAATAGAAGCGCAGATAGCGGTGCTCGTCGTTTGGCATGACGCTGTCGATTGGCGAAATATCCGCCTGACGCGCAACCGCTGCTGACAAGGCCTGCCGAAAAGACGCGCGGTCGCGTTCATGCACGACAGCTTCAAGTGCTAGGTGCCGGTCCACGGCATCATGATCGAACAGGCCGGAAAACAGCTTGTGAAACGGACCATTTGTGCGAAGGACTTTCCCGTCCCTGTCGAGTGCGGCAATCGCCATCGGTGCGGAGTTGAAGAAGCGCGTAAACCGCACCTCCGCCGCGCGCTGTTCAGAAAGACCATCTTCGCCAGCCGAACGATTGATAATGATCGTGCGCGACGCGCCGGACGTCCCGTCCTTGTTGGTCTGGACACGGTGATAAAAACGCACTGGCAGCGCCTGTCCGTTTTTCTTGGCCATGTCGAGATCAATCACGGCGCTGCGCGCAGTGCCAGGTTCCGCCCGCACGGAGTCAATGATCGCCGACCCGTTCCCGGCAATCAGGTCAGACATGTCCATCATGCCCGGCCTGAACGTACCCAAATCAATACCGAGCCAGTCGGCAAGCGTCGCGTTGAGATAGGCAACAGATCCGTCGGCATTGGTGGACATGAAGCCGGCCGGAGCCTGATCCAGATGATCAATGGCCAATTGCAAATCGCGGAAAAACCGCTCCTGTTCGGCGCGCTCATTGGAAATGTCGGCAATCTGCCAGATCGACAACTGCTGCCCACTGTCGGCAAGTGTCAAGGGCCGGGCTTTGACACGATACCAGCTTCCTGAACCATTCTTTGATGCCGCAAGGTTATGGCTGAGGCGAAACTCTTCAACTCCGGGAACGCCCGAACGCAAGGAACCCGTCAATCGCTCCAACGGCTCCGTCGCCTCCGGCTCACCGTTCAGCAATCCTTCAAGCGACCGGATTTTCTCCGGCGTGCTCATGCCGCAAATGTCGCTGTAGGCCTTGTTGGCATATATGATGCGCCCGCGCTCATCGCTGACAATGGTTCCATCCGAAGCACCATCCAGCAGCGCGCGCGACATTTCATTGCCTGTCGAGCGTGGTGCGATACGAATAATGCCAATCACCGACGCGAAAAGATAAAACACGCCAACCATCGCAAAAATGCCGAGGAGACCAAGTCTGAACGGTTCTCCCAGACTGTCACCGAATAGAAAAAACAGCGCGGCAACAGCGATAAGCACGACGCCAAGCCCGAGCAGGCGCAGCACTTCACCCGGACGCGATTCGCGGTCGACAACTGGCGAGGGATTTGCAGTGTCCCCGGTGTCCGCAGCCATGCGCGTTTCCCCTGTTTCGCATTCTTTGTGATTCTGGTTGAATCATATTCCTGCACAGCAAGGAAGGGCCGCAAAGCGCTTTGGCCCCATTGCGAGCGGTTCTGGTGCTCGCATAACGGTGAAAATGCACAAACCTTGTGATGACCGGTTGAGCGGGTTAATGTCGTGACCTGACTATCATTAATTCGGGGAGTGCGATGAGCAACTGGATCAACAATCTGTTCGGCTTGAATCTGTCGCCGGCGCTGTCGTACGTTGTGCTTTTTGTCGCGGTTGTCGTGGGCCTGATGCTTTTGGTCTGGATCGCGCGCAAACTTTTGGGTGGAACATTTGTCAGCGGTGGACGCGGGCGACATTTGCGCCTTGCCGTGATGGACGCAACGCCTGTGGATTCGCGCCGTCGGCTGGTTTTGGTTCGCCGTGATGACGTCGAGCATCTGATCCTGATCGGCGGCCCGACGGACGTGGTTGTTGAACAGAACATCCGCATCGATGGACCGCGCGACACAAGAAGCATCGAGCCACCGGCGGAACCTGCTTTGCAAGAGCGCTTGGTTGAAGCTCAAACGCTCCCGGAAGAGCCGCGCATCATGCCCGCAAGGCAACCCGTTTTGCAGCA
Source organism: Phyllobacteriaceae bacterium (assembly GCA_031422915.1). GTDB lineage: Bacteria > Pseudomonadota > Alphaproteobacteria > Rhizobiales > Rhizobiaceae > JANMEX01. The sequence goes on along the minus strand of JANPEK010000173.1, from coordinate 3,505 downwards.
GCCGTTGCAGCCTCGTCCCGCGCCACAAACCCCTGCCGCGCCCTATCTGCCGGCAAGGCCGCCTATTCCGCCACGGGAAACCCTGCCACTACAGCCTCAGACGCCCACACCAATGCGGGAGCCGATGCTTGCGCGGGAGCCCATGCCAGTTCGGGAACCTCTGCCGGCTCGAGAGCCCATGGCTTCGGCGCGGCCATTGGTGCAGCCCGCAAGCCCGGCGCTTGCACCGGCTGTCGCCCCGACGATTGCACTGCCCCGCCCTATGGCGCCAACACCGCGTATTGAGCCTGTGGCGGCAGCAATCTCATTGCGCCCTGAGCCTGCCCCTGTGTCCGTGCCAGCGTCAGTGGTCGCGGAGAAGCCGATTTCGCAGACGAGAGCGATGGAAAGAGACTTGGATGATTCCCTGCTCGCCGATCTTTCCGAGAGCATGTCGTTTGAAGACGATGAAATCTCGCCGGAAGTTTCGCTGGAAAAAGAGATGGAATCTCTGCTCGGCACGCTCGACACAAAGAAGGACCGAATATCGTGATTAAATCCGCCAGTCGCCTAGCAAAGCCGTCGGGAGGCTGACAATCATTCGTCGCGGTAGACCTTTTCGCGGCGCTCGTGGCGCTCTTGTGCTTCAATCGAAAGGGTGGCTATCGGGCGGGCATCAAGCCGTTTCAGGCTGATCGGCTCGCCGGTTTCCTCACAGAAACCATATGTTCCGTCTTCAATCCGCGCCATGGCCGAGTCGATCTTCGAGATCAACTTGCGTTGCCGGTCGCGGGCGCGCAGCTCGATTGCGCGGTCGGTTTCCGACGATGCGCGGTCGGCTAGATCGGCGTGGTTGGTGTTTTCTTCCTGCAGGGCTTCCAGTGTTTCGCGCGCCTCGCGCAGGATGTCGCTTTTCCATGCAATCAGCTTGGCACGGAAATACGAACGTTGACGGTCGTTCATGAACGGTTCGTCGTCATTCGGCTGATAGGATGTTTCGTTCGCCCGAACCATCTGAATCACTCCAAAGTCCTCCCTGTGCGCGGGGCTTATAATGCGCCAGACATGTGCAGACAAGCACCAGATTTGCTCACACATGAAAATGACAGTTATTTGAACGAACCAGCATAAGCTGCCGTAACGGAACACAATTCGCCGTTTGCAGGTCACGTTGCAGTGACGACGGCGTCAATGTTGCCTATACCATTGCGTCAAATCCTGAGGCAGATTATCGGTAAATGGATCTTGCACAGGAACTGTCCGACCATGAGCCGCATATATCTGTTGCGTCACGCCAAAGCGGTTCAAGCACTACCCGGCATGAAGGATTTTGACCGCCCGCTGGATATCCGTGGCAAAGAGACGGCTGAGAGACTTGCCGTCACGATGCTGGAAAACGGCTTGATCCCGGACAGGATTATAGCCTCGCCCTCGCTGCGCACATGCCAAACCCTCGCTCCAATTGCCGCACGAATGCCACGCGAAATCGACACCGAATATGATCGAATGTTGTTCGACGGACCCGATGGCTCCTACCTTTCGGCAATCCGGCGCGCAGACGGCGCGACGTCAATATTGCTCGTCGGACACAATCCGATGACAGAAGAAGCGGCAACGCTGCTTTGCGGCCAAGGTGATCCTGAAGCGCGCAGGAAACTTCTTGAGGGTTTTCCTACAGGCGCATTGGCGGTCATCGATGTGCCCGGAACGCTTGGTGACGCCAGTATTGGCGCCGGCACCCTCGTGGCGTTCATCACGCGTGGAGTGCTATGAGCAAGTAGTTGGCACACGGCTATTTAATCGCACCTCCTGCGAACATAAATAGGGGCCAACGCAAACCGGAGGCCGGCTTTGGCATCACCCACATCGCTGCAGGATGAAATCCGCCTGTCCCTTGGCACGCTCAGTGAGCGTCTGACAGGCCTGGCAGAACCATCCATTCGCATTGGCGTCTCTGGACTGTCCCGCGCTGGCAAGACCGTGTTCATCACGGCGCTGGTCCACAATCTGCTGCACGGCGGGCGGCTGCCGATGTTTGAGGCATGGCGCAACGGACGCATGTCATCCGCACGATTGGAACCGCAGCCGGACGACGCCGTGCCTCGCTTTGCTTATGAGAACCATGTGCGCGAACTCGTTGAGGAACGGCTATGGCCGCAATCCACCCGCGCCATCTCGCAATTGCGCCTGACCGTAGAATATCAATCGGCTTCAGGCTGGAGCCGCATGTTCCAGCCGGGCAAGCTGAGCATCGATATTGTCGACTATCCCGGCGAATGGCTGCTGGACCTGCCGCTGTTGACCAAATCCTATGCAGAATTTTCAGCGCAGGCGCTGGATCTGGCCAAATTGCCGATGCGAAACGACATCGCGCATGACTGGCTGGCGCTGGCGAATTCTGTCGATACCGCCCAGCCTGCCGACGAACTTTTGGCGCAGCGCCTCGCAGCAACATTCACAGACTATCTGCGCGCCTGCCGCGCGGACGAGCGGGCCATGTCCACCCTGCCTCCGGGTCGCTTCCTGATGCCCGGCGACATGGAAGGCTCACCCGCCCTCACCTTCGCGCCGTTGCCCGGCACTGCGCCCGAACAGGGCCTGCGCGGCTCGCTGTGGGCAATGATGGAGCGCCGCTACGAGGCTTACAAGACGCATGTGGTCAAACCCTTCTTCATGGATCATGTCGCAAGGCTTGACCGGCAAATCGTGCTGATTGACGCGATGCAGGCGCTGAACGCCGGATCGCATGCGCTGGAAGACCTTGAGCGGGCATTGGGCGAAATCCTGACCTGCTTCCGCCTCGGAAAATCCGGCTGGCTGCCGAGCTTCTTTACCCACCGCATCGACCGCATCCTGATCGCCGCGACCAAGGCCGACCAGTTGCACCATACCGCCCACGACCGGCTGGAAAGGCTGGTGCGCAAACTGGCCGACAGGGCCATAGACAGTGCGGAGTTTTCAGGTGCGGACGTTGAAGTGCTGGCCATGTCCGCCGTGCGCTCAACGCGCGAGGCAACAGTGAAACAAGGCAAAGACCAATTGCCGGTAATCGTCGGCACCCCGCTGAAGGGCGAAACGATTGGCGAGGAAACATTCGACGGCAAAACCGAAACCGCCATATTTCCCGGTGACTTGCCCGAGAAGCCGGAACCAATCTTTCAACGCCTGGAACGAGGCGCGCAGCCACTTGACGCGCTGGGCGAAGCGGAGTTGCGCTTCATCCGCTTCCGTCCCCCCACACTTGAAAAGACCACTGAAGGTCTGACACTGTCACTGCCGCACATCAGGCTGGACCGCGCCCTGCAATTCCTGATCGGAGACCGGCTGGCATGAGTGAAACCCGCAAACCCGCAGCATTCAAACTGGCGCCAGATGTTTCAAAAGTGCCGGTAAGCGAGCAAGCCAAACCCGTGCAGCACCGCCGCACGCCGGTGGCAGCACCGATGGCTGAAATCATCGAGGAGCTGGATGTTTTTGCCAACACCGGGCTTGTAGAAATCGTGCAGACGCCTGCCCCGGTTGCCTC
>JANPEK010000172.1:0-6183 GCA_031422915.1 Phyllobacteriaceae bacterium | reverse complement strand
AAGTCGCTGTTTGAAAACATCCAGCAGGCCAACGCCAGCCGGTTTGCCGAAGCCGGTGTGATCCTCAAATTGAATGCAGGCATGGACGCAGCGCGGTTCCGCGCTGATGCACAGCGGTTGCGGCAGGTGATTGGCAACCTCTTGAGCAATTCAGTCAACCACGCGCCGGAGGGCTCAACCGTCACACTTTCGGCGCGGCGCGAGAGCGGGCAGATCATTATTGGCGTGCACGACCAAGGGCCGGGCATTCCCGCCGATGTTCTGAACTCCGTGTTTGACCGCTTCATTGCGCATGGGGCAAGCGGCAAGCGCGGCGGCACCGGGCTCGGCCTTGCGATCGTCAAAGGGCTGGTTGAGCTGCACCGCGGCAACGTGACGATCCAATCGAAAAGTGGCGAAGGCACACTCGTCGAGTGCCGCTTCCCGACCGATCCGATGGCACTTCAGAATGCGGCCGAATAGGATATGACGGCAATCACCGTCGAGCTTGTGGATGAAGCTGCAACACTCATTCTGGGCAACGACCTCGCCCGCGCGATCATCAAGGGCGATCTGATTGCGCTTTCTGGTGACCTCGGCGCGGGCAAGACGACACTGGCACGGTCGCTGATCCGGTCATTAGCCGGTGACCATGAGCTTGATGTTCCAAGCCCGACCTTTACGCTCGTGCAGACCTACCACACAGCTTTGGCGGTTTCCCACTTTGATCTTTACCGACTGAGTGATCCATCGGAACTCGACCAGCTTGGCCTTGACGAGGCGCTGGAAGACGGGATTGCATTGGTCGAATGGCCAGAGCGCGGCGGCAGTCTTTTGCCTGACAATCTGATTTCTGTCGAAATCTTCCACAAAGGCGCAGGCCGGATTGCAACGATTACAGCAAATGAGCAGGCAGCAAGCCGGATCCGCCGGTCGCTTGCGTTGCGCGGCTTTCTCGCCAAGGCTGGTTTGCCCGAAACGCTGCGCCGTCCATTTACCGGCGACGCCTCGCCCCGTATCTACGAGCTGGTGAGCAACAGCAAAGGTGACGATCTTGTGCTCATGGACCAGCGCGCCGCTCCTGCCGGGCCGCCGGTTTGGAACGGCAAGCCATACCGCGACGTGGCACACACCACCAATCCAACTGTCCACCCTTCCGTCGCGATCGGCGAAGCGCTCAGGGCGAAGGGCTTTGCCACGCCGAAAATACTGGCGCGCGATCTCGACGAGAATTTCCTGCTGCTTGAGCATTTGGGAACCGGCTCGTTTCTGTCGGACAAAGGCGAGCCGGTTGAGGAACGCTATTGTGAGGCAGCAGAACTTCTGGCTGATATTCACACCGCCCGGATTGCGCAGCATCTCAAGACTGGCGCGTTCGATTGGCACATCCCTGATTTTGACCGTGATGCGCTGATGATTGAGACACTTTTGGCACTCAACTGGTATCTGCCATACCGCCTGGGCCGGCAGGCGAGCGCCAAGGAGCGCGCCGAATTCATCGCCGCTTGGGATGAGCAGTTTCTGTTGCTTGATCAGAGCCGCTATGGCCTCATGTTGCGCGACTATCATTCTCCGAATTTGATTTGGCGTTCCAATCATGCGGGACGGCAGCGCATTGGCGTCTTGGATTTTCAGGACGCGCTTTGGGGGCCGAACGCCTATGATCTCGCCTCATTGGCGCAGGACGCACGGGTAACAATTTCGCCGGAAATCGAAGAGGGGACGTTCAACGCCTATGCCGCGCGGCGAAGCCAAACAGGCACCATCGACGCGGATTGTCTGCGGCGCGAATACTCGGTCATGGCGCTGCAGCGAAACACCAAAATTCTCGGCATCTTCATCCGCCTCGACAAGCGCGACAACAAGCCTTCCTACCTTGCACATCTGCCGCGAATCGAGGCCTACGTCTCGCGCACATTAAAGGTTGCAGGACTGGCGCGGCTTTCGGCATTTTATGCTGATATGGGACTGTGATTGCCCACTGCAGAGTGATTCGATTTGACTGATCCCATTTTTGTTCCCCACACCGCGATGGTGCTCGGCGCTGGCCTTGGTAAGCGCATGCGGCCCATTACCGATACTCTGCCCAAACCGTTGGTGCCCGTCGCGGGCAAGGCGCTTATTGACTGGGGTCTCGATAGTCTCGCGGCAGCGGGCGTCACCAAGGCTGTCGTCAACGTGCACTATCTTGGCGACCAGCTGGAAACACATCTGGCGCGTCGCAAACGCCCGGTCATACAGATTTCCAACGAACGTGATGTGTTGCTGGATTCCGGCGGCGGCATTGTCAACGCCTTGCCGTTGCTGGGAGCCGATCCGTTCTATCTCGTCAACTCCGATACGTTCTGGCTTGACGATGCCGAGCCTAACCTCGAGCGGCTCGCCAAGGCATTCGACCCGTCGCGCATGGACATATTCCTGATGCTGGCCTCCCACGATCAGGCGACCGGGCACGGCGACAAGAGCGATTTCACCATTGACCGGGACGGCCGGATCGCGCGCTTTGTTGAAGGCGCGGGGACAGGCTACATCTACGCCGGTGTCGGCATTTTGCACCCGCGCGTTTTCGATGACGCTAACAAGGACGCGCATTCGCTCAACCGCGAATTCAACACGGCAATCGCCGCTGGCCGGCTCTACGGCCTGCCGATGCGCGGGCAATGGCTGACGGTTGGCACACCGGATGCGATTGCACCGGCTGAGGCGGTGGTGGCCCGGCACAGGGTTCCTGCATGAGCCTTCGCACAAGCGCCAATGTGTTTTCCATCGCGCCCGGAGCGCCATTCCTTGCGACATTGGCTGACGCGCTGTGCAATGGCACATTGGTCGAAGGCTTCAAGGACACAGGCGATCCACTGGCGCTTTCAACGGTCACCATTTACGTGCCGACCCGCCGCGCGGCGCGCGCTCTACGCTCGGAGTTCGCACGGCGAAGCGTCTCAGGCGCGGCAATTCTGCCGACGATCAAGCCGCTTGGCGAGTTTGACGAGGATCTTGGCCATTTCGACGAGACTGTTGACAGTCTCTCGTTCAATGAGCCGATCGGCAATGAAGAGCGCATCCTCCAGTTGGCGCGTCTGGTGCGGCAATGGGCAGGCAATATACCCGCCGCAACGCGCGAGCTGTTTGGCGAAGACCCGATGGTGCTTCCCACCACCAGCGCAGATGCTGTCTGGCTGGCGCGCGATCTGGCGACCCTGATGGACGAGGCCGAGCGGGAGGGCGGCGACTGGCAGATGCTCAAGTCCATCGTGCCGGAAGCGCTGGCGGGCTGGTGGCAGCTGACGCTGAATTTCATGGCAATCGTCACCGAACATTGGCCGGATCATTTGAAGTCCAATGGCCTCACAGACCCGGCCACCCATCGCAATCTCATTCTTGAAGCGGAAGGAAACCGGCTGCGCAGCAACGGGTCAACAGGGCCGGTGATCGCCGCCGGTTCGACCGGCTCAGTGCCTGCGACAGCAGAGTTGCTCAACGTCATTGCCAAGCTGCCAAAAGGTGCCGTCGTGCTGCCCGGACTGGACTTTGCCGCAGCGCTCAGTGACGAGGCTTGGGCGGAGTTGGACAGGTTCAAAGACGCGCCATCCGTGTTCGGCAATCCGCAGTTTGGATTGAAGCGGCTTCTCGACAAGTTCCAGATGCTGCGCGCCGATGTGCGCGAAATCGGCAGTGTGACCAGTGCACTCAAGTCGCGCGGCAAGCTGGTCTCCGCCGCATTGATGCCGGCAGATGTCACCCATCTTTGGTCGGGCCTGAGCGGGCTTGATGTCGGCTCAGGGTTTAAACAGGTCTGCGAAATTGTCGCGCCGTCGGAGAGCCAGGAAGCGCTGGCGATTGCTGTCGCTTTGCGCGAGGCTATCGAAAACAAGGCCTATCCCGCAGCCTTGGTGACAACAGACCGCACGCTTGCCCGGCGCGTCAGCGCGGAACTGGAACGCTTTGGCATCAAGGCCGACGATTCCGGTGGCACGCCGCTTGACCAGACGCCTCCTGCCGCACTCTTCCAGATGATGCTGGATGTGGTGTTTGACACGCCAGATCCGGCGCGGCTGCTGGCTTTGCTCAAACACCCGCTGACCGCGCTCGGCATGGATCGCAAGACCGCACGGCGCGGCGCGGAGGTGCTGGAAATCGTGCGCATGCGTGGCACGGTCGTGCCGCTTGATATCAAAAGCATTCTCAAGGTCGTCGCAGAGCCTGTGACATCCAAAGATCGCAACCAGGAACGCTGGACCGACCGGTACGGGCCGAAAGACATCGAACTTGCGGCTGACATTGGATTGGCGCTCGGCGCAGCGCTTCAGCCTCTGATAAATTTTATGGACACCACGGAGACAAGCGTCACGGACGCCTGCCGACTCAGTGTCGCGGTGTTTGAAGCGCTCGGCAAAGATGCGCACGGCAGCGTCAAGTCTCTCTACGCAAACGAGGCCGGCGAGGCGTTTGCCAAACATTTGCGCGCGCTGGCTGGCGTATCAAATGACTATACATTCAAAGCCACCGAATGGCCGTCAGTCTACCGCGCGCTGACCAGCGGCCAGTCGGTCAAGCCCCGGCTCGGATCAGACCCGCGCGTGTTCATCTGGGGCGCTCTGGAAGCGCGGCTGCAGGACGTCGAAACCGTCATCCTCGGCGGGCTGAACGAAAAGAGCTGGCCGGCACGGCCATCAGACGACCCGTTCCTGTCGCGCAGCATGAAGGGGAGTATCGGCATCGAACCGCCAGAGCGGCGGACCGGCCTTGCGGCGCATGATTTCCAGATGCTGATGGGCACAAAGCGGGTGATCCTCTCGCGCGCCGCCCGCATTGAAGGCGCACCGTCTGTCCCCTCGCGATGGCTGCAGCGGCTGCATGCGGTGCTTGGCGAAAACGCTACCAAGGCGATGCAGGCAAGAGCGGACAATTATCTGAGCTGGGCGCGCGGGCTTGATCTTGGCCCAAAGGTTGATCTTGCCAAGCGCCCGTGCCCGAAGCCGCCGCTCGATAGTCGCCCAAAGCAGTTCAGTGTCACCGAGATCGAAACGCTGATCCGCGATCCTTACGCCATTCATGCCAAGCGCATTCTTGGGCTTCGGCCATTGGATGATCTGTTGCGCGATCCGGACGTGCTTGAACGCGGGCGTCTCTTCCACAAAATCGCCGAAGTCTTTGTCGCCGAGCGCACGTCCGCGCCGGGAACACCTGCCGAGTTGACGGAGGTTGGCAAAAAACTGTTCGCGTTGGAAAACCTGCCGCCAGAAACCGAGGCTCTGTGGTGGCGGCGGTTTGAGCGGATGATTGACGAATTCATCGCGTTTGAAACAACACGGGCGGAAGAGGTCGCTTCCTGCGGCGTTGAACTGGACTCATCACCAATTCCAATCGACGACACGGGTATCATGCTGAATGGCCGGGCTGACCGGATCGACATTTTGACATCAGGCGGCGCAGACGTTCTGGATTACAAGACAGGATCGACGCCATCCATTGTGCAAGCCTTCCAGCTCCTGTCACCGCAACTGGCGCTGGAAGCTGCGCTGATGGCGCGGGGCGGATTTTTCAATGGCAAGGCCGTCGTGGCCAATGATCTGGTCTACGTCCGGATGAAGGCCGACGGCAGCGTCAACGGCGAGTCGGTGCTCGCAACGAAGAAGAATACAGAAGGCCTCGATGCTGCTGCGCTTGGCGAACGTGCCTGGCAAAAGCTCAACGAGCTCATGCGCCATTATCTGGTTTTCGATCACGGCTACCTCTCGCGCCGCGCGCCCTTCAAGAGCGCATTCGACGGCGACTATGACCATCTGGCGCGGTCGCAGGAATGGTCCTCCGGCGGCGATGAGCCCGGGGAAGCACCATGACCGCCAAGAAAGCCATCAAGGTTGACGACAAGACGCGGGCCGATCAGGCGCGCGCGTCTGATCCGGACAGCACCGTCTGGGTCTCGGCCAATGCGGGTTCAGGCAAAACCCATGTTCTGTCGCAACGGGTGATCCGGCTCCTGCTCAAGGGTGTCGAGCCCTCGCGCATCCTTTGCCTGACGTATACAAAAACGGCGGCGGCGCAGATGGTCAACCGCGTGTTTGACCGGCTGTCAGCATGGACCGCGCTTGATGATGCGGCGCTCGCCGCGTCAATTGTCGACATTGATGGCAAGCGGCCGGACAGTGCCGATTTGAAAAAAGCCCGCAGCCTGTTTGCGCAGGCGCTCGAAACGCCTGGCGG
>JANPEK010000171.1:0-2567 GCA_031422915.1 Phyllobacteriaceae bacterium | reverse complement strand
CACCGAAGTGATCATCGCGCCGAGCGCAACGGACGAAGCCATCGACATCATCGCCGCCAAGAAAAACCTGCGCCTGCTGGTTACCGGCGGCCTGCCTGACCCGCGCGCACCTGGAATTTCAGCCAAAACGGTGGCCGGCGGACTGCTCGTCCAGTCGCGCGACAACGCGGTGGTCGATGATCTGGATCTGAAGGTCGTGACCAAGCGCGCACCAACCGACAAGGAACTCGCGGACTTGCGCTTTGCCTTCCGCATTGCCAAGCACGTCAAGTCCAACGCCATAGTCTACGTGAAAGATGGTGCGACCGTCGGCGTTGGCGCTGGCCAGATGAGCCGCGTGGATTCATCGCGCATCGCCGCGCGCAAAGCACAGGACATTGCGGAAGCTTCAGCCACCGAACCGCTGACCAAAGGCTCGGTCGTTGCGTCAGATGCGTTCTTCCCGTTTGCTGACGGCCTGATCTCGGCCATCGAAGCCGGCGCAACGGCCGTCATCCAGCCGGGCGGCTCGATGCGCGACGACGAAGTGATCGCCGCTGCCGATGCAGCCGGGATTGCCATGGTTTTTACAGGGGTGCGGCATTTCCGGCATTGAGTGCCGGACGGCCTAGTCCCCAACATCCGCAGCCGGGTAAGGCGTGCGCAACAAGATCACAAGCCCGACCACAAAGAACACGATCAGCATCGCCATGCCGAGCCGCGCCGAGCCTGCAAGTGCGGTTACTGTGGCCACGGTGAACGGCGCGAGGAATGACGTGGCGCGACCGGACAGCGCGTAGATGCCGAAATAGCGGCCTGCCTCTTCTGCTGTCACACTGCGGGCCATGTAAGAGCGGGATGACGCCTGCACCGGACCGAAGGCAACGCCGATCAGCAGACCGTAGAGAATGTACGCCTTTTCTGCGGCAGTGCCGAACAGGCCACCACTGTCAGCGACCGGCAATTGCAGCGCGCCGAACAGCGTATAGCCCGGGCCAGTGGAGACAATGCCCACAGTCGCAAGGATCAGCAGGACTATCGAGAACACGACGATGCGCTTGGAGCCGAACACCTGATCGAGTTTGCTGGCGACGAGACAGCCAAAAATGGCAACAACATTCAACAAAATGCCATAAACACCAATCTCGACGGTCACCCAGCCAAACATCGTCGCAGCAAACGTGCCGCCGAGCAAAAGCAGCCCGTTGACGCCATCCTGATAGATCATGCGCGAGACCAGAAACTTGAAGATGCCCGGCTTCTGGCGCACTTCGCCAAGTGTTTCCTTCAGTTCCGCCACACCCTCGTGCACTGCCTTCTTGAACGGCATGCCTTTGGTCGCATCCGGCGTGAAGAAGAACATTGGCAGGATGAATAGGAGATACCAGACACCTGCAATCGGGCCTGACAGCCGGTCGGCTTCGGCCTGTGCCGGATCAAGCCCGAACAGCGGCGCGCTGCCAAGCAGCGTCTTGCCGGTTTGGGGATCGGCAGACAGGAACCCGACGATGAAAATCAAGACGATCATGCCGCCCAGATAGCCAAGACCCCAGGCAATGTTTGAAACGCGCCCGACCTGTTCCTTGGAAACAAGGCGCGGCATCATCGAATCGTTGAAGACAATCGAAAATTCTGCGGCAATCGAGGCAATGGTGAAGAGAAGCGCCGGAATGAACAGTGACGATCCGGGCGCGGCATACCAGAGAAGACAAAGGCAGATGATCTTGATGGAGGCGAAAAAGGCGATCCACTGTTTGCGCGGGCCGGTCTGGTCGGCAATTGAACCGAGCACCGGCGACAAAATGGCGATGACCAACCCTGCGGCAGCGGCGGAATAGGCCCAGACAGCCTGGGCCTGCACCGGATCACTGGACAGGCGCGACACAAAGTAGGGCCCGAAAATAAAGGTAGTGACGACCGTGAAGAACGGCTGCGCCGCCCAGTCGAACATCATCCAGCCATAGATGCCGCGCTTTGGCACCCCGGGTCGACCAAGTTCCGCCATATTCCCCTCCAGATTGCCGATAGCGGCAAATCACCCTCACATGGTGGATACTGTCACCAGTTCCATGACAATGGCAAGGCAGGGCTCAACAGGTTAGAATCACAGTTCGACCACATGGTCGTCCAACTCGTTGGTATCGCCCGCAGTCTTTGGAAAATGCGTCGCAAGCAGGGTGCCTGTCGCTTCGATTGCCTGAAGGAATCCGTCTGCATAGCGCCGCTTGCGGGCGCTTTCGATCAGCATTGAGCAAATCGCATCCCAGTCATCTTGGCTGACATGCGCGTTGATTGCATCGTCGGCGATGACTTCGGCATGGCGCTCGTCAACCGAGACGAACAGCAGGACGCCGGTGCGCGCCTTGGTGATGTGAATGTTGCGGGCCAGAAACTGCGCGACAGCATTTTGGTGCGCGCGCTTGGCCAGCGTGTTGCGCGGCACAAGGCGCTGACAGACCTGCGGCAGGAATATCAACACCGCGAGCGCAGCCAGATAGGCAAACACGAACGCCGTCATAAACGCCTGCGCGTCCACGGCGATCCAGTATTGATGCAGTATCAGCGCCACGATGAACGCGCCGAAAATT
>JANPEK010000170.1:0-1973 GCA_031422915.1 Phyllobacteriaceae bacterium | reverse complement strand
GCGGGTCGGTCACCTGATCGAGTATGAGCAAAAGTTCGGTTTCACCCAGCGCTGAAAGCGGATTGGCAGCCAAGGGTTCCGCCTCGATCATCACGCCCTGATGCACCGCATCCGAGCCGGTTTCCTTGTCGATGGCGCGCGGGTCAACGATCTCAACGGTAAAGGGCAGGGCGCTGGCATCGGCAATTTCCAGCCGCTCGAGCGCATTGCGCGTTACCAACATCTTCCGGATGATCCGCGACGGATTATCCAGCGCCGCCTTCACCGTATGGATGCCATAAAGCCGCACCAGCCCTTCAGGCCCACGCGAACCGGGCGTTTCCGGGCGCTCACGCTTAGGCGGCGGGCCGCCGGCCTTGGTATCGCGGAACTGGCGGCGCAGTTTGGCGTAGTGGGTGTCTTTTGCCGCTCGGTCTTCGGGTTTGCCGGTCATGGGATTTCCTTTTGAGGTCCGCATATCAGCTTCGTAAGCGAATGCCCATTCGCAACCGGCAAAATTCAGGACGACGCTGTTGACAGTCCAAAGGCGAGTGGCCATAAGGCGCACGCGGTTGCCGGACCTTGGAAACAGGGTGAGGTTTCAGCAATGGGAGATTGTCCCGAGCGGCAAAGGGGGCGGACTGTAAATCCGCTGGCTACGCCTTCGTAGGTTCGAGTCCTACATCTCCCACCATTTTCCAGCCGATGGCTGGAAAATGCCACGCCATAGCTTTAGCGAAGGCGGGCAGAACAGGTTCCGGCAAGCTGCCATCACTGCCGGACGCGATGCGGGTGTAGCTCAATGGTAGAGCAGCAGCCTTCCAAGCTGAATACCCGGGTTCGATTCCCGGTACCCGCTCCAAAGCCCGAAGGCGCACTTTGATTTCCATTCCGCACGTCTGATGTGTTGCCTACTTGTATGATGTCAGGCAAATTATAAAGTCACCCTGAGATATGCTAAACGGCAAAGTCAGCAGATTTCTCGGGGGAGACACCAAAAATGACAGCCATAAGCCTGCAGGACCCTGTTTTTGCCACTTATGCCATCGCGGCTGCGATCATGATCCTCAAAGCCGTTGCGATGTCTTGGCTGACGGTGTTGCGAATGATGCAGGAAAAGGGCGGATACCGGTCGCCAGAAGACTTGAAAAAGACGCCGCTTAATCCGGTTCCCAACGCCTCGCAAACGCTGCCGAACGAACGGGTGGAGCGCATCCGGCGCATCCAAATGAATGATCTCGAAAACCTGCCATTCTTTCTTGTTGCCGGTTTTCTATTCGTGTTGACCGGCCCATCGCTTTTCGTCGCCCAACTTGCTTTGTACGGATATGTTGTCTCGCGGCTTTTGCATTTTGCAGCCTATCTCACGGCTCAAATCCATGATGTACGCGCAACGCTCTGGACGGTCGGTTCACTTATCCTGATCTACATGACACTGCGGGTGCTCTGGGTGGCTGCGGGTTTTTGATTTCAACAGCGGTTACGCTTGCTTTTGCCAGAATTGCGCGGGATATCGCGACCTTCAACCGTCTTGATACCCAAGGAGCTTCCCATGACCATAACCCGCATCGGTACCGGCAAGCGTATGTCACAGGCCGTCGTCCATAATGGCGTCGCCCATCTCGCAGGTATTGTTGCCGAAAACACGCGCGGCCAGTCTGTTCTCGAGCAAACGAAAGAGGTTCTTGCCGAAATCGACCGGATCCTGGCCGAGGCTGGCACCGACAAGACCAAGCTTCTCAAGGCCAACATCTGGCTCACAGACATGGCGACTTTTGGTGCGATGAACGAGGCGTGGGACGGCTGGGTGGCTGAAGGCCATACCCCGGCGCGCGCCACGGTCGAATCGAAGCTGGCGGCGCCGGGGTATGACGTCGAGATCATGGTTGAGGCGGCTGTCTGAGGCGGGTTCACGGGGCAGGGCGCTAGGCTTGCGCCTGCCCCCGATTTCCCCTAAGGAGCCGCGGAAATTCGGCTTGGCGTGAATTTGCGCC
>JANPEK010000169.1:0-2292 GCA_031422915.1 Phyllobacteriaceae bacterium | reverse complement strand
TTTTTAGCCTATGACGGCGACCGCCCGATTGCAGGCGCGCTGAACTTCGTCAGCCCGGATTGTCTCTATGGCCGATATTGGGGCTGCACCCGCGACGTGCCGTTCCTGCATTTCGAGCTCTGTTATTATCAGGCCATTGATTACGCCATCGCCCACGGCCTGCCGCGCGTCGAGGCTGGCGCGCAGGGCGAACACAAGCTGGCGAGAGGTTATGAGGCGGTGCCGACTTACTCGGCGCATTATATCGCGAACCCGGGTTTCCGGGATGCTGTTGCCGATTTTCTGGACCGCGAAACGCAGGCGATGGAGCGTGAGATCGAGTTTCTGGGCGAAATGGCACCGTTCAAAAAATCCGGCTAGCTCTTGCAATCCGCAATTTAATCGCGCAATTAAACGGGAAGAGAGGAATCAGCCATGAGCAAACCGAGCCCCCAAGAATTAGCCGATTTCGAAAAGCAGTGCGACGCATGGTTCGCCGAAAACTCGGTGCGCGATCCGGGCTTCATGCTGCCTTTGACCTTCATGGAAGTGTCGACCGACCAGCAGTTTGATTTCCTCCGCGACTGGCAGCGCAAGGTCTATGAGGCTGGCTATTTCGGCATGTCATGGCCGACCGAATATGGCGGTTACGGCATGCACCCGGAATATCAGCGCGTCGCTACGCGGATCATGAAATCGCACGATGCACCGATCATGATCAACGCGATTGCCAATGGCTGGACCGGGCCGTTGTTGCTCGATATCGGGCGCGAAGAGGATAAGCGGCGCTATATCAAACCCATGCTCAGCGCCGAGGAAATCTGGTGTCAGGGCTTTTCTGAGCCAGAGCATGGTTCCGACTTGGGTTCGGCGCAGACCAAGGCGGTGCGGGATGGCGACGAATATGTCATCAACGGCTCCAAAATCTGGACGTCATTGGGCGACCGCGCCGACTATATGATCCTGCTTGCGCGCACCTCGAATGATGGGCCAAGCAAATATGCGGGGCTGTCCTTCTTCCTTGCGCCGATGAAAATTCCCGGTGTCGAAACCCGGCGGTTGAAGAAACTCACCGGCGAATATGGCTTTACCCAATGCTTCTTCACCGATGCGCGAATCCCGGCCTCGGGGCTAGTCGGCGAAGAGGGGCAGGGCTGGATGGTCGCGATGAAAACGCTCGAATATGAGCGCGGGGCGAAGGTCAATCCGGTCGGCGGCTATTTCGTCAAGGAAATGGACGTGATGAGCGTGGTCGACATGGCGCGCACCGCCAAACGCGGCGGCAAACCGGTGCTCGACGACCCGGTGATGCGCGACAGATTGGTCGATTATATGATCGAGATTCAGGCGCTCAATCTGAACAACCAGCGCCGCCGCATGGCCCCGCTGACCAGCGACCGTCCGATGGGGCTAGCGCTGATGAACAAGCTCGCGCGCACCGAGCTGATCCGCGAGCTGACCGAATTTTCGCTGCAGTTTCAGGGTACGCGCGCGGGCTATTATGTCGGTGACGAGAACGCCGTGGACGACGGCTATTGGCACCGCGCCTATCTCAACAGTTTCTCCGCCACAATCGGCGGCGGCACCAGCCAGATCCAGAAGAATATCATCGGTGAACATGTGCTCGGGTTGCCGAAGGGGCGGTGATGCAGTTTGCGGCCACCCCCTCGTTTGTCATTCCTGCGAAAGCGGGAATCCATGGCCTGACAGTTTCGTACGGAGCAACGGCGCGTGGATTTCGAGAGTAGACCGTGGATTCCCGCCTTCGCGGGAATGACACTATTTGGAGTTGCAGATGTCAGAAGTTCTCACCCAGGCGCAAGACGGCGTGCTGATAATCACGATCAACCGCCCCGAAGCCAAGAACGCAGTCAATCAGGCGGTGGCGCAAGGGATTGCCGCTGCTATGGAGCAGCTGGATAGCGACAAGAGCCTGAACGCTGGCATCATCACTGGCGCTGGCGGGACATTCTGTTCGGGGATGGACCTGAAGGCGTTTTTGAAGGGCGAGCTTCCCAGTATCAAGGGTAGGGGATTTGCCGGGTTCATTGAGTCCCCACCCGCCAAGCCACTGATCGGCGCGGTCGAGGGCTATGCGCTCGCCGGCGGGATGGAGATCGCGATTGCCTGCGACCTGCTGGTGGCAAATGATAAGGCGCAGTTCGGCATACCCGAAGTGAAGCGCAGCCTAGTCGCTGCCGCAGGCGGGTTGCTCACTTTGCCGTCGATCATCGGCAAGCGCATGGCGATGGAGCTCGCGCTGACCGGCGATTTCATTTCAGCGCAGCGCGCCTATGAAATGGGTTTCGTCAA
>JANPEK010000168.1:0-3945 GCA_031422915.1 Phyllobacteriaceae bacterium | reverse complement strand
AATTACCAATGTCTGGATGGCTGAGAAGCAGAAGCTCGGCTTGGCTGCCGACTTGAAGAAACAGCTGGAAGATGCGCGCAATGAGCTGGCGATTGCCCAGCGCAAGGGCGAGTTTCAGCGGGCGGGCGAATTGGCTTATGGCTCAATACCTGACCTTGAGCGCAGGCTGGTCTCAGCGGAAGCGCAGGATGGCAAGGCGTCGATGGTCGAGGAGACCGTAACGTCCGAGCATATCGCGCAGGTGGTTTCGCGCTGGACCGGGATTCCGGTGGACAACATGCTGGAAGGTGAGCGTGACAAGCTCTTGCGGATGGAAGACGAGATTGGCAAGCGGGTCGTGGGCCAAGGCGAGGCGGTTCAGGCTGTTTCGCGGGCGGTGCGGCGTTCGCGCGCGGGATTGCAGGACCCGAACCGGCCGATTGGCTCGTTCATGTTCCTCGGACCGACAGGTGTCGGCAAGACGGAACTGACCAAGGCGCTGGCTTCATTCCTGTTTGACGATGACACGTCGATGAGCCGGATCGACATGTCTGAATATATGGAGAAGCATTCTGTTGCCCGACTGATCGGCGCGCCCCCGGGCTACGTCGGTTATGAGGAAGGTGGGGCGCTGACCGAGGCGGTGCGGCGCAGGCCTTATCAGGTGATTCTGTTCGACGAGATCGAAAAGGCGCATCCGGATGTGTTCAATGTGCTGTTGCAGGTGCTTGACGACGGGCGCCTGACCGACGGGCAGGGTCGGACGGTCGATTTCCGCAACACGCTGATCATCATGACGTCGAACCTTGGTTCGGACTTTCTGGTCAATCTTGGTGAAAATGATGATGTCGATTCGGTGCGGGAGTTGGTGATGGGGGCGGTGAAATCCGCGTTCCGGCCGGAATTCGTCAACCGCGTCGACGAGATCATCCTGTTCCACCGGCTGCACCGGACGGAAATGGGGGCGATTGTCGAGATCCAGATCAAGCGGCTTTCCAAGCTGCTTGAGGATCGCAAGATCACGATTGATCTTGATGCGTCAGCCACGAAATGGCTGGCCGACAAGGGCTATGACCCCGCCTATGGCGCGCGCCCGCTGAAGCGCGTTATCCAGAAGGAAGTGCAGGATCCGCTGGCGGAGAAAGTGCTTGGCGGAGAGGTGCGCGACGGATCGCATGTGCATGTTTCGGCGGGATCGGACAGGTTGCTGTTCCGGGTGGCGGGGAATGTGGCGAAGGCTGCGTAAACGGCAGCCCTTGGCGCTGCCCCTCATCCGCCCCTATCGGGGCACCTTCTCCCCGCAAACGGCGGGGAGAAGGGGAGAGATGCAGTCAGTTTACCACGCTTGCCACACGCTGCGGTTCCTGCGGGGCGGCCATCAGGGCGTCTATGCGGTCGCGTTCCTTTTTGAAGGCGGTGAGTTCGCCGCCCTTGAGGGTTTTGCCGCTGGGGAGGCGCACGCGCATGGCGTCTACTTTGACGTTGTTGACGATCAGCTCGTAGTGAAGATGCGGGCCGGTCGAAAGGCCGGTTGAGCCGATGGCGCCGATGACCTGGCCTTGGCGGACCCGCGCGCCGGGCACCACGCCTTTAGCGATGCGGCTCTGGTGAGAATAGGATGATTCGTAGCCGTTGGCGTGGCGAATGATGGTTTGGTAGCCGTAGCCGGATGTCCAGCCGGCTTTCTCAACCTTTCCATTGCCCGACGCGAGAATTGGCGTTCCAACCGGACCCGCCCAATCCGTGCCAGCATGCAGCTTGTAATAGCCGAGGATCGGGTGGCGGCGCATGCCGAAGCCTGATGTCAGGCGGCCGTTTGGCGCGGGGTTGCGCAAGAGGAATTGCTGGGCGCTGATGCCCTTTTCATCGAAGTAGTCGATGCTTTCATCGCCACTGCGAAAGCGGTAGAATTTGCGCTCGTTGCCGTTGATCACCGAGTCTGCATAGAGAATGTCCGATGTCTCGCCCGGTTTGTCTTCGCCTTCCGGTATGGAGTAGAAGACCTGAAGCCTGTCGGCAGGGTTAAGCCGCGACTGGAAATCAACATCGGAGGCGAGCATCTTGATCAGCTGCTTGGCCATGCGTGGGGTTAAATCGTAGGCGTAGGCGGCGCGGTAGATGCCGTCATATACCGTCGGCAGATCGCCACGCACTCGAACCGGCAAGGGCGAATCGCCGAGAGAAGCGAGAATGTCCTCGCCACTATCCGGTGCCTCGGTCGGCACATATTGGTCACTATCGTCGATGGCGATGGTGAAGAGGTGGGTTTTGCCGTCGTAAACGGATGTCCGGACTATTCTTTGCTCGTCTTTCAAGGATTCGACACCGATGCGCAGAGCCCAGCCACCCTTGAGTTTGCTGGCGCTGAGAAGCGTGGTGATGGCGTCGGCCATGCCGTCAGCATCTGCGCCCTCATATCCGGCGTCCTTGAACAAAGACTTGGGCGATGCATCCGACCTGATCGGGATGATTTCCTCGGCAAAGCTCGTTTCTGGGGTATTGCTTGGCGCTCGCGCAGCGACGGAGACGTTTTCCTGAACTATTTTGACGCCAAGGTCAGCGCCCAAAGCGAAGTCGCCATCGCCGTTGCCAAACCGCAGCGGGTCGAGATAGTGGAGCGAGGCGACTTGGACGTCGCCTTCTGTCAGGGCGGTGCCGGAAATCCGCACGGCTTCCTCGACCTCTTCGAGTGTCAGACTGGCAGATTGTTCGAAGACTGCCCCGGATGACGGGAAGGCGGTGGTCTTGAGGCTGACTTCGCTTTCAACCATCGCGCCATATATCTCGCCGGTTTCAAGTCCGGCGGAGTTGGCGTCGTTTGCGCCTTCAAAGATTGTCACGGGGTTAAAGGCCGGATAGTCCCGCTTGGTGGTGTGTCCGGCCGCAAGCGCCATTTCGGAAATACCGAAGGGCAGCGTGCGAACCACATTGCGGTCGCCGCTCTTTTGCAGTGTTGAAATCTGCATGACGCGTTTGTCCGAGATTTTTAGGGCGAGTGCTGTCGGTGCGAGACGGCCAGCCTTGCCGGAAGCATTGTCGGATGCTGCATCCAACTCGTCAGCTGCCATGATTTCAGCGGGTGTCGCCAGTAGCTGGCGGCCATCCAGCGCGGCAGACAGTGCAACGCCCATTAGGATGATTGAAGTGAAGCCAGTCAGAAATGTGCCGGCAAGCCATCGGGCAGAAACTTCACGGCGGTCCGGCGGGCCTTTGCGCCCGTCTGCAACGAGGGGCGGCTCATTGCCGAGACGCTCCATCATTTTACTCGCGTGAGTCATGCTTCTTCCGAGAAATCCATGAGACCAGCCAAAAAAAGCCGGTGTTTTTGTTTTCCAACGAATGGGTGCTTAAGTCAAACCAACGCAGTGCTTCTGTCCCCATATATGGGACTAGCGCTCGAGTGGGGCCGGTTTATGGCGTTTTGGTGTGAGCGATACTACATATGGGGCACGAAATACCGTTGGTCGGCTAGTTTTCATAGCATGGCAAAAAAAACGGAAAAAATGAAAATTGTTTGTTGACACTCAAAGGGATCACCCCCTATAAGCCAGTCATCGAACGAGGGCGGCGCGCCGCTGGCGCAAAAAAATTCGCCCTTGTAAAATCAAAGAGAGCCGCGTGAGCGACACTCGACCGGGCATGAGGCCAAAAGCCATCCAGCCCATGACACCGTGCTTGCGTGTGTCCGTTCTTTGAAAATTGCATACAGAAGAAAGAGAAACGTGGACGGCAGGTTTCTGCAGGCTCCGCAGGGGGTTCAGAGACACTTGGCCGGACGCGTTTTGACTAGAGACAAGTTAGCAGGCATTGCGAAAGCAAGGTTATGTGAAATTGTTCTCGTCAATTCAAATGCGCGACCAAATTATAGCCAATTCAATCTCTTATATCAAAACATGAGAGTTTGATCCTGGCTCAGAACGAACGCTGGCGGCAGGCTTAACACATGCAAGTCGAACGCTCCGCAAG
>JANPEK010000167.1:0-14184 GCA_031422915.1 Phyllobacteriaceae bacterium | reverse complement strand
TTGCTTGAATTGCTTTATGATGCGGTGTTCTCGCTGGCCCCCGTTGAACAGCGCAAGCTTTCCATCAGCCGCCTGCAGGGCTGGCTTCAGGGGTTACGGCCTGCTGCTGGTTGACCAACACTTCGACGTCCTGATTCTTACCGGCCACGACGGTGAAGTCGCGCTGGAAGAGTTTGTCGCGATTCTTGGCGATCACAGTATAGTCGCCTTCTGCCAGAACCATCGAGGCGAACGCCCCGACGTTTTCCTTGATGACTTCACCGGACGGGTTGATGACGGACCACGCCGTGTCGGCCAATGCTTCACCGCCAGCCTCGCGCACCAGTTTCATCGTCAGCTCTGCGGCCTTGTGCTCGACGGTCGCCTCGGTCAGCTTGCCAGCCTCGACACGCAGGTCAGCACGGATGATCGCATTCTCCGACCCATAATTTGACACAATATGATAGGTGCCCGAATTCAGTCGGATAATGTCCTCAGGCTTCGCGTCGGGCAAGATCAGCGCGCGCTCGCCGTCTGTCTGTTCTTCGCCGGAGTAAATTGAAAACCGCAGCTTGTCGCGCGGTATGCGCACGCCGCCGGACAAAACAGCATTGAGCTTCAATCCCCCGGCGTCCAGCACCAATATCTCTTCGCGGTTATCCGTTGTCACACTGATCCGCTTGGTGATTCCGGCCCGACCAAAAGCCGCGTGCACGAGATAGCTTCCGGGCTCCAACGCGAAGCGGGTCGTTCCGCCATTGGCAGTCGCAATCAGTGGCAACTTGCCATCATCATTTGGATCAGGCTTGAAAATTCGCCAGACCAAACCCTCTTTCAGAAGGTCATCCGCTTCCGACAATTTCGCTGCCAGCGTTAATTCACGCATGCTAGTAGGCAGCGCCGTCGCGTCTGGCGTTGCCGGGGCAAAGCTGTTGACACCGGGCAACACAAGTTTTGGCAGCTTCAATGTCTGTTGCGCCGTCGCGCTGCCAATACTCAGCAATCCGAAGGTAACGAGCCCCGAAAACAACTGTCTGATCTGGCAGCGAATGTTCATCAAACAGTCCAACTCCCGACAGGCGGCAAATTCATGGCAGACGATACAGATTTAACCTGACATTTCTCGTTTGCTTTCCCATATGTGGCGCAGTGCTGCAAACGGGAATCGCAATCTTGAACCAATCCGCCATTGATTTTCTTCTGACCCGCAAGTCCGCCCCGATTTCCGTCATTCATGAACCCGGTCCAAGTGACGTGGAACTGGAAGGCATGATCCGGATTGCCAGCCGCGTGCCGGACCACGGGCTCTTGGAACCGTGGCGTTTCATCGTCTATCGCGGTGATGTGCGCCACGATATCGGCGCGTTTTTTGCCAAGCGGGCAGGGGAGATCGAGGGCGGGTTGACGCCTCAACGCATGGAGCAGGAGAAGGCGCGGTTTGCGCGCGCGCCGCTGGTTGTTGGTGTCGTGTCCGTGCCGCGCGAACATCCGCGCATTCCGGATTGGGAAAAATTCCTGTCTGCCAGCAACGCCGCGTTTGCTCTTGTGCTGGCCGCCCATGCCTATGGCTACAATGCAAACTGGGTTTCCAACTGGTATTCTGACGACGCGCCAAGCCGTGCCTTCCTCGGACTGTCTCCTGCTGAACGCGCCATCGGCTTCGTGCACATCGGTACTGTAGACGTGCCTGTTCCGGATCGTCCCCGTCCGGAGCCGTCGAAAGTCATGAGCGCATATTCCGGTCCTTGGCAGGGCTGATAGATGTTCTATGAACCCGCCAAGCGCAATCATGGTCTGCCGCATGATCCGTTCAAGGCGCTGGTGGCACCGCGCCCGATTGGCTGGATTTCGACACGAGCCAAAGACGGCAGACTGAATCTTGCGCCGTATTCCTATTTCAATGCGCTCAGTGACAACCCTTGGCTCGTCGCCTTCGCATCGGACGGCAAGAAGGATTCTATGAGTTTCACTGCCGAAAGCGGTGAGTTTGTCGTCAATATCGTCACACAAAAATTCACAGAGGCGATGGTCAAGACATCCGTGGATGCGCCTCGCGGCGTCAGCGAGTTTGAGTTCGCGGGTTTGGAGCAAGAAGCATCCAGCCTTGTTTCGGCACCGCGAGTCAGGGGCATCGCCGCAGCTCTGGAATGCAAGGTCACCGGGATCATTGAGCCGAAACTCGGTTCAGGTTTGATGTCTGGAATTCAACTGGTCATTGGCGAAGTTGTTGGCATCCACATAGACGAAGACATGTTGACAAGTGGCCGTTTCGATTACGAAAAAGCCGGGTTGGTCTCACGTCTCGGATATCTTGACTATGCCATAGCCGGCCCGGTGTTCGAGATGCACCGTCCGCGCTGGGAGCGGCAAGACTAAAACTCACCGCGAACGCCTGCGCGGCGTTATTTCGGCAGCTGGCAACGAACATATTCGACCGGTGTTGCACCCGATTTGTTGACGATTTGCAAACTGCCGATTGCCGTTATGAACAGCGTTATGCTTCTGGGTTCTGCCTTGCAGGATGCCTGAACCGATGTCGGGTTGTCGTCCGGCAGCGTTGCCTTGATCGCGCAATTGTCTTCAAACTGCCGGATGCTTTTGGGCGTGATAACTGCGAAGCTTTCATATGCGTCCTCGTCGATCTTTCCACAGCCTTCATCGTCTGCCGCCCAAGCGCCGATGTAAGGAATCTTCGACACCTTCGTGTCGTGTTGCGCTGCTTCCAGTGTGTCAGGCTTGAGTTTCGCAACGGGTTGCAACAGCGCCGTCACAGTGTCAGTTTCATTGAGCGGCGCGATGTCCATTTCGCTTTTTGCAGCGTTTGGCGCGGGGGTTTTGTCCGACTTCACGCCTTCGCCGAGTTCCGTGGTTGTGCAGGATGATAAAGCTGCCAGCGCCAAAAAAAGGCCGACTGTTCGTGCGGCTGCGTTAATGGCACCCATGTTGAAACCCCTGAGTCGCAATAGAACAAAGTTGCATGTTTCAGTGGGAGGCCAGCGCAATGGCACTGTCAAGAACCCGCGAGGCAATTCACAGGTCTTGCGATGAAACTGGCAGTCAGGGCTGTGGGTCCGCAATCTTGATGACATTTGACTTGCCTTCAAGAAATATCACGGCAAGACCGCTCGCCAAAATCAGCAGCATGCCGAAGATGGCCAGACTGTTGGGCACATCGTCAAAAATGACAAATCCTAGAAACACCGCCCACACCATGAAGGAATAATAGAAAGGCGCCACGGCTTGGGCCTGCGCATGCTTGAACGCAAGGAAGGTAAACATGTGACCGATGGTGACCAACAATCCTGTTCCGAGAAGCAAGAGATATTGGCCCGTTGACAGTGCGACCCAGTTTTCAAACGACAGCCCGGCAATTGCAGCGCCGATTAGCACCAATCCATTGGTGACAAATGTTGAAACCAGCACAGGCGTGTCCGCCGGTATGCGCCGTCCGACCAGATCCCGAAGCGCCGCAAAGAATGCCGTTGCAAATGCCAGCAGGGCAAACGGCGATGTCGACCCGAAGCCCGGCTGCGCAACGAGCAGTGCACCGGCAAATCCTGCCAGCACAAGCGCCCAGCGCAAGCCGTCGATTTTCTCGCGGTGAAACACAGCCATGCCAACCAGTATCAACATGGGCAATATCTGGAATATTGCCGTGACATGGCCGATGGGCGCATTCGCCAATGCCAGAATGAATGTCATGATGGCAATGACTTCGAGCAAACCCCTTGCGAAGACAAACCGGTTCAATGCCTTGGGCAGATCTTTCCAATGGCCAAGCGCAGTCAACAGCGGCAGAGCCCACAGCAATGCGAAAACACCACGCATGCACAGTGTTTGATAGGGCGGCGCGTTTTCCATGACCAGCTTCATCATGCTGTCATTGAGCACAAAGCTACCCGCGCCGATCAGCATGTAAAGGATGCCGCGAAGATTGGACTTGCCGCCCGCAATTGTCTCCATCTGTGACAATCAGAACGTCACGACGGAGCGGATCGATTTGCCTTCGTGCATCAGGTCAAACGCCGTGTTGATTTCAGTGAGCGGCATTGTGTGGGTGATCAGATCATCAATGTTGATCTTGCCGTCCATGTACCAGTCAACAATCTTTGGCACATCCGTGCGCCCGCGCGCGCCGCCAAACGCCGAGCCTTTCCAGACACGGCCTGTGACAAGCTGGAACGGTCGCGTTGAAATCTCCGTGCCAGAGGGAGCGACGCCGATGATAATCGACTCGCCCCAGCCGCGGTGGCAGCATTCCAGAGCCTGCCGCATCGTGTGAATGTTGCCGATGCACTCAAATGAGTAATCCGCGCCGCCGTCCGTCAGGTCCTGAATGGCCTGCACAACCTTGTCGCGTCCGACTTCATCCGGATTGACAAAATGCGTCATCCCGAACTTCCTGGCCATCTCAACCTTCGACGGGTTGAGATCAACACCGATTATCTTGTCCGCACCAACGATGCGCGCGCCTTGAATGACATTGAGCCCGATGCCGCCAAGTCCGAATACCACGACGTTCGATCCGGGCCGGACCTTGGCCGTGTACATGACCGCGCCGATGCCGGTGGTGACGCCGCAGCCGATGTAGCAAATCTTGTCGAATGGCGCGTCCTCACGCACCCTTGCCAGCGCGATCTCAGGCAACACAGTAAAGTTCGAGAAGGTCGAGCAGCCCATGTAATGAAACACCTCGCCGCCATCGCACGAAAAGCGCGATGTCTGGTCCGGCATCAGGCCTTGGCCCTGCGTGGCGCGGATCGAGGTGCAAAGGTTCGACCGCTGCGACAGGCAGGTTTTGCACGACCGGCATTCCGGCGTGTAGAGCGGAATGACATGATCACCCGGCTTGACAGACGTCACGCCAGCGCCAACCTCGCGCACAATGCCTGCGCCCTCATGGCCAAGAATGGCCGGGAATTTGCCTTCCGAATCAAGCCCGGACAGCGTGTAGGCATCCGTATGGCAAACGCCGGTCGCCATGACTTCCACCAGCACCTCGCCGGCCTTGGGTCCACCGATGTCAATCGTCTCAATGGTCAAAGGCTTGTTGGCCTCCCAGGCAACGGCGGCGCGTGATTTCATGGCTGATTCCTCCCGATACGGCATTTGTATTGCCAGCCTAACCAAACGGCCACAGTCTGGAAACCCGCGAAATGCCGCTGTTTTCGCATTTCGGTGCCTTCGTCTGCCAGTTGACCCATGACAAGGATCGAGACCCGGAATCGGCTATAGTAGACCTGCCAGAAATGGAGAATTTGAAATGGCTTTCAAAACAATTCTCAGCATCGTCGGCCTTGCTCAGGGCAATCGCGATCTGGAACTTGGCATCGAAATCTGCCGGAATGCGGAAGCGCATCTGGCGGTTATGGTCGTCTCTCCCGCCGCCTCCATACCCGTCGGCGCCTACGCTGATGTCGTGTCCGATGTCTGGTATGCCGAGCGGCAGCAGGAAGCAAAACGCCTTGCGGTTCGCGTCAGTGAGGTCTCAGAACTGCTCAAAACGGAATCACTCTCCGCCGATGTCGCCAGCGGCCATACCGAATACGGGCTCATTGGTGAAATTGTCGGCAGACGGGCGCGTTATGCGGATCTGGCGCTGCTTGGTCCGAGCCTGTGGGCGGATGATGGTTTGAAAGATCAGGTCTTGGATGGGGCCATGTTCCGCGCCGGTCGTCCTGTGTTGGTCGTCCCGGAAACAACGAAGGCGACACTGTCGCCCGAACGGATAAGCATCGCGTGGGACGGCGGTCTCGAAGCGGCGAGGGCGGTCGGCTATTCCATCGGCATGCTTGTTGAGGCAAAAGCGGTGCACATTGTCATGGTTGATCCAGTTTCCGGCGAGCAAGGCCATGGTGCCGAGCCCGGCGCAGACTTGGCAGCCTACCTTGCAAGACATGGCATCAACGCCATTGTGGACCGTGTGGCATCATCCGGAAAGCCAGTGTGTGACGTGTTGACCGGCCATGCAACCGACAATGACTGCGGCCTGATCGTCATGGGCGCTTATGGCCATTCAAGGCTGCGTGAACGCATATTCGGCGGCGTCACCCAGTCAATGCTCACGCGCGTCACAATCCCGCTGCTGATGGCGCACTGAAGATTGAAGGGTGCAATTGCCGCACATTCGTCTTGATCGCCACACATTTTGTCGCCATAAGCCCGCTTAGCGGAAGGGTGGCCGAGTGGTTTAAGGCAACGGTCTTGAAAACCGTCGTGCGGGAAACCGTACCGTGGGTTCGAATCCCACCCCTTCCGCCAGGTTCCATCAAACTCTTAACTGATCGGCGCGTCCAGCAAATCCGATTGTGCCTTCTCGCCGTAACAAGCACAAACTGTTGGAGCCCCGCCAATGATTGTCTCAAAACTAGCCGCCACGATTTTGCTTGCCGTTTTCTTGCCTTCCATTGCGTCAGCTGAAACGATGCAAAACGACGCCATCCGCGAGACCATATCCGGCCGGAATGTGGTGCTGTCCACGATGGGAATTGAATTCCCGCTGATCTATTCTGTGGGCGGGAGTGTCACGGGCGATGGCACGAAGGCTGGTTTGGCCAAGTTCTTCACGCCAAAGGAGACCGGAAAGTGGTGGGTCGAAAATGACCAGCTTTGCCAAAAATTTCCGACTTGGTACAAAGGCAAGACGTGGTGCTTCAAACTGGAGAAAGTCGATGCCAAGCAGCTCAAGTGGGAGCGCGATGACGGTTTTACCGGGAAAGCTTGGATAGGCGGCTGAATTTTGTCCTGTTTTGGCGCTTCGCCACGACAATGTCGCGGTGCTGCCACAATTGTTTAATCCAGTGTAAAACATTCCTTGCGCATGTGGGTGTTGCACGGGAATTCGATTGTCATGCGGGGGGCGCGATGGCAACGGTGGTATCACTGGGGTTTGACAAAGCATGACGTCACGGATTGATGGTACTTCCGCACAGCGCTCGAAATTGCGCGGCATTTGGATCCTGTGTGCCAGTGCGTTGGCCTTGACGGCCTGCACTTCAGATGGCCCCAAAGTCACAATGGTGCAGAAGTCCAAATCCAAGGAATATTTCTCCGAGAAGGCCTATGGCGTCAAAGCCAGCCCGCGCGTCGTCAATGTCGCGATGGCGTCGATCCCCGGCATGAAGATGAAACGCCTGCCGCGCGGCGGGGGCAGGGACCAGATCGGCAGGCCCTACAAGATCAAGGGCAAGTGGTATTATCCCAAGGAAGTCCAGGACTATAAAGCCGCAGGCACTGCCTCGTGGTATGGCGACGCCTTTCATGGCCGTTTGACTGCCAATGGCGAAATCTACGACATGAACCATCTGTCCGCCGCCCATCCGACAATGCCGTTGCCAAGCTATGCCCGTGTGACCAACAAGAAAAATGGCACTTCAGTGATTGTGCGTGTCAATGACCGCGGTCCTTACGCCCACAACCGGCTGATAGACCTGTCCAAGCGCGCCGCCCAGCTTCTGGACTATACTTCAAGCGGCACGGCGCAGGTTGTCGTGGAGTATGTTGGACGCGCTCCTGTCAATGGCGCGGATGATGACTTTCTGATGGCGTCGTATCGTCCGGGAACCGGAAACCCTGCCGAACTGAGCCCGGGCGTCATGGTCGCCATGAATACTGGCGGTCAGGACTATTCAACAGCGGCCTTGGCTCTCACAAACACACAGCCAGCACCGGCACCCGTCATCGTTGGTTCACAACAGCCGTACGATCCCTTTGAGCCTTTGTCTGCGGATGCCACGCAGTTGCCAACTGCCATTCCCTTGCCGGCTGCGCGGCCGGAAGTCTGCGTTGACATCGAAGCATGTCCGGATGCGGCGGAAGTGGCGCTGTTGTCCGGTTATGCTGACGAACGCGTTGCCGCCAGCCATGTGGCGTCGAATGCGTTTTCAGTCATGGGTCTCAGCGACAACAATGACTGGAAGGCATCCAGCGAACCCGAGCGCATCCTTGTGGGCGTCTTTGACCGGAAGACGGTCAAGGGCGTGACG
Source organism: Phyllobacteriaceae bacterium (assembly GCA_031422915.1). Lineage (GTDB taxonomy): Bacteria > Pseudomonadota > Alphaproteobacteria > Rhizobiales > Rhizobiaceae > JANMEX01. The sequence continues at coordinate 6,220 of JANPEK010000167.1, read as the reverse complement.
CAAAATCTGGCCCGTCTTGCGACCATCAAGACCGAAACGGACACTGACGGCGCAATCTCGGTTTATGCGTTGCCCAAGAAGGGTAGCACGATTGATGGCGTGCTTAAATCGCTTTGGAATAGCGGTTTTGATGACGCGTTTGTCGTCCGCTGAGCACCTGTTGATCTAGGCCGGAATTCCAATTGAAGATCGTCGTGTGCTGGATTAGGTCTGGGCACATGACTGCTTTGAAACACATGCTTTTCTGCCTGTTGCTGTTCGCCGGATCGACCGCGCAGGCGCAGCTTCTCGACACCAAGGCCAAACAGGCCTTCATGATTGATGCAATCACAGGAACAGTATTGTTCGAGAAAGATGCCGATACGCCGGTGCCGCCTGCTTCACTGGCAAAAATGATGACCATGGAAGTCGTCTTTCATGCGCTGAAAACCGGCCGTCGCACCATCAACGAAGTGTTCCCTGTGAGTGAAAACGCTTGGCGCACCGGCGGCGCTCCGTCCGGCACGTCCACGATGTTTGCCGAACTCAAGTCGTCGATCCCGCTCGCTGATCTGATCCGCGGCACAATCATCCAGTCCGCCAATGACGCCTGCATCATCATTGCCGAAGGCTTTGCGGGCAGCGAACCGGCGTTCGCCACGATGATGAATGAACGCGCACAAGTTCTCGGGTTGGCCAAATCCGTTTTCCGAAACGCAAGCGGCCTGCCAGCTCCCGGGCAAAAGGTTACGATGCGCGATCTGGTGACACTGGGCGCTCATATCTGGCGGGAATATCCCGACTACTACAAAATCTATTCCGAGCGCGAATTTACTTGGAACAAAATCATCCAGCGCAATCGCAATCCGCTGCTTGCGCTTAACATTGGTACGGACGGCATGAAGACCGGGTTCACTGAAGAATCCGGCTACGCGATTGTCGGTTCAGCGGAACGCGACGGTGTTCGCCTGTTCATGGCGATGAGCGGCCTTGCGACAGACAAGGAGCGCGCGGAAGAGGCGCGAAAGATGCTCGAATGGGGCCAGTCCGCCTTCACCAAAGTCTCGCTGTTTGAGGCTGGCGAGATCATGGGCGAGGCAAGCGTATTCGGCGGCACCGGCATGAGCGTTCCTGTCGGCTCTGAAAAGCCGGTGTCGATACTCGTCGCCACGCAAAACCGCCTTCGCCTGAAGGCTCATGTTTCCTACCAAGGGCCAGTGATCGCGCCGGTGCAAAAGGGTCAGGAAATCGGCCAGTTGAATGTCTATTCCGGCGACACGCTCATACAGGTCACCCCCGTTCTGGCACTCGGCGACGTTGGCGTTGGCAGTCTGACAGACCGGGCATTGAGCGCAGTCAAGGAACTGGCGACTGGCTGGATGAGAGCGCTATAGGACGGCACTGCGCAAATCGTTGCAAACTGTCTGGCCGCCGCTTAAGACCCACCGAGCCTGAATTCTGGGGCGATAAGGACAAGCGGATCAAACGTGCGCGGACATTTCATCACATTTGAAGGCGGCGAGGGTGCGGGCAAGTCAACGCAGATCACGAGGCTGGCAGAAGTGTTGAAAGCGCGCGGCTTTGACATTCTTGTCACCCGTGAGCCAGGTGGCTCACCGGGCGCTGAAGCAGTCCGTCATGTGCTGTTGTCAGGGGCCGCCGAAAAGCTTGGCCCGGAGATGGAGGCCATTCTTTTCGCCTCGGCGCGCAACGATCACGTAGAGCAAATTATCCGGCCCGCAGTCGAGGTTGGCAAGATCGTGCTGTGTGACCGCTTCATGGATTCAAGTCGTGTCTATCAGGGTGTAACAGGGGGCCTCGACACCGAATTCATGCGGGAGCTGGAGGAGGTGGCGATAAACGGGATGTCGCCGGATCTGACGTTGATCCTCGACATTGACCCAGCCATTGGCCTTGAACGGGCCGCCAAGCGCCGGTCTGGGCCCGCTGACCGTTACGAAAAAGAGACCATTGCTTTGCACAGGCGGCGGCGCGATGCGTTTCTGGATATAGCCAAGCGCGAGCCCAAGCGCTGCAAGGTCATCGACGCCGGTGTCGATCCGGAAAAGGTTGCCGCAACGATTCTTGGCCATGTTACGGAGTTGCTGAAGCAAGCAAAGGTGGCGTCATGATTGAGGGCGACGTTCCTGACAGCCACGACAGCATTCCCGGATTTGCCGCTCCGTCCTTGGCAGAAGTTGTTTTCGGTCATGAGGAACAGTCACAATTCCTCGCCAGCGCATATCGGTCCGGCAAACTGCACCATGCGCTGCTGTTCGATGGCGCACCGGGTATCGGCAAGGCTTCGTTGGCGTTTCTGTTTGCGCGGCACATCATTGCCAATCCTGATTGGTCGAACGCGCCGCAGTTGCTGGATAAAAATCCTGACAGCGGTCTGGCGCACCAGATTGCCATGGGTTCCCACAATCAGGTTCTCGTTCTGACCCGGCCTGTTGATGCAAAGACCGGCAAGTTCAAGACGCAGGTAACAATCGACGAGACACGTCGGATCAATCACTTCCTGTCGCTCACGGTTCCGGGCAATGGCCAGAAGATTGTGATCATCGATCCGGTCAATGACATGAATGCCAATGCTGCCAATGCCTTGCTGAAGAACCTTGAAGAGCCGACACCGCGCACATTGTTCATCCTGATCGCCCATTCGTCCGGACGTCTGTTGCCGACAATTCGCTCGCGCTGTCTGCACCTGCGCTTTTCGCCGTTGAGTGAAGGAACGATGCGTGACGCACTTGAGCATCTTGGCATCACGCAAAAACGCACCGGCACCGAACTTGAGCGGCTCATTATGCAGTCTGGCGGGTCGCCACGGATCGCTGCGATACTGTCGGACGGTGGGGGCCTGGAAATCCTTGATGCAGCAGACAAAGTGCTTGCAGGTCAGCGCTTTGACGCATCCAGTGCCTTGAAAATCGGCGAAGCGTTGGCCACCCGCGACGGCGAGCCGCTTTATTTGCTGCTTACCGATTATCTCCTCAGCATGACGGCAAGTCGCGCAGGCGAAGCGGCGACATCTGACAGCGTACGTGCGTCCTCACTCGCGTCTCTGCACGCATCCTTGTCGGCAAAGATTGCCGAGGGCATGCGTTTCAATCTTGATCGCCGCCAGACGTTGATCGAGGTGCTGCAAAGCGTGCACGCCGCAACTACCGGGCGGATGGCGGGATAGCATTCACGCCGTCCATGCTCTATCTGTCCGGCAACAGCACAATTTTACGGACCTTACATGCGCGAGAAGTTTTACATCACCACTCCCATTTTCTACCCCAATGGCGTTCCGCATATCGGCCACGCCTACACTGCCATTGCCACTGACGTCTTGGCGCGATTTCAAAGGCTTGACGGCAAAGACGTGTTCTTTTTGTCAGGTACAGATGAGCATGGCCAGAAGATGCAGCAGACGGCAGTCAAGGACGGTATTTCGCCGATTGAACTTGCTGATCGCAACTCCGCTGTCTTCCGAAAGATGCTTACTGTTCTCAATTGCTCCAACGATGATTTCATCCGCACCACCGAGGAGCGGCACCGCATCGCGTGCCAGCATCTATGGGACAAGATGGTCGGCAATGGCGACATCTATCTCGATACTTACGGCGGCTGGTATTCGGTGCGCCAGGAAGCGTATTTTGATGAAGGTGAAACAAGTGTCAGTGAAGAGGGCGTGCGCCGCGAACCGCTTGGCTCGCCGGTCGAATGGGTTGAGGAAGAGAGCTATTATTTTAAGCTATCAGCCTATGGCGACAAGCTCTTGGCGCTATACGAAAGCAATCCGGATTTCGTCGGCCCTAACGAGCGCCGCAACGAGGTTGCGAGCTTCGTGAAGTCAGGTCTGCGCGATCTGTCCGTGTCACGCACGACGTTTGACTGGGGCATCAAGGTTCCGGGCAATGACGGCCACGTCATGTATGTCTGGGTTGACGCGCTGACCAACTACATTACTGCCGCGGGCTACCCCGACACCGACAATCCGCGCTGGTCGTACTGGCCTGCCACCCACATCATTGGCAAGGATATTGTCCGCTTCCACGCCGTCTACTGGCCCGCATTTCTTATGTCTGCAGGTATTCAATTGCCAAAGCGCGTGTTCGCGCACGGGTTCCTCTATAACCGCGGCGAGAAAATGTCGAAGTCGGTCGGCAATGTGATTGATCCGTTCGCGATGGTCGAGCATTACGGCCTCGATCAGGTTCGCTATTTCTTCATGCGTGAAGTGCCTTTCGGGCAGGACGGCTCATACAGTCACGACGCCATCGTCAACCGCACCAATGCAGATCTTGCCAACGACCTTGGCAATCTCGCGCAACGTTCGCTGTCGATGATCAACAAGAACTGCGACGGAAAAGTGCCGGAACCCGGCGCATTGAACGCTGACGATCAGGCGATCCTCGACATGGCCGACGCCGCGCTGGTCAGCGCGCGCGCGGCAATGGCCGAACAGTCGATCCATACCGCCGTCGCCGCAACTTTCGCCGTGGTTGCCGAGGCCAACCGCTATTTCGCAGGGCAAGAGCCGTGGGCACTGAAGAAGACCGATCCGGCCCGCATGGCGACAGTGCTTTACACCACAGCCGAAGTCATCCGCCGCATTGCCATCCAATGTCAGGCAGTGATCCCGCAGTCCGCTTCCAAGCTGCTTGATCTCGTCGCCGTAGCGCAAGACCAGCGCACCTTCGCCCATGCGGGTGCTTCAGGCGCGCTGATGGCCAGTACGCCACTCCCGGTGCCAACAGGCATCTTCCCGCGCTATGTTGAGGCGGAAGGCGGCGCGTGATGCTGGTCGATAGCCATTGCCATCTCGACTTCCCCGACTTCGCAGACGAACGCGATTCCATCGTCGCACGGGCAGAAGAGGCCGGTGTCGGGCTGATGGTTACCATCGGCACGCGCGTGCGGAAGATCGACGAGATTCGTGCAATTTCCGGGCGCTATCCGAACGTGTTTCATTCGGTCGGAACCCACCCGCACGGCGCAGGCGAAGAGCGTGGAATTCCTGCCGCAGACATCATCGACCTTTCAGCACATTCCAAATGCGTTGCCATCGGCGAAGCCGGTCTTGACTACTATTACGACAAGGCACCGCGCGATGCACAGGCGGAGGGGTTGCGCATCCACATTGAGGCGGCACGCGCTACTGGCCTGCCGTTAATGATTCATGCCCGTGACGCTGACGTCGATATGGAGACGATCCTGACTGAGGAAACAGGGAAGGGGGCTTTCCCGTTCGTGCTCCATTGTTTCTCCTCCGGCCAGCGCCTCGCCGACGTAGGAGTTGAACTCGGCGGCTACGTCTCCTTCTCTGGAATTCTGACGTTCAAACGTTCTGAAAATATTCGGGCAATTGCCGCGACGGTGCCGCATGAGCGCCTGCTTGTCGAAACCGACGCGCCATATCTTGCGCCGCAGAAGCATCGCGGCAAGCGCAACGAACCATCGTATGTGGCTGAAACTGCGAAGGTTCTGGCCGATACGATTGGCGTTGACGATGACGAGGTTGCGCGTTTGACAACGGGCAATTTCTTCCGGCTGTTTTCCAAGGTTCCGGCAAACCTCAACCCGTACGCGGCTTAGCGATGCCAGACCGGATGCGCTTCACCATCCTCGGCTGCGGCTCGTCTCCGGGCGTTCCGCGCATCACCGGTGATTGGGGAGCCTGCGACCCGGCGAACCCCAAAAACCGCCGCCGCCGCGCGTCGTTGCTGGTCGAGCGCATTGCGCAGGACGGCAGTAAAACGACCGTGGTTATCGACACAGGCGCTGATTTTCGCGACCAGATGATTACCGCCAACGTCCGGCAGTTGGACGGCGTGGTTTACACACACTCCCACGCCGACCACATCCATGGCATCGATGACCTGCGCGGCTTCTGGCTTGAGAAGAAACGCCGCATTGATGTCTACGCCGACGCTTATTCGTTACAGCGATTGCGCGAGAGTTTCGGCTACTGCTTTGAAAAACCAGCAGATAGTGCGTATCCTGCAATCGTTTTGGCGCATGAGATCACACATGGCGAGGCCTTTGAATTGTCAGGCAATGGCGGGACGATCAAGTTTGAACCGCTGACTCAGGTTCATGGCTCAATCGTGTCGCTGGGATTTCGCATCGGCAATTTTGCCTATTGTTCCGACGTCTCAAATTTTCCGTCGGAAACTGTCGACCAGCTTCAAAATTTGGATGTACTGGTCATCGATGCTCTGCAATATCGCCCGCATCCAAGCCATCTCTC
>JANPEK010000166.1:0-7818 GCA_031422915.1 Phyllobacteriaceae bacterium | reverse complement strand
CGCCGACTTGCCCGGGGCCTTGGTTTCAAACAAAACAGAACTCATGTCATTCTCCGGGCATGCCAAAATGGTGCTGAACATAACTCGCCGGTTCAGGCGGCGGCGGGCTGCGCCTGAATTTTGCGCCCTTCAGCCAAAGGCGGAACGCTTCAAAATGAATCCCGGCGAAGATTTTCAAGCCAAGAAATGGTATTTTCGCCAGCTGCGAGACAAGCGCGCTGGTGGAGAGCGGCGCGGCCTTGCCGGAAAAACTGGCGGCCAGCAGCGGGCCTTGGCCATCGCTTTCCAGAATGCGGAATTGAAGCTCATCGCCCGGCGCGCGCACGCGGAAATCATAGCGCATGTCCATTTCTATAAACGGCGAAACATGAAAAATCTTGGTCCGCGTCTGGCGCAGCCCCGCGTCGGACAATTGGCCAGGCTCAACTGGGCACACATAGGTATGCCGCTCGCCGAACGTGTTGCGTACCTCGTAGATCATGCCACTCAGAGCGCCGGTCTCGTCATAAGCGTAGTAAAGTGAAATCGGATTGAAGGCGTGGCCGAACACGCGCGGATAGGCAAGCAGTTCAATGCGCAGAGGGCGCGCCATGCCGGCATTGATGAAGAGGCGGTCGGCAAAGGCGCGGATGCCGTTTTCGACCGGTGAAATGCGCGTGTCGATGTGGTCAGCCTCGACAAATGACACCAGATTGAAGCGATTGACCGAAAACAGGCCTGAGATGCGCTTGACCCGATCCAACTGGTCAAGGTCAAGCAGCAGCGAAAACACTTTGTATTCAAAGCGGTGCCCAAACGGCTTCATCCGCTGGTGCATCACCTTGCCGGAATACAGCCGTGCAGGCGCAGGTATGACAGGTCTGGTCTGCCCCATGATCACTCGGCAGCCTCCAATGGTTGAGAAATCTTGGGTTGGGCAATCCTCGAACGGCTGATCTTGCTGCCGGAAATTGCAAATGGCAATTGCGCGCCAAGTCCTTTCGCCGCCTCAAGCCCGGAGCGCAGCCCGTCCTCGTGGAAGCCGTAACCGGTCCAAGCGCCGGCAAACCAAAGGCTTCCAACGCCCTGTATGTCCACAAGCGTCAGTTGGGCATCAAGTGCCGCCTTGTCGAATTGCGGATGGTCATAGCTCCACTCGCCAAACACGGTGCCGGCCTTCGGCTCGCGCGGCGGGTTGAGCGTGATGAACAATGGCTTGTTTTCATCAATGCCCTGCAGCCGGTTCATCCAATAGGAGACCGCAACCTCCGGCTCGCCCTCGGGCTTTGAGGTCCTCAGATAGTTCCAAGCCGCCCATGCCGCCTTGCGTTTGGGCATCAGCGAGGCGTCCCGGTGCAGCACAACGCGGTTGGGTCTGTAAGCAATCGCGCCCAAAATGCCACGCTCGATTGGCGTTGCATCGGCCAGTATCCGCAGCGCCTGATCGGAATGACAGGCGATTACCGCCTGATCGTAGGACTCGGTTGCGCCGCTCGCATCGGTGATGAACACTTGATTCGCCGAGCGGTGGACGCTGGTCACAGCGCGGCCAGTGCGCAGCGCGCCCGGAAGTGCGTCCAGCAACTTCGCCAAATAGCTGCGCGAGCCGCCGGAGACCGTGCGCCAATCCGGGCGTTCATTGTGAATCAGCCGGTGGTTCTCGAAGAATGAAATGAACGCATCAGCCGGAAAGTCGAGCATCTTGACGCGCGGGGTCGACCAGATCGCTGCCCCCATCGGAATGAGATAATCATCGCGGAAACGCGGCGCGTATTTGCGCAAGGACAGATATTCGCCAATCGACTTGCCTGCGGTCAATCCAGCGTCGCGGTCTTCGACACAAATGCGGTTGAAGCGCATGATCTCTTTGAGCATCAACAAGAACGGCAGCGACACAATATTGCGCCTTTGCGCAAACAACGACGCATAGGACGCGCCGGACCATTCAAGCCTTCCATCATCGAGCGACATCGAAAAACTCATGTTCGATGCATGGGTCTTCACATCAAGATGGGCAAACAGCGCAGTGAGGTTGGGATAATTCAGCTCATTGTAGACGATGAAACCGGTATCGACGGCAATCGGCGTCCCGTCATAATCAATATCAACCGTCGCCGTATGGCCACCCGCCCGCTTTTCCGCCTCGTAGATCGTCACGTCATGGGTCTTGGCTAGCGCCCAGGCTGCCGACAGCCCCGAGATGCCCGAACCGATGACGGCAACCCGCTTGCGCGCGCCGCCGGTCTGGCTGGCTTCACTGTAATGCAGAACGAACGTCATGCTGCGCCCTTGAGCGATTTGAATGCCGAAAGCGCGCGTTGGCGCGCCGTGTCATGATCAACAATGGGGCGCGGATAGGTTTCGCCAAGCTTGACCCCTGAATCTTTCAAAACGGACAGTGGCGCTTCCCACGGCTTGTGCAGAAATTTGTCGGGCAGGGCGCGGATCTCAGGCACCCATTTGCGCACATAAGCGCCATCGCCATCAAACTTTTCACCCTGCAGGATCGGGTTGAATATGCGGTAATAGGGCGCAGCGTCTGCGCCGGAGCCTGCCACCCATTGCCAGCTTGCGGGATTGTTTGCCGGGCACGCATCGACCAGCGTATCCCAGAACCATTTTTCGCCTTCGCGCCAGTCGATCATCAAATGCTTGATCAGGAACGAGGCAACGATCATCCGCACACGATTGTGCATCCAGCCGGTGGTCCACAGTTCGCGCATCCCGGCATCGACAATCGGATAGCCGGTCTGGCCGCGCTGCCACGCTTTCAAAACATCCGCGCGCGCCTCGCTCCAGGGAAAGGCATTGAACGAGCTGTTGTAATTGTCGTTCGCCAATTTCGGAAAGTGGAACAGCAGATGGTAGGCAAACTCGCGCCAGCCGACCTCGGACCGGAACTTGTCGATGTCGCGCGGCGTCGCCGCTGCGGTGTCGCCCGATGCGTGCCAGATTTGAAATGGCGTGATCTCACCCATTGCCAGATGCGGCGACAGCTTTGACGTCGAAAGATGGCCGGGCAAATTGCGATCGTCGGCATAGCCATGGACAGCGCCATCAAGAAAAGCGTCAAGCCGCGCGGCGGCGCCATCCTCGCCGGGTGTCCATTCAACGTTCATGCCCTGAGCCCAATCCGGTTTTGTCGGCAGAAGGTTCCAGTCCTCCAGCCGCTCGGATTGGATACGGCCCGAACCATCCGAAAGTTTCAACGGCGCAGCATAAGGCGGGCGTGGTTCGGGCAGCGTGTTGAACGCGCGCCAGAACGGTGAATAAACCTTGAACGGCCCGCCGCTGCCGGTCTTGACCTGCGTCGGTTCATGCAAAAGCTGGCCATCAAATGTGCGCACATCAACGCCGCCCGCCTTCAGATCTGACTTTATCGACCCATCCAGCGGGATCGCAGCCGGGTCATAGCGCCTGTTCCAGAACACATGCGACGCGCCGGTCTCGGCAATCACCGCGTCGAGCACAGCCGCAGTCTCGCCGGACCTGAAAACCAATCGCGTCCCAATCGCCCGGAGTTTTTCATCAAGTGCCACCAACGAATGATGCAGCCACCAAGTCTGCGCTGCACCGTTTGCGCGCACCGGACCACTCTGATCGCGTATGAACATGCACACCACCGGCAAACCGGTCTCGACAGCAGCGCTGAGCGCCGCATTGTCAGCAACGCGCAAATCATTTCGGAACCAGACAATTACAGGCCCAGCCACAGATCCCTGATGCTCGACTGACGCCATTCGGCAAACTCCCCCAAACAATGCGTTGATTGTTATCGAGCGCTTACGCAGGATTTGTCCAAGCGGTTTTTATCGAAATGGAAAATTCAATCCCAAAATACCACAAAAGTTGCGCCTGAATGCGCAATCACAGCAACAGTGTTTGAGAAAACTTGGCTCCCCGGGCCGGATTCGAACCAGCGACCGATCGATTAACAGTCGATTGCTCTACCGCTGAGCTACCGAGGAACAGGTGCGCGAACGCGCCGTGCCTATAGCAAAAGCCATTCTTGTTTGCCAAGCGGCAATTTCCATTAAATTGCCGCGCAATGTGCTTTAACTCGATCTCGCGCGTTACCACTTCAGCCGCTTGCATCACCGGAGCACGACATTGAGCCAGCAAAACGCCGAAACGGAACCCAGGCCTGAACCTACATCCAAGCCGCCGCTGAAGATACTTGGTTGGGAAATGCATCTGCCACGCTCGCGTGCGGGGCGAATAGCCATCGGCGTCGCGCTGATATTTTTCGGCATTCTGGGGTTTTTGCCGATCCTCGGCTTCTGGATGATCCCGCTTGGGCTGCTGGTCCTGAGCGGCGAGTTCAGCGCAGTTCGCAAACTTCGCCGTCGGCTGGAGGTCTGGTGGGGCAGGCGCAAGAGCAAGCCGCCTCAATGACCTTCAAATAGTCTTGGACCTTCAAATAATCACGGAACTTCAAATAATCACGTTTGCGTAATTGTCTTCGCTTGCCGCTTTGAAAACCCTCTGTTAACAGGTCGCGGATTATTCGCGGGAAGCGAAATGGCCTCGTGGCGGAGTGGTTACGCAGAGGACTGCAAATCCTTGCACCCCGGTTCGATTCCGGGCGAGGCCTCCACCTTCTTCCCGCGATATGGCGTCAGGCCCGTTGGCTTGCCGTGTCGTATGGCCGAAATCGGGGAACAAGCCATGTCGCATGCTGATTTCGGGTCGCTCCGCATCAAGATGGTTGATGGCCAGCTGCGCACCACCGATGTCACCAGCCACCCGGTTCTGGACGCGTTCCTTACCGTTCCACGCGAAGACTTTGTTCCCGATGCAAAGAAAGACATGGCCTATCTCGATGCCGACATCGCTTTCGGCAATGGCCGCTACCTGATGGAACCATCGCCGCTGGCCAAGCTGATCCAGCTTGCCGAAATCAAATCAACTGACTCCGTTCTCGATATCGGCTGCGCCACCGGCTATGGAGCGGTTATTTTGAGCCATATCGCCGCCAAAGTTGTTGCGGTCGAAGAAGACGCCGCGCTGTTGGATAGTGCCAAGGCGCACCCGGCCTCCAACATTGAATACATCGCCGGTTCTCTCGCCGCCGGTGCCGCATCCAGGGGCCCGTTCAACGTCATCCTCATCGAAGGCGCGGTTGATTCGGTTCCGGCAACGCTTTTTGCCCAATTGGCCGATGGCGGACGTTTGGTTGCAGTCGAAGGCGAGGGCCTGTCCGCCATCGCCAGTGTTCACGTCAAGTCAGGCAAAACCGTTTCTGCACGTCGCGGTTTCAACCTTTCGGTCAAGCCACTGCCAGGTTTCCGCGCCGCGCCAGCGTTCGCGCTCTGACGTTTTGCTGTCAGCAGCTTTCTTTAATTCACCAGCAGCTTTTTTAAATTAACAAAGTGTAACCCATCTGCCCTAGACTTGAGCAACATCTTCCGGCTATTTGTGCTTTGCAACATGCGAACTGATTGCCCATCTGGCAATGAGGACGGCGTGATTTTTGCTTGATAAGCGCCGTATGTTTCGAGGGGTTAAGCAGTGTCCGCATTCAGTACGCGTGTTTCAGCAGCGTTGATGGCCGCAACAATCCTTGTGTCCATGTCGGGCAACGCGCTCGGTGAAACCCTTCAAGGTGCATTGGCAAAAGCCTACAACAACAATTCGAGCCTCAATTCCGCCCGCGCAGGCGTGCGTGTCACAGACGAAGGCGTGGCTATCGCCAAATCCGGCTACCGCCCGACGATTTCCGGCAACGTCAATGGGTCCTATGTGTCGTCGGCGGGCACATCGCTTTCAACCGGCTCGTTCGGCATCACCATCAACCAGACGCTGTTCGACGGTTTCCGCACAAAAAACGGCATCAAATCCGCTGAATCGCAGGTGTTCGCCGCGCGCGAGAGTCTGCGCAACACGGAACAGAACACGCTGTTCGACGCTGTCTCCGCCTATATGGACGTGATCCGCGACCGCAAGATTGCCGCGTTGCGCAAGCAGAATGTGGCGTTTCTGCTCGAACAGGTCCGCTCCGCCAAGGCCCGGTTTGAAGTGGGCGAGGGCACCCGAACCGATGTTGCACAGGCTGACGCTGGCCGCGCCGGAGCCATTGCCCAGTTGAACGCCGCCGAGGCACAGGCCAAATCCAGCGCCGCCGTTTACCGGCAAGTGATCGGTGACAATCCCAAGGATCTGAAAGCGGGCGCTCCGGCCTCCAAACTTTTGCCGCGGTCCCTCGACGCCGCATTGGCAGAATCGGCAGGCAATCACCCGGCCATCAAGGCCAGTGAGTTCGCAGTCGACGCGTCCGGGTTTGGCGTAAAGGTCGCGGAAGGCGCATTGCTGCCGTCGCTCGGCGTCGAGGCCGGTGTCAGCCGCAGCACAAACCAGTTTGGCGGCGGCGACAATTTCCGTGACGACACATCCAACCGCGCGTCGGTCGGTTTTGCGCTGAATGTGCCGATTTACCAGGGCGGCCGAGCATCAGCGACTGTGCGCCAGCAAAAGGAACGGCTTGGCCAGGCGCGCATTGATGTCGATGTCGCACGCGACAGCGTCCGCGCTGCCGTCACGTCCGCCTGGACCCAGATGGAAGCCTCCCGCGTTGCTGTGTCTGCCAACAAACAGGTCGTCGCCGCGGCGCAACTTGCGCTTGACGGCGTGGTCGAAGAGCGCAAGGTCGGCCAGCGCACCACGCTTGATGTGTTGAACGCCCAGAGCGATGTGGTCACAGCGCAGCTCAATCTGGTCGGCGCCGAGCGCGATGTCGTGGTGGCCAGCTATGCGGTTCTCTCCGCCACCGGCCGTCTCACCGCAACCCGCCTCGCTCTTGGCGTCAAGGTGCAGAAGCCCGAAGAGCACTACGAGGCGGTCAAGGACAAGTGGTTCGGCCTGCGTACACCTGACGGGCGCTGATTATTCTAAACTGTTGACGGTTGAACTGATTGCAAACGGCGGGATTCTCTCCCGCCGTTGTTCGTTCTATTGTGCATTGTGATTCGGGCGTCAGCCGCGAATTGATTTTCTTGCGGCATCAAAAAGAAAACGATCATGACACAGGCACAAACCGTCTCCCGCGAACCGACCATGGAAGAGATTCTGGCCTCGATCCGCCGGATCATCGAGGACGGCAAAGATGACGAGACAGGTGAGGCGGAAGCCGCGCCGGTTGCCGCTGTCGCCGACATTGTCGAATTTTCACGCGAGTTTCAGGAGGCTGACGTGTTTGCCAAGCCCGTGCAGGATGCGTTCGTGCAGAGCCAGAAGCCGCAGACCGGAGCCCAATCTGTGGAGGCGAAATCCGCGCCGGTTCGCTTCCCGACCTTCGATGACATGGTAGCCGACAGAAACGCCGCCATCGCCGCCCCGGAATCAGCGGCCATCGTCAACGTGCCAACGCCGGTGAGCGATCTGCGCCCGATCATCTCAGAAGCCGCCAGCCGCCAGGTCGCGAAATCTTTCGAGCATCTGACCGTCGCCCTGCACGAGGAGCGCAACACATCCGTCGCCCAGATGACCGAAGAAATGGTCCGCCCGATGCTGCAGGACTGGCTCGACAACAATTTGCCCACACTGGTGGAAAGATTGGTGCGCGAAGAGATCGAACGGGTATCACGCGGGACGCGGTGAGACCTTTGCTGGTTTGATTGCGGGCTGGCGATTGTGGGCCAAAACTCCTCGCTTCGTCATCGTCGGGCTTGTCCCGACGACCCAGTCTTCACCTTTACGCAAGGCCAAGTCTGGCAACTGTATTGGGATCAAGCGGCGAACTCCTTGTTGTCGCGCAGCAGTGCATTGGCGGTGATGAGGATTTTGCGGGCGACGGCGATGAGGGCGAGTTTTGGAGGTTTACCCTTTTCGATGAGGTGTTTG
>JANPEK010000165.1:0-3573 GCA_031422915.1 Phyllobacteriaceae bacterium | reverse complement strand
GCGCACTTCCCTTCTCTCCGCCACTTGCGGGGAGAAGGTGGCGCGAAGCGACGGATGAGGGGCAGCACTGAGGTCAGAAAAATAATCACGCATTATTCTGAAGCCAATCCTGCAGCCGCGTCTCCAGCGCCTCCACCAGCGCCTCGTCTTCCAGTTCCTCAATGATCTCGGCCACAAAAGCCTTGACCAAAAGCCCGCGGGCGATTGGCTCCGGAATCCCCCGCGCCATCAGATAAAACAGATGCTGCGGTTCGACTTCGCGCACGGTTGCGCCATGGCCACATTGCACGTCGTCGGCAAATATTTCCAGTTCCGGCTTGGTCGAAAACTCGCCCTCGTCCGACAGCAGCAGCGTGTTGCATGCCATCTTGGCATCGGTCTTTTGCGCGCCTGGGAAAACCTTGATCTGCCCCTGAAACACCCCATGCCCGCGCCCGGTGACGACATTGCGGATCACTTCCGTCGAAGTGGTGTTCTCGACCTCATGGTTTAGCGTCATCGTCACGTCGATATGCGCATCGCCACCAACCAGATTTATGCCGCGCAGCTTAAAATCCGATCTCTCACCCTTGACCGCCACATGAACTTCCTGCCGCACAAGCTTGCCGCCGGAGTTCATCATAAACACAATCAGCTTGGCATCCTTGCCGACCCACGCATTGAGCTGCCCCAGATGCACCGCGCCCGCGCCGCGCTCCTGATCGACAATCAGTGTAATTTCCGCACCATCATCAACAGTCAGATGCGTAATCGCCGAAACAAACGCATTGCCGCCGGTGTGGCGCTCGATGATTGTTGCCTTGGTGCTTTTGCCCGCCTTGATGGCCAGCCGCGTGTGCGAATCTTGGTTGGCCGCAAACTGCACCTCAATGGGCGCGCCAAGCGTCGTGCCGTCGGCAATGTCCAGATGATAGCCGTCAGACACCAGCGCTGTGTTTATCTGGCCAATCGCGTCGTCCGTGCCGCGCGTCACAAGCGCCTTGGCAAAACTTCCGTCCTCCAGCTTCGCCGCAATGCGCGTGACCGCAACGCCCGCATCAGCGTTTCCGCCAAGCGCGTTGCCCTCGTCCACCACCAGCAGCGCAGCGCCCCTGACCAGCGGCTCCAAGCCATCGAACTGGGTCTCACTGCCGGTTGGTATTGCCCTCAGCAGCGAGCGTAAATCCGTGTAGTGCCAGCTCTCAACCCGCCGCGTCGGCAAACCGAGCGTCTTCAGCGCGTCAACAGCAAGATCGCGCGCGGCGGCGACATCCGGATTGCCCGGCAACGCGCCCATCTTGGCAACATAAAGCTCGGTCAGCGCGACTTCCGCCGCAGTCTGCATCCGTCCGGCATGAATGTTCATAACGCTCACCTCACGCCGCCTCTTCAATCACGTCGGCGTAGCCATTTTCTTCCAGATGCAGCGCCAGCGACTTGTCGCCGGACTTGATCACCTGACCCTTATAGAGAACATGCACGGTATCCGGCACGATGTGGTCGAGCAGGCGCTGATAATGGGTGATCACCAGCACGGCACGGTCCGGCGAGCGCAGCGAGTTGACGCCATCCGACACCACTTTCAGCGCATCGATATCAAGCCCCGAATCCGTCTCGTCGAGAATGCACAGCCTGGGTTCAAGCAGCTTCATCTGCAAAATCTCCGCCCGCTTCTTCTCGCCGCCTGAAAACCCGACATTAAGCGGACGCTTCAGCATGTTGAAATCAATCTCGAGTGAGGCAGCAGCTTCCTTCACCGTGCGGATGAAATCAGCGATCTTCATGTCGTCCTCGCCGCGCGCCTTGCGCTGCGCATTCATCGCGACCTTCAAGAACTCCAGAGTGGCAACGCCCGGTATTTCCATCGGATACTGGAATGCAAGGAAGATACCCTTTGACGCGCGCTCGGCGGGGTCCATCTCAAGGATGCTTTCGCCATTGTAGAGGATTTCGCCTTCGGTGACTTCATAGTCAGAGCGCCCGGCGAGGATGTATGACAGCGTCGACTTTCCGGAGCCGTTGGGCCCCATGATCGCAGCGACTTCGCCGGCCTTGACTGAGAGGTTCAGGCCCCGAATGATTTCAGTGTCAGTGCCAGCGATGCGGGCGTGGAGATTGCGAATTTCTAGCATTTATGATTTTCCTAAAACAGCAAGGCAACGACAACAGCCATGCCAAAGATGATGTACGCCCACATTTCAAGATCGAACCAAAAGAACCATTTTTGATCTTCAAGAAACACGTACTTCTTAGAACCCGTAGCCTGTCGAGGCTCGCCTTCCTCGTTTTGAAGCCCGTCAGGTGTCACAGCCCCAAAAGTCCCTTCAAATACGGCAACACACCAGCCGCAAACAGCCCGACAATGATGCCGAACACGCCGCGTATCAGGCGTGATTTTCCCATCGGCGACACGGCTGCCAAAGTGCCACAGACAGCGGCGTAAAAGACCAGATTGACCGGATCCATCACCCCACGCTCCCCTCAAGTGAAATCCCGATCAGCTTTTGTGCTTCCACAGCAAACTCCATCGGCAGTTCCTGAATGACTTCCTTTACAAACCCGTTGACGATCAGCGCAATCGCCTCTTCCTGCGGAATGCCGCGCTGCATGACGTAGAACAGCTGGTCCTCGGAAATCTTCGACGTGGTCGCCTCATGCTCGAACTGCGCTGTGGCGTTCCTCGCTTCGATGTAGGGCACAGTATGCGCGCCGCAATTGTTGCCGATCAGTAGCGAGTCGCACTGGGTGAAGTTGCGGGCGTTCTCGGCCTTGCGGTGGGCGGAGACCTGACCGCGATAGGTGTTGTTCGAGTGTCCCGCCGAAATGCCCTTGGAAATGATCCGGCTCGATGTGTTTTTGCCAAGGTGGATCATCTTGGTGCCACTATCGATCTGCTGGCGGCCGTTCGAGACGGCAATCGAATAAAACTCGCCGCGCGAATTGTCGCCGCGCAGGATGCAGCTTGGGTATTTCCAGGTGATCGCCGACCCGGTTTCGACCTGCGTCCACGAAATCTTCGAATTTTTGCCCCGGCAATCGCCGCGCTTGGTGACGAAATTGTAGATGCCGCCCTTGCCGTCCTTGTCGCCGGGATACCAGTTCTGAACAGTGGAATATTTGATCTCTGCATCATCCAGCGCAATCAGCTCAACCACGGCGGCATGCAGCTGGTTTTCGTCGCGCTGCGGCGCGGTGCAGCCTTCGAGATAGGAAACGTATGCACCTTCTTCGGCAATGATGAGCGTGCGTTCGAACTGGCCGGTGTTCTTTTCGTTGATGCGAAAGTAGGTCGACAATTCCATCGGACAACGCACGCCCTTCGGCACATAGACAAACGATCCATCGGTGAACACAGCGCTGTTGAGCGTCGCATAATAATTGTCAGTAGTCGGCACGACTGTGGCGAGATATTTCTTCACCAAATCCGGATGCTCGCGGATCGCCTCCGAGATCGAGCAGAAAATTACGCCCGCCTTGGACAGTTCGTCCTTGAACGTTGTTACCACAGACACCGAGTCAAACACGGCGTCCACGGCCACGCGGCGGTTTTCAACACCGGCGAGGATTTCCTGTTCGATAAGTGGAATGCCAAGC
>JANPEK010000164.1:0-13158 GCA_031422915.1 Phyllobacteriaceae bacterium | reverse complement strand
GGAGGAAATCCGCCAAGGCCAGATGATGAATCTGCCGCAAGCTTGGACGCTGGAGCCATGGCGGTCAGCTTGGTCCACCGCGCAGATCGGCGTCTCGCCGACAGGCCTCGTGCCCTATTTCCTCAATTCGTTCCTGATGGTCATTCCGGCAGTCATCTTGGCAACAGCGCTCGGCGCGCTCAATGGCTACGTCCTGACCAAGTGGCGCTTCCGCGGTGACAATTACGTCTTCGGTCTGATGCTGTTCTCCTGCTTCATCCCGTTCCAGATTGTCATCATACCGATGGCCGCAGTGCTGGGTTTCCTTGGCCTGTCCGGCACGATCTTCGGGCTGATCCTTGTGCACACGGTCTACGGCCTCGGCTTCACCACGCTGTTCTTCCGCAATTTCTACGCCGCGTTTCCGACCGAGCTGGTCCGCTCGGCGATGATCGACGGCGCGGGGTTCTTCCAGATTTTCCGGCGCATCCTTTTGCCACTTTCGGCACCGATCATAATTGTCACGGTCATCTGGCAGTTCACCAACGTATGGAACGACTTCCTGTTCGGCGCATCCTTCTCGGACTTCGATAGCTTCCCGATGACGGTCGCGCTCAACAACCTCGTCAACTCCTCGACAGGCGTCAAGGAATACAATGTCCATTTCGCCGGCGCGATCCTCGCCGCTCTTCCAACCCTCATCGTCTATGTCGTCTCGGGCCGCTACTTCGTGCGCGGTTTGATGGCCGGCGCCGTGAAAGGCTGATTGCCATGACCATGCACTCCCAACAACCGTTCATGCAAATATCAGGCCTGCGCAAGCGCTATGGCCCGGTGGAGATCCTGAAAGGCATCGACCTCGAACTGGAAAAAGGCGGCTTTCTGGTGCTGGTCGGTCCGTCCGGCTGCGGCAAGTCCACGCTGCTGAACACGATAGCCGGTCTCGAGCCGATCACCGAGGGCACAATCAGCGTTGACGGCTATCCGATCAATGATTTGCACCCGTCCAAGCGCGACATCGCCATGGTGTTCCAGTCCTATGCACTCTACCCGAATATGACAGTCGCTGGAAACATCGCCTTCGGCATGGAGATGCGCGGCGTGCCGAAGGCAGAGCGCGACAAGGCGATTGAGAGCGTTTCAAAGACATTGCAGATCGGCCATCTGCTGGACCGCAAGCCAAGCCAGCTTTCTGGCGGCCAGCGCCAGCGCGTCGCCATGGGCCGGGCGCTGGTGCGTGACCCGAAGCTCTTCCTGTTCGACGAGCCGCTGTCCAATCTTGATGCGAAGCTGCGCGTTGACATGCGCGTCGAGATCAAGCGGCTGCATGCCGCCACCGGCAAGACCATCATTTATGTCACGCACGACCAGATCGAAGCCATGACGTTGGCGACCAAGATTGCAGTTCTGAGGGACGGCGAGTTGCAGCAATTCGGCACGCCGCATGAGATCTACAACAAGCCCGACAACATCTTTGTTGCCGATTTCATGGGCTCGCCCGCAATGAACCTTTTGCCCGCAACAGTGGCTGCGGGGAGCGGCGGCAATGTGCTGGAAATCGCCCGTGAAGGCGAAGCGGTGCAAATTGCCGTGCCTGACAGCATAACGTCCACCAAGCTGCACCCCGGCCAGAAAGTCATCCTCGGCATCCGGCCCGAAGCCATCACCGACAAGGATGGCGCAGACCGCCACTCCAAATCAATCGTCGCGATCAGTGGCCGGGTGGAAATCGTCGAACCTGCAGGGTCCGACACCTACGTGATCACCCATCTCGGCGGCAAGGAATTGACAGCGCGCATGCGCGCCGACGCCGATGTCAAATCCGGAGAAACAGTGCCATTTGCCTTCAATCTTGGAAAAGCGGTGCTGTTTGATCCGACAAGCCAGAAGCGTCTTTGAATGCTTCTGGTCGCCAAAGCATACCGGGAGAACGAAACGATCATTTGCCGCAAGGCCGCGGACAACGCGGTAACCATGGCCTTGGGTTTGAAACAGCCGCCTGAAATCCATGGATGGAGATGGGTTATGAGGAAACTATTGTTGGCGTCGTCGATGCTGTTGAGCTTCGTTGCGCCGTCGCTGGCCGAGCCTTCGGTCGAGGTGATGCACTTTTGGACGTCGGGCGGCGAAGCTGCCGCGCTGTCTGCCGTTAAAGACAAAGTCGTCGCCGGAGGCGTGACCTGGAAAGACAGCCCTGTGGCGGGCGGCGGCGGTGACGCAGCCAAGACAGCATTGCAGGCGCGCATCGCCTCCGGCAATCCGCCGACGGCGATGCTGATGCTGGGCCAGAACATTATCGACTGGGCCAATCAGGGACTGCTCGGCAATGTCGACGCACTTGCCGCTGCCGACGGCTGGGACACACAGTTGCCGAAAGCGGTGCAGGACTTCACCAAGATCGGCGGCCACTATGTCAGTGTGCCAACCAATGTACACCGCACCGACATGATGTGGGTGTCGAAAGCCGCATTCGACAAGATCGGTGCGACTTATCCCAAGACGTGGGAAGAGCTGAACGCGCTTGCGCCCAAGTTCAAGGAGGCCGGCATCACGCCGCTGGCCCATGGCGGACAGGCTTGGCAGGAAGCTTACATGTTTGAAGCCGTCGTGGCCGGTGTCGGCGGCGCGGACTTCTACCGCAAGGCGCTGGTTGATCTTGACGATGCCACGCTGCGCGGCGAGACGATGGTTGCGGTATTCGACCAACTGGCGCAACTGCGCGGCATGATCGATGAAAACGCTTCCGGGCGTGACTGGAACCTTGCAACCGCCATGGTGATGAATGGCGAGGCGGCGATGCAGATCATGGGTGACTGGGCCAAGGGCGAGTTTACCAACGCCGGCAAAGTCTCCGACAAGGACTATGCCTGCATCCCGGTGCCGAAAGCCAAAGGCGATGCATTTGTCTATCTCGTCAACTCGCTGTCGCTGTTTGCGCAGAGCAATCCGGATGCGGTGAAGGGACAGGACGTGCTGGCACGGGCGATCATGGACCCGGAAGTGCAGGTCAAGTTCAACCTTGCCAAAGGCGCCATCCCGGCGCGGACGGACATTGACCTGAAAGCAATGGACGCCTGCGCGCAGGCGACTTCGCTGTCGCTGACGTCGAACGACAAGGGCGGAACCGCAGTGCCGACATTTGCCGGCACGCATGCGGCCAATTCGGCTATCGTCAGCGCGGCGACGGACGCGATCACCGAATTCTTCAATTCAAAGAAAACGGGCGCGGAAGGCGTAACACTTCTCGCAGACGCCATCGCCTCTGTGAAGTAAGACTATCCGGCCGGTGTGGGTGCCACGCCGACCGGAAACAGCATCAGGAAGTATGGGAATGAATACGACAAGTCCCGACATTGTCATCATTGGCTCCGGCATGGGCGGGGCGTCGCTCGCTGCTGGTCTTGCCGGGTCGGGTGCGAAAGTTGTCATTCTCGAGAAGGGCCAACGCATTCTGGACACGCCGGAAACGCGCGACACGCGGGCGATTTTCCAGCGCGGCTTCTACAGTCCGAAAGAGACCTGGTTTGACAAGGACGGCAAGCCGTTCACGCCGGGAAATTACTATGTCGTCGGTGGCAACACCAAATTCTACGGCGCGGTGCATTTCCGCTACCGCAAGGAAGACTTCTCGGAGATGGCCTTTCCGGAAGGCGGCGTGTCGCCTGCATGGCCATTTTCTTATGATGAATTAGAACCTTGGTATTGCAAAGCTGAAGAGCTTTACCAAACGCACGGCACGCCGGATGAAGACCCGACCGAGCCCCACCATACCAGACCCTACGCGCACGCTCCGGTGCCCGACGAGCCTGCCATTGCGCGCGTCCGCGAGCGGCTGAAAAAGGCCGGTCTGCATCCGGCAAGCCTGCCGCTTGGCGTGGATATCGACCGCTGGCTGAAACGCGCCAAAACCGGGTTTGACGCGTTTCCGGACACGCTCACCGGCAAGATGGATGCCGAAAGCTGCGGCCTTTCGGCAGCGCTGAATGACCCCGACATCACGCTTGAGACGGGTGCCGATGTGATCCGGCTGGAGACAGATGCGCAGAACCGGATCAGCGCAATTGTCTACCAACAGAACGGCGAGGAGAAACGCTTGTCGCCAAAGCTGACAATTCTCTCAGCCGGTGCGGTGCGCTCCACGGTGTTGCTGCTGCGGTCTGCCGACGGCAGAAACCCGAACGGTCTGGCCAACAGTTCCGACCAGATCGGCCGCAACTTCATGAACCACAACGCCTCGTTCATGCTCGCCATCGACCCGCGCACGGTTAACGATTCAGTCTATCAAAAGACGCTGCACTTCAACGACTTCTACTTCGATGACGGCAGAGGCTCCGGCCCGCTTGGCCAAGTCCAACTGCTCGGCCGCGTCACCGCGCCCATTCTCAAATCGCGTGTCCCGCTCGTGCCGGAATGGGCGCTCGGCATGCTCAGCCGCCGGTCTGTTGATTGGTATCTGTGCAGCGAGGATCTGCCACGACCGGAAAGCCGCGTGCGTGTCGATGGCGACAAGATCACGCTTGAATGGCGGCGTTTCAACATGAAAGCGCATGAGATGCTGGTCTCCCGCACGAAAGAAGTCATGAAAGCTGCGGGATATCCGATTGTCCTGTCTCAGCTCATCGACGGCAGGCTCCCCTCGCACCAGTGCGGCACGTCGCGCATGGGAACCGACCCGGCCACCGCGCCGCTCGACCCGTTTTGCCGCAGCTACGATCACCAGAACCTGTTCATCGTCGATGCCGGTTTCCTGCCGACCTCGGCGGCCGTCAACCCGTCGCTGACCATCGCCGCGCAGGCGCTGCGCGTCGCCGACCACATCCGGAGAACGGAGCTGAAATCATGAAGCGTGTCGCCATTGTCACAGGCACTGGGCGCGGCATCGGCGCAGCCATTGCCGCGCGTCTTGAGGCGGATGGCTTCACCGTCGCCCGCCTCAACCGCACGCCCGGCGACGGTGAATTCCGGTTCGACCTTGGCGACCTTGCCACACATCAACCCGCCATCGATGCCGTGCTTGCCAGGCATGGCGGCATTGACTGCCTGATCAACAACGCCGGCATCGCCTCGCCCAAACGGAGCGATTTTCTTGATCTTGAGCCGGAGACATTTGACACCGTGATCGATGTGAACCTGCGCGGTACGGTGTTCTTCACTCAGGCCGTTGCCAAGGCCATGCTCTCCGCGCCATCGCAGCAACGCCGTTCGATACAGTTCATCACCTCCGTCTCGTCCACCATAGCCTCGCCGGAACGGCTCGACTATTGCATGTCCAAGGCCGGGCTTGGCATGTTTGCGAAAGGCCTCGCGCTGCGGCTGGCGGCTGAGGGCATAGACGTGTTTGAGGTACGCCCTGGCATCATCAAGACTGACATGACGGCGGGCGTGACGGCCAAATACGATGACCTCATCGCCAAAGGCCTCGTTCCGGAAGCCCGCTGGGGCCTGCCGGAGGACATCGCCGCAGTCTGCGCCGCACTGGCGTCAGGCGCACTGCCATTCTCCACCGGCTCCGTCATTGACGCAGGCGGCGGCCTGCACATTCCGAAATTGTAGAGAGACGTCATGGATTACGACTATGTCATCATCGGCGGAGGATCAGCGGGATGCGTGCTCGCAGCGCGGCTCAGCGAAAATCCGGATGTGAGGGTGCTGCTGCTTGAAGCAGGCGGCACCGACCGGCACCCGTTCTACCACGTGCCCGCAGGCTTCGCCAAAATGACCAAGGGCATCGGCTCGTGGGGCTGGCAGACGGTGCCGCAAAAGCACATGAACAACATGGTCATCCGCTACACGCAGGCCAAAGTGATCGGCGGCGGCTCGTCGATCAACGCGCAGCTCTACACCCGCGGCAACGCGCTCGACTATGACGAATGGCGGCAGATGGGCTGTGAAGGCTGGAGCCATCGCGATGTGCTGCCATACTTCCGCAAGTCCGAGGACAATGACACATTTGACAATGAATACCATGCCAAGGGCGGCCCGCTCGGCGTGTCGCAGCCGATCTCGCCGCTGCCGATTTGCGAGGCATGGTTCAGGGCCGCAGCTGAAATGAGCATTCCGCGCAATCATGACCTGACCGGCGCGAGCCAGGATGGCGTCGGCTACTATCAGCTCACCCAGCGCAACGCCCGCCGCTCATCCGCCGCAATGGCCTTTCTCGCACCAGCCAAACGTCGTGCCAATCTGACGGTAAAAACGAGCGCGCAGGTCAAGCGCATCATCGTCGACAAGGGCAGGGCGCTCGGCGCGGAAATGTTGGATGGCACCAAGCATCTGGCCGGGCGCGAAGTCATCCTCTCCTCCGGCGCGATCGGCTCGCCGCGCATGCTGATGCTGTCGGGTGTCGGCCCGGCGGATCATCTCAAATCTGTTGGCATCGCAACCGTTTTTGACCAGCCCGGCGTCGGCTCCAACCTGCAGGATCATCTCGACCTGTTCGTCATCGCCGAATGCACGGGTGACCACACGTATGACAAATATGCCAAGCCGCTGTGGTCGGCAGTCGCCGGATTGCAATATCTCTTCACCCGCAAAGGCCCTGTCGCCTCAAGCCTCTTCGAGACCGGCGGCTTCTGGTATGCTGACGAAAATGCCCGCTCGCCCGATATCCAGTTCCACTTGGGTCTCGGCTCCGGCATCGAGGCAGGCGTGGCAGCAATGCCGCACGGCGGCGTGACACTGAACTCCGCCTACCTGCGCCCGCGTTCACGCGGCACTGTGCGGCTTTCGAGCGCCGATCCAATGGCCGCGCCACTGATCGACCCCAACTATTGGTCCGACCCGTTCGACCGCGAAATGTCGATACGCGGCCTGAAGCTCGCACGCGAGATGATGCGGCAGAATGCGCTGAAGCCCTACGTCATGGCAGAGCGCTTGCCGGGGCCGGGGGTGCAGTCCGATCAGGATTATTTCAACTACGCTTGCAAAAACGCCAAGACCGACCATCATCCGGCAGGCACCTGCCGCATGGGCGCGGACGCTGAGGCGGTCGTCTCGCCGCGCCTGAAATTCAACGGCATCGAGGGTTTGCGTGTTGCTGACGCGTCGATCATGCCGACCGTCGTCTCATCCAACACCAACGCCGCCACCATCATGATAGCCGAAAAGGCTGCGGACATGATCCGCGCCGACAACGGCCACGCTTGAGGATAAGCAATGTTGAACTTGCCCACCTATGCCCGGACCATCGATCCCTACCGCCTGATAGGCGAGCCACTCAAAGTGCGTGCGCCAACGGTCCCGCTAACCCGCACCGCCTTTGCCGCCGCGCATGTCGTTTCCGATCCGCTCAAGGAGCGCAGCCCGTGGGACACGCGTCCTGCTGTCGATTGGGACGCAACGCTCGCGTTTCGAAGCGGGCTTTGGGATCAGGGCCTTGGCCTTGCCGAAGCCATGGACACAGCCCAGCGCGGCATGGGCGTCGATTGGCTCACAGCAAAAGAATTGATCGAGCGGACAATGCGAGCAGCCAATGCCCACCCGATGCAGCCGCGCGTCGCCTGCGGCGCCGGCACCGATCATGTGGCGCTGGCAGACCTGCGTGACGCAGACGCCATCATCTCCGCATACGAAACGCAGATGGCGGCCATCGAGGCAGCAGGCGGCCAACTCATCCTGATGGCCTCCCGCGCCTTCACCGCCATCAACGCGGGCGAGGACATCTACCGCAAAGTCTACCGCCGCCTGATCGATCAGGCGAAGGATCCCGTCATCCTGCACTGGCTCGGCGACATGTTCGACTTGGCGCTCAAGGGCTACTGGGGATCAAACGACGTAGACCGCGCCTCGGATTTCGTCCTTGGACTCATCAACGAAAACCCCGGCAAGGTGGACGGCATCAAAATCTCGCTGCTCGACGAAGCCCACGAAGTCGCCTTCCGCGCCCGCTTGCCCGAGGGCGTGCGGCTCTACACCGGCGATGATTTCAACTACGCGCCGTTGATTGAAGGCGATGGCCAGCATCACTCGCACGCGCTGCTCGGCATCTTCGCCGCCATTACCCCGGCAGCCAGCCAGGCACTTGAAGCACTGGCGCTTGGCGACAATGCCAAGTTCCGGGCGCTGCTCGAACCCACCGTGCCGCTAAGCCGAGAAATCTTCAAGGCACCAACCCGCTTCTACAAGGCTGGCATCGCCTTCCTTTCATGGCTCAACGGCTGGCAGACCCATTTCATTATGCCCGCAGGCTTCCAGTCGAGCCGCGAGATCACACACTATGCTGAAGTCTTCCGCCTCGCCGATCAAGCCCGCTTGTTGGCAAGGCCCGACCTCGCTACACAACGGATGCGCACGCTGCTCGCATTGCATGGCGTGGAGTGAGGACAGCGGCATGAACCGTCGGCCGACCATCATTGATGTTGCCAAGGTCGCCGGCCTGTCGAAATCAACGGTGAGCCTTGTCCTGCAGGACAGCCCGCTGGTCAAGGACATCACCCGCAAGGTCGTGCGCGAGGCGATGGCCTCCATCGGCTACGTCTACAACCGCGCCGCCGCAAACTTGCGCACGGCCAATGTCGGTTTGATCGGGCTTGTCATCAACGACCTGCGCAACCCGTTCTTCACCGAGTTCGCAACCTCCGCGCAGATGGCCTTCTCCGAACACGGCTACGCGACCGTCATCGCCAACACCGATGAAAATCCGACATTGCAGGCGCAGGTCGTCAATTCGATGATCGAGCATGGCGTGTCAGCGCTGGTCATTTCGCCGACCTATGGCAGCGAGGAGTTCACGTTCGGCCCGCTGGTCAAGGCGGGCATCCCGGCCATGCAAGTCTTGCGGCAGGTGGACAGGAGAACCGACCTGTTCCCATTCTCATCGCTTGATTACCCGGATGGCAGCCGGGCAGCAGCACAGCATCTGATCGAAACCGGCGCACGCAAGATCGCCTTTGTCGGCGGTCTGCAAGAGCGCCCAATCACGCGCGAGCGCATGTCCGGCTACCTCAACGTCATGCATGAAGCGGGCCTGGAGCCGCTGATGCTGCACGGTCGCGCCACCCGAGCATTTGGCAATGAGGCGGCGCTGCGGCTCGGCAAGGAAATGCCCGATGTCGATGCTGCCATCTGTTACAATGACTTGATTGCACTCGGCATGTTGTCCGGCTTTGCCCGGCTTGGCCGTCAGGTTGGACAGGATTTCCGGCTGGTCGGCTTTGACGATATTGAAGAATGCGCGCAGGTCTGGCCGCAACTCTCGTCCGTGCGCTGCGACATCGCTGCCTTTGGCCGACAGACCGCAAGGACCATGCTCGACTGGCTGGAGGAAGGCACGCGACCGGAACCGGAAGCGCGAGCACCGGTCAATCTGGTCGTCCGCGCATCGAGTGGCGGTCTAGAGCCATGAGCGTCTCCGATCCGTCAGTCTTTCTGCGCGCACTGTTTGACCGCGCAGTCGAGACCGCTGACCCGATGCGCATCGTCCCAGCCCATCTGCCACCGCGCCCGAAGGGCCGCGTGCTCGTTATCGGCGCAGGCAAAGCTTCGGCGCGCATGGCTGAAGCGCTGGAAAGCGTGTGGGGACCATGCGAGGGCCTCGTCATCACCCGCTATGGTTATGGCCGCACCTGCCAAGGCATTGAGATTGTC
Source organism: Phyllobacteriaceae bacterium (assembly GCA_031422915.1). Lineage (GTDB taxonomy): Bacteria > Pseudomonadota > Alphaproteobacteria > Rhizobiales > Rhizobiaceae > JANMEX01. Next base: position 3,594 of record JANPEK010000164.1, on the reverse strand, counting down.
GAGGCCGCGCATCCGGTTCCCGACGCGGCAGGATTCAACGCCACGCGGCGCATGCTCGAATTGGCCACAGGCCAAGGTGAAAACGATTTCGTCGTTGTCCTGATATCCGGCGGCGCGTCGGCGCTGCTGGTCCAGCCGGTTGATGGCGTGACGCTCTCTGAAAAGCAGGCGGTCAACGCCGCGCTGCTGTCCTCCGGCGCGCCGATTGGCGAGATGAACATTGTGCGCAAGCATTTGAGCCGAGTAAAAGGCGGACAGCTCGCCGCCGCGGTTTATCCGGCGCGTCTGTTGTCACTGATGATCTCCGATGTGCCGGGCGATGATCCGGCCCTGATTGGTTCTGGACCAACGGTGCCAGATGCGTCGTCTGCTGAAGATGCGCTCGCAATTCTCGCCAAATGGAATATCAACGTGCCGCCATCCGTGCTTGCGGCTTTGGCCCGTGGTTCAGGCGTCGTCGCGCCAAATGATCCACGCCTTGCCAACACCGTAAACCGCGTCATCGCCGCGCCCTTGCAATCACTTGAGGCAGCAGCGGCTCTCGCCCGCAAATCCGGTCTGGACGTTCGCATCCTCGGCGACCGGATTGAGGGAGAGGCGCGGAATGTGGCGAGGTCTCAAGCTGAATTGGCGCTTGATCTTCAACAGTCAATCAAGCCGGGCGATGCATCCCTTCTGCTGTTGTCCGGCGGCGAGCTGACGGTGACGCGCAGGGGCAATGGCATCGGCGGTCCGAACGCTGAGTTCATGTTGGCCATGGCAATAGCTCTGCAAGGAGCAGGAGCCATCCACGCGCTCTCGTGCGACACCGATGGCGTGGACGGCGCAGCGGAGGTTGCAGGTGCGCTGATCGGACCTGAAACGCTCGCGCAAGCCAAGGCGCATGATCTCAACCCGCAGTCCTTACTTGATCAAAACGACAGCCACACATTCTTTGAACGCCTTGGCACTCAAGTCATCACCGGCCCCACGCTCACCAACGTCAACGATTTCCGCGCCATCCTCATCGAACCGAAAGCAAACCTATGATCGAACATTGCGTCTTCTGCCAAATCCGCTCCGATGTCACGTCTGCCTCACTGGCCGATGTGATGGAAAGGCTCGCCAGTCTCCTGCCAATCGTCGATGGCCTGGTGGATTTCCGCACCGGTCCGAACCGTGATTTCGAGAACAAGAGCGGTGAGTACACACACGGCTTCATCTGCACCTTCCGCGACCGCGATGCGCATCTGGAATATGAGCGGCATCCAGTCCATGCGGCAGCGGGTCGCGATCTGGTGGCGTTGTGTGTCAATGGCTACGACGGGATAACCGTGTTTGATCTTCAGGTGTAGCCGACCACTCTCACCCGTAACTCGCGACCTCTGACCCTGCCAGCGCGGCAATGTTCAACAGGCCGCGCGTGGTGATCGACGGCGTGACGATATGCGCTCGGTTGCCCATGCCCATCAAGACCGGTCCGACCTCAAGTCCGCCGGCAATCGACTTCAGCACGTTGCGCGTGGCGCTTGCCGCTTCCGTGTCGGCAAACACCAGCGTGTTGGCGCGGCCCTTCAGGCGGCCCTCTGGAAACAGGCGCTCGCGCAATTCTGGTTCGAGCGCCGTATCAATGTTCATCTCGCCTTCGTATTCAAAATTCAGCTCCATGCTGTCAAGGATTGCCAGCGCATCACGCGAGGCCCGCCCGGTCGGATTGTCGAGGTTGCCGAACTGCGAGCGCGTGCACAGCGCAATCTTCGGCTCTATGCCGAAGCGCCGCACATGCCGCGCGGCAGCAACCGTCGTGTCCGCCAATTGGCGGCCGTTCGGGTCCAGATGCACCTGCGTATCGGCAATGAACAGCGGCCCGCTTTCGAGAATAATCAGCGAAAGCGCCGCCACTGGATGATGGTCTGCGTCGGCCAGAACCTGTGTGACCGCGTTCAGATGCCAGCGGTATTCACCGAACGTGCCGCAGATCATCGAATCCGCCTCGCCGCGATGCACCATGACAGCGGCAATCGCCGTCGAGTTGGACCGCAACACGGACTTGGCCAAATCCGGCGACACGCCACGGCGGCGCATCAGCGCGTGATAGCTCATCCAGTAGTCACGGTAGCGCGGGTCATTCTCCGGGTTCACGAGATCAAAATCCTGACCGCGCACAAGTTTAAGCCCCTCGCGCTCAATCCGGCTGTCCACCACTTCGGGCCGCCCGATCAGGATTGGCGATACGCCAAGGTCTTCGCGCATTGCCTGTGCCGTTCGCAGCACACGTTCATCCTCTCCTTCCGCAAACACAATCCGGCGCTTGGAGGCACGGGCCGTCTCAAACACCCGCCGCATGACGCCGAAGGATTTGAACACCTGGCCCTGCAGGCTGCGCTCGTAAACTTCCAGATCAACCGGCCTTGTCGCCACACCGCTGTCCATCGCCGCTTTGGCGACGGCGAGTGCAATGGTCGGCAACAGGCGCGGGTCAAAGGGCTTGGGGATGAGATAGTCCGGGCCAAATGTCAGACGTTCGCCCTGATAGGCCTGACCAAGTTCTGCCGAGGCGGTCTTGCGGGCAAGACCGGCAATCGCTTCAACGCAGGCAAGCTTCATCGCATCATTGATCTGCGTCGCCCCGACATCCAGCGCGCCACGGAAGATGAACGGGAAGCACAGCACATTGTTGACCTGATTGGGAAAATCCGAACGCCCGGTTGCAATCAGCGCATCTGAAGCACCGCGCCGTGCCTCGTCGGGCATGATCTCCGGAGTCGGATTGGCCAGCGCGAAAATGATCGGGGTTCTAGCCATCTTGGCGACCATTTCAGCGGTCAGCAGGCCGGGGCCGGACACGCCGAGAAACAGGTCCGCGCCAACAAGCGCTTCATCAAGTGTGCGCAAATGCGTGTTCTGCGCAAACTCAACCTTTTCCTCGGTCAAATTGTTGCGCGCCGTGTGCACCACGCCCTTGGAATCCAGCATCAAAATGTTCTCGGGCCGCACACCCATCACCTTCAGCATCTTGAGGCAGGCGATGCCGGCCGCGCCCGCGCCGAGCGCCACGACGCGAATGTCCTCGATCTTCTTGCCAGCCACCCTCAGCGCATTAGACGCCGCAGCGGCCGCGACAATCGCTGTGCCATGCTGGTCGTCATGGAAAACCGGAATGTTCATCCGCTCCTTGCAGATACGCTCGACAATGAAGCACTCCGGCGCCTTGATGTCCTCAAGGTTGATCGCACCGAACGTCGGCTCCAGCTTGATGACGATCTCCGCCAGCTTAACCGGGTCCGTCTCGTTCACCTCAATGTCGAAGCAATCGACATTGGCAAACTTCTTGAACAGGACTGCCTTGCCTTCCATGACGGGCTTTGAAGCCAGCGCGCCCAGATCACCAAGACCAAGCACCGCCGTGCCGTTGGAGATAACTGCAACAAGGTTGCCCTTGGCGGTGTAACGCACCGCGTCGGCGGGATTCTTCTCAATCTCAAGGCACGCTTCCGCGACACCAGGCGAATAGGCGCGGGCAAGGTCGCGTCCTGTGGTCATCGGCTTGGTGGCACGGATCTCCAGCTTCCCGGGCCTTGGAAACTCGTGATAGTCCAGCGCCTCCTGCCGGAG
>JANPEK010000163.1:0-9444 GCA_031422915.1 Phyllobacteriaceae bacterium | reverse complement strand
AAACACCTCATCGAAAAGGGTAAACCTCCAAAACTCGCCCTCATCGCCGTCGCCCGCAAAATCCTCATCACCGCCAATGCACTGCTGCGCGACAACAAGGAGTTCGCCGCTTGATCCCAATACAGTTGCCAGACTTGCCTTCTGGCTGAACAACCCTCCCAAATTTTCCTCATTCCGGGGCCGCAACCTGTAGCGCCAAAACCTTGGCGCAGGCGTAAGCCTACCATTCCGCACTCAAACTGCCGAAGGTTTGATATGACGATCAACAATCGCCGCCTTCGCCAGATCCTTTGCCCGCCCGAACCGCCGGAAAATTTGGCGTTGTTCTTCAATGCCGGGCACAAAAACCCTCGCACTGCCTATAGTGACCGCAACCCGGCTCGCAAAAACCAGCCGCACCCAAGCCCCATTCTCCCGCAATTCAAGATCGCCCTGAACTTCGATATCAGTGCCGCCATCAACCTTGATGCGGGTGTAGGGCGAGGAGCGAAATTGCAGGTGCGTCTTGGGCTCGCTCTCCTTCACCCTCGCTTTTGCCAAAACGCGCCGCAGCATTGCTCTGTCGCCGACGACATCAATATCGTCCGGAACAATGCCCGCGATGCCGGACAGAATCAGCGCCGCCGAACCAATAATCCACCAAGGCTCCGGCTCGTCTGCCATGAGAGCGGAAAGCCGCTCCAACCCTTTTTCAAGCCGACAGTCCATTCACTCCGCCGCCGTCTCCATCGCCGTCACACCGGCATCAAACTGCAGCTTGGCGAGCCGCGCATAAACGCCGCCCTTTTTGACCAGCGATTTGTGCGTGCCCTCTTCAACAATCCGGCCCCTGTCCATCACAAGGATGCGATCAGCCTTCAGGATGGTCGCCAGCCGGTGCGCAATAATCAACGTCGTGCGCCCCTGCATCAGCCGCTCCAGCGCCGCCTGCACGGCGGTTTCGCTCTCGGCATCCAGCGCCGAAGTCGCCTCGTCGAGCAGCAGGATTGGTGCATCCTTCAGCACGGCGCGGGCAATGGCGATCCGCTGCCGCTGCCCGCCGGAAAGCGTGATGCCGCGCTCGCCAAGTTCGGTCGCATAACCGTTCTGCAACGCCTCGATGAACAGATCCGCCGAAGCCGCTCTGGCCGCATCCCTGATCGCCGCATCGCTCGAACCGGGTTTGCCAAAGCCGATATTGTCCGCCGCATTCGCGGCAAAGATCGTCACATCCTGCGGCACCACCGCAATGCGCTGGCGCACAGCAACCGGATCAGCCGTTTTGACATCAACACCATCAATCAGAACCCGCCCGGCTTGCGGATCATAAAACCGCATCAACAGCGAAAACACCGTGCTCTTGCCCGCACCCGATGGCCCGACAATGGCAACCGTTTCGCCCGCCTTCACGGAGAAGGACAAGCCCTTCGCCACCGCCGAATCGGGCCGTCCCGGATAGGCGAAATCCACATTTTCAAACTGCACCGTGCCTTGTGCCGGAACCGGCAAGGTAACCGGATTGTCGGGCGTGGCCACATCGGGCTTCTCGTTGAGAATTTCCACCAGCCGCTCGGTCGCTCCGGATGCCTGGCTGAGTTCGCCCCACACTTCAGACAGCGCCGCAAGCGCGCCTGCGGCAAACACCGAATAGAGCAGGAATTGCCCGAGCGTGCCGGCGCTCATTGTCCCCGCCAAAACACTCTGCGCGCCAAACCACAGCACCGCAACCACGCTGCCAAAAATCATGAAAATGGCAAAAAAGGTCAAAAACGCCCGCGCCTTGGTCGAAGCCTTGGCCGCATCAAAAGCAAAATCAACCGCCTTGCCAAACCGACCCGTCACCAGCCCCTCGTTGGTAAACGCCTGCAAAGTCCGCACCGCGCCAATCGATTCCGAAGCATAGGCGGTAGCGCCCGCCAGCATGTCTTGCGCCGCACGCGAGCGTTTGCGCACGTTGCGTCCGAAGGCGACAATCGGCAGCACCACCAGCGGAATTGCCGCGATAACGAGAATGGCAAGTTTCGGGCTGGTCACAACCATCATCCCCAACGCGCCAACTCCAAGAATCGCATTGCGCAGCGCCATGGAAGCGGATGCGCCGACAGCAGACTTGATTTGCGTCGTATCCGCCGAAAGCCGCGAGACGATCTCGCCCGATTGCGAACGGTCAAAAAATGCCGGCGAAAGTGTCGTCACATGCGCAAACACATCGCGGCGAATATCAGCAACGATCCGCTCGCCAAGATTGATCACAAAATAGTAGCGCGCCGCCGAAGCCAATGCCAAGACCGCTGCAATCACCACCAGCATCGCAAAATAGCTGTTGATGAAAGCGCTGTCCGAGGCCGAAAAACCATGATCGATCATCCGGCGAACCGCCATCGGCAGCGCCAAAGTCGTGCAGGCGGCAAGCGTCAAAAAGAAAAGCGCGGCAGCAACCTGTCCCTTGTAGCGGCCAAGATAGGGAAGGAGTTTGGAAAGCGGCTTTAGCGACCGGCGCTTCTGATCGATATCCGCAGCTTCAGACGGTGAAAGTTCGGCCATGCAGACTCCGGAATTTGCGCCGTCTGGATTCTCGCCAGTCCGCACTTGTTATCAATAGGCCGCTGATGTATAGGCTCGCCGACCCTTTTTGAAGCTGCGTTGTGAAATACCTTCCGGCATCAAATGTTCAAGCCAATTTGTGACGATATGAGCCTTAAGCGGCCTCATCCAAACGTCGAAACGACAGGAACCAGGCCATGAAGGCGAAGATTCATCCCGACTACCACACCATCAAGGTCGTCATGACCGATGGCACCGAATATCTCACCCGCTCCACGTGGGGCAAAGAGGGTGACACAATGAACCTCGACATCGACCCGTCCACCCACCCGGCCTGGACCGGCGGCAACCAGCATTTGCTGGATCGCGGCGGTCGCGTTTCCAAGTTCAAGAACAAGTTCGCCGGCCTCGGCGTCTGATTTTTCAGTTTTTCTGAATGTAAAACCCCGGTCCACAAGGTCCGGGGTTTTTTGTTGTCCGAAACTGTGTGGCTTCAAAGCGTCGTCAGCGGTGCAAACCCTCCGCCCGGCGTCCTGAAATTCGTCGTCTGCCCCTCGTAAATCCGTGCTGCGGCTGCCAGAAGCGTGTCACGATAGGTGTAAAGCCGCACATCAAACTTGCGCAGCCCCACCGTCCCCCCGGCACTGACCGCACGATGGGAAGGACTTGCAAACTGTTGCGCCACATAGTCCTGGCTTAGTATCCAGTCCCAGGTCTTGCGGGTGAGTTTCTCGCCGCGATACACCGCCTTGCCGCCAAAACCGGACACCGGCTTGAAATACCAATGTTTGCGCTCCGCCCAAAGCATCTCCGCATTGTCGGCGCTCACGAGTACTGTTGTTGGAACCACGCGGCCAACCAACGCAATATCGTCTTCACGCGCGCCTATTGCCCGCAAGTCTTCGGCGTTTGAAAGGCGCACAAGATTGCGCTTGTCAGCCATCCGCCGGTAGGTGACCGGGTCTGGAGTCAGCACAACAGCGCCACTCTCCCACGCACCCTTGATATCAGGATGCCCGGTCAGACCAAAGTCCGTCAGCCGGTTGTAGATCAGGTCAACCCGTTCTCCATCAAACAGCAGCGCACCGTTTGTCAGCGTCAACTCCTCAGGTGCAGCAATCACTGTTTTCAATCCATGATCTGTCAACAGTTTGGCCGCCAGCAGGAATTCAGGGTAAAGAAATTGGTCTTTTGGCGCACTGTCGACAATTGCAATCAGCCCCGGTTTTCCACCGCGCCCTGCCACTTCCCATTCGGCCAGAAACATGTCCGCAATCTTCTGCTCAGCGTGGGCAGGCTCGACGAACTTCGTCATGTCGAGCATATCGCAGCAGGCGCGGAACTGCTTGGATGCGAACAGGTTGAGAAACGCGCCTCCCGCATTGGTGTTGATTTCGATGAGCTTGGGACCGCTTTCAGTCATGTGAAAGTCAAACCCCATGAAGACGCCATGCACTTTTGGCCCAAGGCCGGTCTCAACCGGGTCAAGCCAGCCAGGCAACACCGCAATCCGCTCCATCGCCGCGACCAGCGCCAGCATGTCCGCAAGATCAGCGTCAGTGACATAAACCGGCGTATGAGCGAACAGATGCGGGTGCGTCTTCTCCAAACTCTCCGGCAACAACGAGCCGGCAGCATCCATAAACGACGCGCCGATCTCCCCCGGCCTCAGCACTACGCACAGGCAACGTTCGTTCAGTCCATTTATCAGCGCGTTCAAAATGCAAATCCTTGGTTCATCGTCGATTGACGATGAACATGGGTGCTGATCGATTGCAAATCAACTGTCGTTGTAGTGCGTACCCGCCAAGCCCTCGATGACTGCTTGCTGGATCAGCATCACAGTCTTGGCGTCAACAATGCCGCCATCTCGCACCTTTGCCAAAGCGTCGGCCAAAGGCATCTCAATGACTTCAATATCCTCGCCCTCATGCGCATTGCCGCCGCCGGATGATACCCGGTCCGACGGGCAATACCCGGCCATGAAAAACGACAGCCGTTCAGTGACTGAGCCGGGGCTCATGTAAATGTCATAAATCTTGCGCACGGCACCGAGCCGGTAGCCGAGTTCCTCTTCGGCTTCCTTGCGGATGCATGTCTCAGGATCATCGCCCTCAAGCAATCCGGCGCAGGCCTCGATCAGCAGACCGTCGTCGCCCTCCAGATGCACCGGCAACCGGAACTGTCTGACCAGCAAGACCATCTTGCGAACGGGATCAAACGGCAGGATCACCGCCGCATGGCCACGGTCATAGGTCTGGCGTATTTGCGCTTCCCAAATCCCGTCGCGCCGCTTCAGCTCAAACTCATGCCGAGTCAATGTTGCCCAATCATCAGAAAGGATCGTGGATTTGAGATTGCGAATTTCAGCTTTGGCCATCGCGGATCAAGCGGCAGACAATCTTGCCATCGTCTCATCGTCAACTTCAAAATTGGCGTAGACGCTCTGCACGTCATCGTCATCTTCAAGGTTGCCGACCAGCTTCATCAGCGATTGCGCCCGGTCTTCATCCACCGGAATGTTGTTCTGTGGCTTCCAGATGATCTTGGCGCTTTCCGATTCGCCAAGCGCTGCCTCAAGCGCCTTGGAAACGTCGTTCAGATTTTCAAACGCGCAAAGGATCGTGTGGCCTTCCTCGTCCGAAGAGACATCGTCCGCACCCGCCTCAATCGCCGCGTCCATCACCTTGTCGGCAGACCCTGCCGATGCCGGGTAATAAATCTCGCCGGTGCGGTCCCACATGAATGCAACAGAGCCGGTTTCACCCAGCGCACCGCCAGCCTTGGTGAAGGCCGCGCGCACGTTCGAGGCCGTGCGGTTGCGGTTGTCAGTCAACGCCTCGACGATCAAGGCAACGCCGCCGGGGCCATAGCCCTCGTAGCGCACTTCATCATAATTCTCGGTGTCGCCACCAACTGCCTTGTTGATGGCACGGGCGATATTGTCTTTCGGCATTGAAACAGCCTTGGCGGCCTGGATGGCAAGGCGCAGGCGCGGGTTCATATCCGGGTCCGGCGCGCCCATCTTGGCAGCGACCGTCAATTCGCGGCCCAGCTTGGAAAACATTTTCGAACGCACCGCGTCCTGACGGCCTTTGCGATGCATGATGTTCTTGAATTGTGAATGGCCAGCCATGGCTGCTCCTGAAACGTCTTGGGAATTTGAATGGCGCTCAATAGCCAAATTGCCTTGCGGCGTCCAGCCATCGGCGAAGCCAACTCAATAGCGCGTGACAGATAAGGCCGAAATCGCAAAGCCGTGCTTGCCGCGTCTGCATGTCAGGCCCGATCGGTCCGAAGTGCAAGCATAGCCGCCGGTCCTCCATGTGTTGCCAAATGCCAGCACATTGCGGGTTTTGCAGCAGGCCAGCCTGCCCTCGACCAGCAGCTTCAACGCCTTCCTGACCGGCCCCAGACTGACAGCATCAAACTTGCCGGAAAGGCGGTAGCAATGCAACTCCGGTCCGTTCACACCTGTGTCAATGCCGCCCGCTCCATCAAAAGGAATGTAGGTACAGCCGATGTTTCCTGATGGCGTGACAAATTGCACAACGCCGTCTTTGCCGGACGGAAAGCTCAAAGTCCGCGCAGACGCTGATCCAGCGCAAAGGCCAACAATCGCAATCAGGATAACCAATATTCTTGTCTGCAACCCGATCACCACGTCTTGGTCTTCTTGCGCGAAATCATAAACCCGTGGCCATTACGCGTGCAGGTAAGTCCGGTCGTTGCCGACCTGCAGACGAACGGCCCGAGCTTGGTGGTGTTTCCATACTGAAACACCGGCCCGCTACAACAAGACGCGTCCCCGACATTCTCGTTGACTTTGGCCTTGCCTGATTTGCCGAGGAAGAATCGCAGATAGGTTGGCTCAATCCGGTCGCATTGCAACTCCGGCCCGCCATCCTCCGGCTCGTATACGTCTGTCCCGCCAGCGGGGATGTAGATGCACGCCACGTTCCCGGACGGCATCATGAATTCTGTGCCGCCATTGGCGTTCGCGCCGAATAACTGATTGGCGGCAGAAACGGGAAAAGCCAAAAGCAAGAGCAGACCTGCACAAACCAACTTTTTCATAAAACGCCTCCGGCGATTGGCACGTCATCCACCATCGCAAAGTTTAGACCAACGATCAACGTTTGACGAGTGTCGAGATGCGGCAAACAACCCGCCGCCATTGCGAATGGATTGGGTCCGGCGCATGAGTTGGAGAGATGCAATGAGATCTCGTCATGTCCCCATCCCGCTCCGCCCTTCCCCGCGCCATCTGGGCCATCGGGTTTGTATCAATGTTCATGGACATCTCGTCCGAGATGATCCACGCCCTGCTGCCGGTTTACCTCACCACAGTTCTTGGCGCGTCCATGATGTCCGTCGGCTTGATCGAAGGCATCGCTGAAGCCACCGCTTCGATCACCAAACTTTTCTCCGGCGTGATTTCTGATTGGTTCGGGAAGCGCAAGTTGCTCGCCGTCATTGGCTATGCTCTTGCCGCTTTCACCAAGCCAATCTTTCCCCTTGCGTCAACAATCGGCTGGATCACTGCTGCCCGCTTCATCGACCGCATAGGCAAAGGCATCCGCGGCGCACCCCGAGATGCGCTGGTCGCCGACTTCACCCCCAAAGAATTGCGCGGGGCAGCCTTTGGCCTGCGGCAATCGCTGGACACGGTCGGCGCATTTCTCGGCCCGATCATGGCCATCGCCTTGATGTGGTGGTCCGCCAACGACTTCAAATTCGTCTTCTGGATCGCTGTGATCCCGGCCTTTGTCGCCGTTGCCGTTCTGGTCTTCGGCGTCAGGGAACCGGCAGATGTGCCCCGCGCCAAAGGGCAGGTCTGGCCGTTGTCCGGCCAAGCGATGAAGGCGATGGGTTCCAGCTTCTGGATCGTCTTGGTGATCGTTGCGCTCTTCACGCTCGCACGCTTTTCCGAAGCCTTTCTAATCCTCAAAGCCGAACAATCGGGCCTGTCACTGATGTGGATACCAATGGTGCTGGTCGTCATGAACATCACTTATGCCCTCGCATCCTACCCGGCAGGCGTATTGTCTGACCGCCTCGGGCGCACAACCTTGTTGGGTATCGGCATGACCGTTCTGGTGATTGCCGACGTTGTGCTTGCCAACTCAAAAACACTTGCAGGCGTAACTGGCGGCATCGTGCTCTGGGGCCTCCACATGGGTCTCACCCAAGGCACGCTGTCCACCCTTGTCGCAGACCATGCCCCACGGGCACTGCGCGGCACGGCTTTTGGCCTCTACAATCTTGTCACCGGCCTAGCGCTTCTCACCGCAAGTCCGCTCGCTGGTTACCTTTGGGAAAGGCAAGGCGCGCCGCTGACGTTTTACGCAGGAGCAGGCTTTGCGTTGCTCGCGCTCACCCTGCTGGCCTTGGCCCACGCGTTCATTCTGGCGCCAAATTAAGAAGCGCCGCCAGACTGACTACCGTTTCAGAGCCGCCCGCTTCCTCGCTGATCGCTTCCGCGAGAACATGTTGAGGATTTCGACAAGCGCCGAGAATGCCATCGCCGCGTAGACGTAACCCTTTTCGATGTGGAAGCCGAAGCCCTCACCAATCAGCGTCGTGCCGATCATCAACAGGAAGCCAAGCGCCAGCATCACGATGGTCGGATTGGCTTCGATAAACTTCGACAAAGGTTCCGCCGCCAGAAGCATCGTGATGACAGCAACAACGACGGCAATCACCATGATGCCGATCTCGTCAGTCATGCCGACTGCAGTGATGATCGAGTCTATCGAGAACACCAGATCAAGCAGCAGGATCTGGAAAATAGCGGTGCCCATCGACATTGTCACAGTCTCAGTGACGAAATCACCCTCCGGATGGGAAGGGTCCGTCGCGTGATGGATTTCCTTGGTCGCCTTCCAGACGAGGAACAGGCCACCAGCAATCAATATCATGTCGCGCCAGGAGAAGGCGTGACCGAGGACAGTGATTACCGGCGCAGTCAGCGTCACAATGATCGCAATGGTCGACAAAAGCCCCAGCCGCAGCAGCAAAGCCGCCGCAATGCCAATCCGCCGCGCCCGCTTTTGCTGCTCCTTGGGCAGCTTGTTGGTGAGGATGGAAATGAAAATCAGATTGTCGATGCCAAGCACGACTTCCATAACAATCAGGGTGATCAACGCGACGTAGGCAGTCGGATCGGCAAGAAAGGCAAACATTTCCATTTGAAGTCCCCATTGGTGTGCCACGGGATATGGGTGCTCGATGGCAGGAGTCAACCCGTCTGGTTCACCAGCTTTGTGCGAGGTGGAATCGGCCTACCATCAGGTTTCAGCAAAAAGTCGCGGGAACAAAAGTTCCTGATACTTCATGGGGAACCGAAGTTGCACTGGCCCCTTTTGCGTCTCTGAACCAAGCAACCCGGCGTCTGACAAGTCAGTCAAAATTCGTCGTGCGCTTCGTTCTGGCAGGCCGGTGATTCTTGTTGCGTCTCCGCGTTCAAATTGACCACGAACAAGCGCCTCGTCCAAGAGCAATGCCCCCTCAGGCTTTATCCCTGTCTCCACAACGCACCTCTTGAGCCGGGTTGCCAGCATCTCTATTTCAAACAGGCCGGTCATGAAGCGGACCTGATCAAGGCAAACTTGCAAAAACCATCTTGTGAATTCTATCAGAGCCCTTTGGGAAAGATTTCCGCGCCCGTCCAAATCGCCTTGCCGCGGCGCATCCGCATGTTCCATCATGCGTTTATAGTCATTCCGGCTGGTTAAACCGCGTGCCAGTCCCCGCGAGATTGACCATAGGCCATGCGCCCCGATGCCCGCAGAGTGAGCCATCGCATGGCTCATCAACCGGCTGACCCGTCCATTCCCGTCGGGGAAAGGATGGATGTAATTGAACCTGTGATGCGCCGTTGGAATAGCCAGAATGCGCGCTGCTTTGCCCATCGGGGAA
>JANPEK010000162.1:0-14051 GCA_031422915.1 Phyllobacteriaceae bacterium | reverse complement strand
GGGAAAATGCCCTGAAATTCCAGTGCGCCGCTTTAGACCATCGGCGCGCGCGGTTCAAGGAACAGGGTTAGTGTTCGGTTAATGGCGGTTTGAAGGCGTTATAGTTCTTTGCCAACATCAAAATCGGTGACGGGTTCGGTGATTTTTTCTCCAGCCTCGCCGTCCGATTTGATGTTGATGTCTTGATCCGCCTTGGTAGCCCTGCTGCGCACCTTGCGGCGGGCAAGATTGCCGCGCAGTGCTTCTGCAAGGCGTGCTTTGCGGCGTTCGGCGGTTGTTGTCGGCTTCAGCTCAACTTTGTCCATCTGTGTTGAATATCTTGAATCCCGGCCGGTTTCGAGAGGAAACCGGGGTAATTTTGCAGCGCCGAAGTTTGGAAAATGCCGGTCTGATACGCTTGCGCTGCCACCACTCTTATGGCACAAGCCGCCGCACCCGGACAGATGCTGCGGTAGCTCAGTGGTAGAGCACATCATTGGTAATGATGAGGTCGGGAGTTCAATCCTCCCTCGCAGCACCATTAATTTCAAAGACTTAGCCAAAAGCCGGCTGGCCGCAAAAAACTCCAGTAAGCACCTAGTAAGCAAGAATCTGGGAAGTGTAGGGATTTGCCAGTCGGCCTGCCAAACTGAAACCCATCTTTCTCCCCCACGCAGCCGCAAGTGTTGCCGTTGGCAAAAGTGCCAGCCCTGCCCTGATTGGTCGCTTGCTCGGGCACAGCCAGACGCAGACCACGCACCGCTGCGCTCACGTTGATGTCGATCCGGCGCTCGCGGTTGCAAACTCCATCGGGGATGCAATTGGTGGCGCTATTGGCGCTTCTGCAAAGAGCGCCGACGTCCGCGATAATGCTTCAAAGTAAAGATACTTTGTCGGACTTTTACACAAGGTCAAATCTGTAACATATTGATCTGAAACAACAAATTTGTTGCACTTATTGACTTTTGTGCTTAAGTTCGTTATATTGGCACCATGATATGGCTTCGCAATCATGCGCGGCGGACAAGCTAAGGTTCTGTCTGACCCGGATTTGAAGCGGCTGATAAAAGTTGCAAAGGCCTCCCGACATCCCCTTCGAAACACCGTCATCATACTTCTGAGCGTTCGTGCCGGGCTTCGCGCTGGTGAAATCGCCAATCTTGACTGGACTATGGTCACTGATGGGCGCGGGCGCGTCACAAACCTCATCATTTTGCCCGCTCGGGTGACCAAATACGGCCTTGCTCGGCGAATACCGGTTAACAGCGACCTGAAACTCGCCCTGATTGCCCATGGCCGCCAAAACGGCCGCAGCGGGCCTGTGGCAGCGAGCGAGCGTCGGGGCGTGGTTGAGAGGGCCAAACCGCGCCAATGACGCCCAAAGCGGTCGTAAACTGGTTTATTGCGGCATGCCATCAGGCAGGGCTTGAAGGCTGCTCGTCGCACTCGGGGCGACGCACCTTTGTGACACGGGCGGCAAGGCTGGTGCCCCGGGCGGGCGGTTCATTGCGAGACGTGCAATTGCTCGCAGGTCGCAGATCCATCGACACCACCCAAGGCTATATTGACGGCGATCATGACGCCCAGAGACGGTTGGTGCAGCTCATGTGACATCAATCCCAACGCCAGCAATCTGCGCCGTCACCTCAAAATCGCAAATTCAATCAACCCAAGCTCAAGGGAATGCACATGCACGACAACAGAAACGATGATTTGGCACAACCGGCCTGCACACCGCGCAATGGTTCCAAACTACCTTCGCCTGGAGCCATCGCCCGAAATGAGCGGATCAAGTCACTCAATGATGCCTTGAGGGTTCATGGGCGTGGCGGCATGGTCTTGATGACCAATGGCATTGCCTCTCATGATCGAGAGACCGTGCAGGCAATATTTGCAGGCGTGGCGGCGTTCGACAGCTTCAATGAGGACAATGATCCATGGGGTGAGCATGATTGTACACTGTTGTCGGTGCGTGACATCAGCGTGATGTTCAAGATCGATTATTTTGACAAAGCCCGTGCATTCCACTCGCCAAACGCCGCAGACCCGTCGGTCACTACCCGCGTTATGACCGTGATGTTGGCCGATGAGTATTGAGCGGCCGAAACTCGCCGTCATACCCGATGATGACACCACTGCATCCAATTGAGCAGACTATGAGGCGCAAGGGCTTGGAAACGACGCACTGCTAACAACCGACCTTCGCTTAACGCCGCAGCGACAAGGCAGCCTCGACGCCTATTGCGGCATCTATGCGCTGATAAACGGGTTTGCCCATGCAAGTCGCAATAGTCACAAAACCCGGCTGCAGGCAAAGGAGCTATTTTCTCTGCTCGTCGGGCGCGCTCAGCGTGTTCATGGCGGGCATCAAGCTCTATGAGCGCACCTCCGTCATTGTCACCACCAATCTTACTTTCGGCGAATGGCCGAGCGTTTTGGCGATGCAAAGATGACAACAGCACTGCTCGACAGGCTCACGCATCATTGTGAGATCATTGAGACAGGAAACGAATCCTGGCGCTTCAAGAGCCGTTCTCAGGGCTAAAGTCGAAGAACGACAACCAATCCGCACTTGCCGTCCCTATGCAACCCCGACCAGCGTCGGGCCGGCAAGTGCTGACCGTCGTGCATAAAAAGGGGCTCAATATTGGACGCTTATCAGGGGTCAAACTTCAACGCAGATTGACAGCCTGCATTCAGCACCGCGACCAAATAAAAACTGAAAGCGCCCAAAATGGTCAACGATGACGACGACAACCTTGCGCACCATTTTTTTGGCCATGCATGATTAGTGGACCACAGTAAGACAGGCAGGCCAAAAGACCGACGATAGACACGTTCTGCATGATGAACTTCAGCACCGATTGCTGGAGGTCGATTGCGGCTTTCGGGATGGTTCGTATCTGATGTGAGGGGTGTATTTAGTTCCTAGATTGCCGTTTTCGAGTAGCAAATGGATGCCATGCCAATATCGTCCATTTCGTGTTGATGGCCTTCGATACAGCAAAGATTGGTGCTTGCGCTAAGGAACATGACTACGGCAATTCAGGTGCCGATGAGACGGCCGAGCCAGCCTTTCTTGCCTTCGGTTTCCACAATGACTCCTTCTGCAACGATCGCAGGGCCGCCGACGATTTCGCCGAACTTTTCAAAGAAGTCCCCGGCCAGTTTCTTGGCGGTTCCGTCAATCAGGCGGCTGCCGAGCTGGGCGATTTTTCCACCAATGTCAGCGTTGACGGTATAGTGAAGCATGGTCGCGTCACCGTCAGCTTCGAGGACAACTTTCGCGCCGCCTTTGGCAAAACCCGCCATGCCGCCGGAACCTTCGCCTGAAATGGTGTAGCCGTTTGGCGGGTCGAGATCCGACAGCGTCACCAAACCCGAAAAACTCGCCTTGACCGGCCCGACGCGCAGCGTAACTTTTGCGGTCATTTCCGTGTCGGATGTCTTTTCAATGGAGTCGCAGCCGGGGATGCATTGGCGCAGCACGTCCACATCGTTCAGCGCGGCATAGACCGCTTCGCGCGAGGCTTGGATGCGCTGTGATCCGTTCATGTCCATGGTGACTGTTCCTTATGTGTTTCTTTGGCCGCGACGACGGAATTCGATGATCTCGGCGAGGATGGAAAAGGCGATTTCGTCCGGCGTGATCGCGCCGATGTCGAGACCGGCCGGAGCGCGGATGCGGTCAAGATGGAGAGTATTGATGCCGCTATCCGCCAGCGCTTTTTTCAATACGGCGGCCTTCTTGCGGGAGCCGACGAAGGCGAGATAAGGCGTCGGTGTTTCGACGGCGGCTTTCAGCGCAGCACTATCGCCTTTTCCTTGTGTGGCAATGACGATGAAGCCGCGTTCGGTTCCATCCATTGGAATCTCGAAGCCTTCAACCAAGCGGTCCGCGTTGTCGAATGGTCCATGTTCGGCAGCCGGTGCGCAGACTGTGGTGAAGAACCCCATGCGCTGGCCAAGATCGGCAATGGCAACGGCGACAGGGGATGAGCCAAGAATGGCAAGGCTTGGCTTTGGCAAAACCGCCTCCACAAAAATGTCCATGGTGCCTTGGCTCGGGCAGGAGTTCTTGGCGTAGATCACACCATCGCGCAGTTCGCCCGCCGCGACCTGCTGCCCTTGAAGCAGGTCTTCCGGCTGGACGCTGATAAGGCGCGGCTGGCCGTCGCTCAAAGCTTCGCGTGCGGCCCTTAAGACAGCTCCGCGTGCGCAGCCTCCGCCGATCCAGCCGCCCGATATGCTTCCGTCACCAAGGATCACGGCCTTCGCGCCTGCCTTGGCGGCCGTTACAGACACTGTGCGCACGACTGTCGCCAGCGCGAAAGGTTCGCCCTTGGCTTTGTAATCATTTACGAGATCAAGAATGTCTATGGGACTGTTCATGGCTATATCCTCGCCAGATAGGGCTCGAGTGCTTCCAGGCTTTGCAAATTATGCGCAGGCGCAAAGAGGTCGATGTAGGGCAGCGCGGCCTTCATGCCGACGGCTTCCGGCGCATAATCCTGCCAGCCGATCATCGGGTTGAGCCAGGCAATACGTTTGCAGCGGCGGCGCAGCGCCTGCATTTCGACGCCGAGAGCATCGGGCGTTCCGGTGTCGTAACCATCAGATACAATCATCACGCAGGTGCGCGATGTGATGCAGCGCTTGGCATGCCAGCGATTGAATGTTGCCAGACTTGCGCCAATGCGCGTGCCGCCGCCATGGCCCTGCGCCAAAATCGACATGCGCTCCATGGCTCGCTGCGCGTTCTTTTCGCGCAGTGCCGGAGAGATATGGATGAGCCGCGTATGGAACACGAAGGCTTCGGCCTCGCGGAAATTTTCGAGGACGCCGTGCATGAAGCGCAGGAAAAGCGCCGAATAAAGGCTCATTGAGCCAGAAGCATCAAGCAATACCACGAGACGCAAGGGCTTGTCCTTGCGCTTGCGCAGCACCAGCTCCAGCGGCGTGCCGCCATGGGCGATGCTTTTGTGGATGGTACGGCGCAGGTCAATCTTCTGGCCCGACCGGCGAGCACGCATCCGCCTTGTCAACCGCGCCCGCATGGATCTGGATAAGCGCTCGGCCAGCGCATGGGCGGCGATCATGTCGTCGGGATTGGTCAGGTGCCGGAAATCCGTGTGCGACAACAGCTCGGTGCGGGACGCGCCTTCGCGTTTGGACTGCCCGACTTCGGTGACATCGCTCCCCTTGCCGCGCTCGACGCGATCCGGATTGTCATTCAAGCTTTCCCCGCGCTGGCCATTGGCGAGCGCCTTGATGCCGACCGGTGCTTTTTGCGGCGCACCGGAGCTGCGGGTCGCCGATTTCATGCCGCGTTGCAGCCAGTAGGCATCAAACAATTCGTCGAATTTGGTCCAATCTGATTGGCGCGAGCAGAACAATGCTTTCAATGCCGGGCGCAGCAGCGATGGTCTTTGCGCCATGCCTTCGCCGATGATTTTCAATGCATCGCGGGTTTCTGACAAACCAATGATAAAGCCATTGTCGCGCAACAGCCGCACAAAGCCGGAGAGCTTGGTGCGCACGCCGGAGCCGAGTTCCATGGTTTTCGCCAAGGGAAGGCTGGAGACACTCATCTCACGCCACCTTGCCCACTAGCCGGTCCACCACTTCGCGGCTCATGCGCGATTTGTCCTCCGTCGTTTTGATCAGGCACATCAGCGTGTCGAACACCGCTTCCGGCTCGTCGCGCAAATGGTGGATGTTGAGCCCGGCAAGAGTTGCCGCCCAATCCAGCGTTTCGGCAACACCCGGTGACTTGCGCAATTCTTCCTTGCGCATATGGGCAACCATGTTGGCGATTTCGAGCGCGAGCGTCGCGTCGATATTCGGCAACCGCGACTGGATGATCCGTGCTTCACGGTCCACTTCGGGAAAATCGACATAGTGGAACAGGCAGCGTCGACGCAGCGCATCGGACAGTTCGCGCGTGCCGTTGGATGTGAGAATAACCATTGGAATGGTCGTGGCAGTGATGGTCCCAAGTTCGGGAATGGACACCTGAAAATCAGAGAGAAGCTCGAGCAGGAACGCTTCAAACTCCTCGTCAGCGCGGTCGACTTCGTCGATCAACAGCACCGGCGCGACGGGCTGGCGAATTGCTGCAAGCAGCGGGCGTTCAAGGAGATACTTCTCGGAAAAAATCTGTTCCTCAACTGCATCCGAATCATCACCCTCGCGGGTCTTGATGGCGAGCAGCTGGCGCTGATAGTTCCACTCATACAGCGCAGCGCTCTGGTCGAGGCCCTCGTAGCATTGCAGGCGGATCAGCTTGGTGTTGTGGGCAAGCGAAAGCGCGCGGGCGACTTCAGTTTTGCCGACGCCCGCCTCGCCTTCCAAGAGCAATGGCCGCTTGAGGCTCTCCATCAACCAGAGGGCAGTCGCAAGGTCGCGGTCGGGAACATACCCGACCGCTGCCAACTGCACGGCGATTTTGTCTTGCGGTGTTTTCACTGCGCTAAGCCTTGAGTTTAGCCATGAAGGCCAAGACGCTCGCCGACTTTCCACAGCCGCCACGCATCATGCGGCATCTGGATGTGACCGGCGTTGAGGAACGCATAGGCATCATTCACGGCATTGGAGAAGCACGGCACGCCGCCGACATGCGGGCTTTCGCCCACGCCCTTGGCACCAATCGGATGGTGCGGCGATGGCGTGACCGTGAAGTCGGTTTCCCAATGCGGGGTCTCAACGGCGGTGGGCAGGAAGAAGTCCATGAAGGACGCGCCCATCACATTGCCCATCTCGTCATAGCGGATTTCCTGGCCCATCGCGCACGCGAAGGCTTCGGTCAAACCACCATGCACCTGCCCCTCGATGATCATCGGGTTGATGCGGGTGCCGCAATCATCCAGCGCATAGAAGCGCCGGGTTTTGGCAACACCGGTATCGACGTCAATGTCCATCACGCAGAAGTAGGCGCCGAACGGATAGGTCATGTTTGGCGGTTCGTAATAGTTGACCGCTTCCAGACCCGGCTCCATGTTGGGAGGCGGCGAGTTGTAGGCTGCCCAGGCGATTTCCTTCATGGTCATCGACTTTTCAGGCAGGCCCTTGACGCGGAAACGATCGACGTCCCATTCAAGATCGCCCTCATGCACTTCCAGTTTGTGCGCAGCGATCATTTGCGCCTTCGCCTTGATTTTCCGCGCTGCCACCGCTGTTGCCGCCCCGGCAACAGGGGTGGAGCGGGAGCCATAGGTACCAAGACCATATGGCGCAGTATCGGTATTGCCTTCTTCGATCATGATATCATCGGCCGGAATTCCTATTTCCGTCGCGATGATCTGGGCATAGGTGGTCTCATGCCCCTGACCTTGGCTTTTTGTGCCCATGCGGGCAATAACCGATCCTGTCGGGTGAATGCGAATTTCGGCCGAGTCAAACATGGCGATACCGAGAATATCGCAGTTCTTGGCCGGACCCGCGCCGACGATTTCCGTGAAGAAGGAAATGCCGACGCCCATGATTTCTCGTGTTTCGCCAGCCAGGAACGCTTCGCGTTTCATGGCTTGCTCAGCGCGCAGTTCCTTGTAGCCGATGGTGTCCATCGCCTTCTTCATGGCGGTGTGATAGTCGCCGCTGTCATATTCCCAACCGAGCGCCGAGTGATACGGGAACTGTTCAGCCTTGATGAAGTTCTTAATGCGCAGTTCCGCCGCGTCCATGCCGAGTTTTTGCGCCAGCACTTCGATGGCACGTTCAATGGCGAAAACGGCTTCGGTGACACGGAATGAGCAGCGATAGGCGACGCCGCCCGAGGCCTTGTTGGTGTAGACTCCGTCGACGACCAGATGGGCCGTCGGGATATCATACGACCCGGTGCAGATGTTCATGAAACCGGCCGGCCATTTGGAAGGATCGGCGCATGCGTCAAATGCACCATGGTCTGCCAGTACATGCACGCGCATGGCGGTGATCTTGCCGTCCTTGGTGGCGGCAAGCTCGGTGGTCATGTGATAGTCGCGGGCAAAGGATGTGGTCGAAAGATTTTCCATCCGGTCTTCAACCCATTTGACCGGAACGCCCAGCACAATCGAGCCGACCACTGAGCAGACATAGCCGGCATAAGCGCCCACCTTGTTGCCGAAGCCGCCGCCAATATCCGGTGCAATGACGTGGATCTTGTGCTCTGGAAGCCCGGAGATCAGCGACACGACGGTGCGGATGACGTGCGGAGCCTGGAATGTGCCCCAAAGGGTCAGTTCGCCTTTCACCTTGTCGAATGAAGCGACTGATTGGCAGGTTTCGAGCGGTGATGGATGCGTGCGGTGGTCAACAAGCATTTCCTTGATGGTCACATCAGCATTGGCAAAGATCGCATCGGTGGCGTCTTTGTCGCCAATCTGCCATTCGAAAATATGGTTTGGATGTTTGCGGGGGCCGTGTGCTCCGGACATCTTGTCCTTGATGTCTTCGCGCAAAATAGGCGCATCCGGCAGCATGGATTTGAACGGATCGACGATGCACGGCAGCGCCTCGTAAACCACATCGACGAGCTCTGTGGCATCGGAGGCAATATAGCGGTCTTCAGCGATGACGAAGGCGACTTCCTGATTTTGGAACAGCACCTTCTCTTCGGCCAGAACCGCCTGAACATCGCCTGCCAGGGTAGGCATGTAATGCAGACCAAGCGGCTTCAAGTCGGCAGCCGTCAAAACAGCGATAACGCCCGGCAGCGCCTTGGCGCGGCTGGTATCAATGCTGATGATACGGGCGTGAGCATGCGGCGAGCGCACGAAATCACCGAACACCATGCCTGGTAGTTTCAGGTCATCGACATAGTTGCCCTTTCCTTGGGTGAAGCGCACGTCTTCAACGCGCTTGCGCTTGCAGCCCATGCCCTGCAGCTTCTCGACGCGCTCCGCGCGATCTTCGTCAATTTTGGCTTGCGTGTTCATTCTGCGGCCTCTTGAAACGGAGTTCCATTAATCTTGGCGGCCGCATACTGGATGGCCTTGACGATGTTGACGTAGCCGGTGCAGCGGCAAAGATTGCCGGCAATGCCGTGACGGATTTCATCTTCGGTCGGGTTGGAGTTTTCCTGCAACAGGCGGTGTGCCCGCAGGATCATGCCCGGTGTGCAATAGCCGCACTGCAGACCATGCATCATGCGGAAACCTTCCTGCAGGGCGCTGAGTGTCCCGTCCGGATTGGCCATGCCCTCAATGGTCGTAATATTCGCCCCGTTGGCCTGCACCGCAAATGTCATGCAGCTTTTGACGGACATGTCGTCCACTTCCACCGTGCATGCGCCGCAGTGGCCGGTGTCGCAGCCGATGTGCGTGCCGGTGAGCATTTGCTGTTCGCGCAGGAAGTGGATCAGCAGCGTGCGCGGCTCAACAAGAGCTTCGACTTTTTTGCCGTTGATGGTCAGTTGAATGTGTGATTTCGACATTTTGTTTCCTCAACCTTTAGCGCGTGATGCTGCGCGCTCAAGCGCACGGCGCATCATGATGCCAGCCATTTTGGTGCGGTACTCGGCCGGTCCACGCATGTCGGATGCCGGATCGGTTATGGCTTCAGCGGCCGCAACCGCGCGGTCCACTGTCGCCTTGTCCAAGGATGAGCCAACGAGGGTGGCAGAAGCCTCCTCTGCCCAGAGTGGTGTATCTGAAACATTGGTCAGGCCGATTGAAGCGCTGGTGCATTTGCCGCCCGACATGGTGACAATCACAGCGGCTGCGGCTGTCGCATAATCACCAATCTTGCGCTTCAACTTTTCGTAGGCATAGCCATGGCCGGAATGCGGAACCGGGATGAGCACCGCCGTCAGGATTTCGTCTGCTTCCAGCGCAGTGAAATAGGCGCCTTGGTAGAAGTCCCGTGCTGCGACCTGGCGGGCGCCGCCTGGTCCGGTCAGCTCATACGATGCGTTGAGGCACTGCATCAGGGCGGGCATATCATTGCCTGGATCGCCATTTGCAACATTACCGCCAAACGTTCCCTTGTAGCGGATTTGCGGGTCAGCGATGACAAGGGAGGTTTCAGCGATGATCGGCAGATGCTTCGTCAAAATATCTGAATGGATCAGCTCATACTGGGTCGTCATCGCGCCGATCTTGATGGTGTCGCGTTCGATGGAAATGCCTTTGAGATCGCCTATCGCCGACAGATCAATCAAATGCTCGGGCGAGGCCATGCGCATTTTCATCATAGGGATAAGGCTGTGGCCACCCGCGAGCACGCGGGCCTCTTCGCCAAGCTTCGTCAACAGGCCAACAGCCTCCCTGACGGAATTTGGTCGATGGTAGTCAAATGAACCGGGTATCATTTATTGGCTCCTCCCAAAGTGAGACCAGATAACGCGAAGAAGGCGACTGCAAAATCCACCGTCATGCGAAACTCATTGGGTTCGAAGAGCGTGCGCCGAGCAAGCGCTGCTACACGAATTGCGGCCGGATGCACGAAACGCGGGGTCGTGCACGAAATGCGTCAGTGTTGCTGACTATAATTTCAATTCGTTTGACTGCCATGCCTGGACTTGAAGATTGCCCACTCGTCGCGCAATTGAGCGACACGCGTGCGGCTGACCGGCACCGTGCGCCGGATCGAGGAATCGAGTTCGGCCAAGGCAGCATCGCTTGCTTTCTTGACACGAACGATGTGGCTCAAATTTACAATGTAACTGCGGTGGGTGCGAAAAAACCGGCCCGTCCCCAGCCGCTCGTCCACTTCGCTGATTGACAACGGACAGAACAGGTCATCGCTGCCGTTGAAGACAAATGTGTAATGTGCATTTGCATGGACTGAGACGATGTCGCTTGCCGAAATGTGGAATCGGTGACCGCTTTTTTCGATGGGAAGCAAAACTGCTCCGTCACTGACAGATGCCGTTTCAGGCAAGTCCAAATCCGTCGCGGTTGTGGGGACGAAATCAGCCGGCTTTCCTAATGGCGCCACGTGCGCGCTTAGATCATTCCATTTCTGGTCAACCATTGGTCCCTGCTGTTCGCGCGGAATCAGCGCGAGCATGAAAATGCCGGAAATGGAGAATGCCATCACGCTGACAATCATCGCCAGAATATCGCTGGAGATCAGCGCCTCTGCCGGGATCGGCACAGGCATGAAATGCAGGGTCGTTCCCGCCATCGCCATATAATGCATGCCGGATACGGCAAGGCCGAACATGATCGCACCGATAAAATTCGGAAACCGCGTGCTGGCCAGAAATGCGAGCCAAAGCGCAAGCCCGGAAGCGGCAATGGCAATCAGCACACTCACGGCAACGTAGCGATGGTCATGCTCCATGTGCGCACTGGAATGCAGAGCCATCATGCCGACATAGTGCATGGTGGCGATGCCCAATCCCATGAACAAGGCACCTGTCAGAAGCCACTTTTTCGACCGGAGGCTCGCCATATAAATGGAGACACCGGTGACCAGCACGCAGACCAGAAACGAAAGAAGGGTTGGTAGCACCAGGTAGTCAATCGTCGCATTCGCAATAATGGCAAGCATGCCAATGAAGTGCATGCTCCAAATACCGACGGACAGGGTGATGGCCGATCCAGCTATCAACAAACGGCGATCAAAGGCAAAAGACGCGGGAATACGCTGTGCGAGACTAAGGCCGACAAAGCCGGCCTGAATGGCAACAATGACTGAGAGCGCTACGAGGACATAGTTGTAACTAAACGACATGCCTCAAGATTCCATTACTGAAGTAATCTCCAAATGCCCCTTGCATCTGTCTTGCAGGATACTCCTTCGCAGTTTTTGCATTTTGCTACCCTTTGGACAAGCGGAGCTAAACGGGAAGCGGTATGTGCTCAGCATCTCTGGCAAAAAATTGAAGCAGTGAACTTAGGTGTGCTCAGTGCTCGTCATTGACGAAGGAACAGGCATGACCACGAAGTCTCTCAGTAGCAAGCGAGTTGCCAAATTTTCTGGTTGAAACAGAAAAGTAATAATCTGTCGGATGTTGCATTGAAATTTGTGCATTTCAGTCCTGTCTCGCTTTGGTTGACAGCGGCCTTCCTGTTTCGACCGTCAGATCGCCGCTGACCTGAGCCCCAATGTGCTCTTCTGTTTTGTGTAGCCGGGCGAGGGAATTTACCAGACTCCTGAATCTGCCTTGGATATTAGAACGCTGCCAATGGGTTTTCAGTAATATTGAATCACTTGCCAATTGGGCGGAGCAAGTGGGACACAGCATTGCCTGTCCTACGCGGACGTTTTACTTTTTTTGGCATTTGAAAAATGCTGCTGCTGAAAGGTCAGAAAAAGTCTTAACGGGCTGCATCTTCTGTCAAACCCAAGACATGATTTGCGATCGCCATTGCTGATGTCAGTTCGAGGGATTCAATGCCGAAGAGGTTGATGAGCCCGGTGAGGCCGTATTCGGTTGAACTTTGAATAAAGAAGCCCGCAGACGTTCCTTCCTGGCCATATACCTTCGCAGGCACATTTGAATTGCCGGATAATTGAATCTGAAACGGAATAGTTTTCGTCGTCAACCCATTCAATATCTGCGCCCAGTTGAGCGCGCCCTTGCATATGGAGCGTGACATGAACCCTACTGCTCCATGTGTCCGTCGTCAGCAGATTTGGCGCAACTGGCGGCTTGAATTAGCGGAGTGTCAGCCTCTTTATTGGTTGATCGTCAGCTGTCTACTTCACATAGCCAACCAGCGGACTGTCGGCTTTGGCCCCATCTCGGTCATTCCTGAAAGGAGAGCAAATGGCTGGAAGACCCGCAAATCCGTCAGATAATTGATATGTGTCATCCAAGCAGCAATACCGGCCTTCTGCCACACTTTTTCCAGGCCGATTGCAATACGTAACTGCCAACACTGTCACCAGACACGAGACACGAGATTCTTTCACGTGGTAACCCGGTGGTTGCCACAATGTTTTTCACAACGACCGAATGTTAGCTAAATCTTTGATTTTATTGGTGAGCGTGCAGAGGGACAAACCCTAGACCTACTGATTGACAAGCGAAGAGCAGTCAATGCATCCCGTTTACAGATATGAAGCCTAAGCCTTCCGTTGTCGTGATTTTGCAAAGGTGTCGAAGGCTACGGCAAGCACTATAATTACGCCAATTATAATTTGTTGTACGTAGCTTGAGACGTTCATGAGGACAAGGCCGTTGAGCAAAACGCCGATCAATATGGTGCCGATGACGGTGCCGAAAATAGTGCCGACGCCGCCGAAGAGGCTGGTTCCGCCGATAACAACGGATGCGATCACCGTTAGTTCGTAGCCGGTGCCGGCGACAGCTTCGGCAGAGTTGAGGCGGGCAGCCAACACGAAGGCACCAAGGCCTGCGAAGAAGCCCATGATGACATAAACAGAGCAGACGATGCCATCGACGTTGAGGCCTGACAATCTGGCAGCTTCCGGGTTGCCGCCAACGGCATAAACGCGCCGGCCAAAGCGCATGTACCTGAGTACGATATGCGCGATAATTGCGCAGAACAGGAAGATCAGGACAGGTACGGGAACCGGGCCGATCTTGCCCTGGCCCCACCAACTGAAGGCTTTGTCGAAACCGCTGATAGGCCCGCCCGCTGCAAACAACAAGGCAGCGCCACGGAATACCGACATCCCGCCGAGTGTGACCACGAAGGGCGGGACTTTCAGCCGCGTGATCGCAAAGCCCTGAATGTAGCCACCGATCAGACCCACAGCTATAGCAGCGAGGGCAGCCAGTTGCCAGCCATAGCCTATGGCGTCGTCACCGACGGTGAAACGGTCCTGCATGCCGCCCTTGGCGACGGCGGCAGCGACCAACCCCGCGAAGGCGAGCAGTGAGCCGATGGAGAGATCAATACCTGCTGTCAAAATCACAAAGGTCATGCCGATGGCAAGGAGGCCCGTAATCGAGACTTGCCGCATGACGTTGAACAGATTGATCGACGACAAGAAGCGCGGCTCCAGAATAGCAAAGACCGCCATCAGGATGAGCAGGAAAATCAGTGGGGCAAAGCGGGCGATGAAGCCGAAGGCATCGAAGGACTTATCGGTGCTGGTCGTGGGCATCAAATGGCTTCCTCTGTCATGCAGCTTTCGGTGTGCTCATTGTCATTAGGGTCATCAATTTTTCTTGT
>JANPEK010000161.1:0-8334 GCA_031422915.1 Phyllobacteriaceae bacterium | reverse complement strand
CGCCGAGAAATTGGCGTTCCACACTGCGAGCCCTTCAAGCCCCTCTGGATCTCGCAG
This sequence comes from Phyllobacteriaceae bacterium, assembly GCA_031422915.1. Taxonomy (GTDB): domain Bacteria; phylum Pseudomonadota; class Alphaproteobacteria; order Rhizobiales; family Rhizobiaceae; genus JANMEX01. The sequence goes on along the minus strand of JANPEK010000161.1, from coordinate 8,277 downwards.
TGCACTGTTCAGCGACACCAGCCCGCCCATCGAGTGGCCGAACAGGATAAGCGGCAGGCCGGGATGGTTTGAGCGCGCCTGCTCGCGCACACCCAAAGTGTCATCGAGAACGCGCTGCCAGCCGTCCTGCATTGCAAACGTGCCGAGCGACACGCCCGGTGCGGTCGTTCCGCCATGGCCGCGGTGGTCGTGGGCGTAGACGTGGAACCCGGCTTCTGAAAGCGCCTTGGCAAACCGGGCGTAGCGCACGGCGTGCTCTGCAATGCCGTGATTGATTGTCACAATGCCGCGCGGCGTGCCGTTTGCCGGTTCGTGCAACACATTAAGCGACGCACCGGATTTTGCTGCAAGGCTGAACTGTTTGGAAAACATCACATACTCCATGTCCGCACCATGCGGTTTCGCCGATCATTTCGTCAACTGCCGAAAATTCAGGCTTTAGCCAGGGCTGAAAACTTGGGCAAGCGCACAACAAACAGTCAACTCATTGAAAACTATAAAGAAAGTTAAAATACTTATTGCATCGCAATACGAAATTGCTAGCGTGACGGTCACAACACCAGTTCTGTTGCCGGATGTGACGAACCTCCCAGTCAAGCATTCGGTGTCCAGAGGGGCGAGCCGGGCAGCAGGAAAACCTGCGTCCGGCTCATTAATTTTGTGAGCCGCCGCAACTTGCAATGACAGTCCGTCGCCAATTGGTGAACGATGGTCAATTGTCCGACTCCGTGTCAGCCGCCCAGTGGCGCGCACGGCCAGCGGATCTGGATTATCATTAAAATTCAATATTTTAAGCCGCCAGTTCATGGCGCGATGACTCCCTGCTGCATCTCACAATCCCGTGATCTGCCTGACCGCCGCCTGACAAGGCCGTCAGGCGTCCATCAGGGCTGTCATGCCAACCTTCAATTGCAAGCAAGACTTGCCCACCCAAGCTTTGAAACAATCGGAGGACGACATGACCCGCACAATGATATTAAAGACCACATTCCTCACCGCAGCGCTTTTCTCGGCTCCTGCCTTTGCCAGTGTCGCGCCGGCAGAAACTACCAGCACTCCCGCATTCGAACGTTCGCAGGATGGCGACATGCAGTTGTCGCGGCGCGGACGTGGCGCTGATGATGGCGCAGGTCATGATCGTCGGGGCCGTGGCAAGGACGACGGCCCCAACCACACCTCGATCAAGGGTGACGACAGCCAGCAGGTCGCACGGCGCGGTCGTGGCGCTGACGATGGTGCAGGACATGTGCGCGGCGGCCATGGCGCGGACGACGCACCGAACCACGGCTGAGTTTTCCTGCACCAAATCCGGCTTCGGGGCGCAGCACTGTTGCCCCGCAGCCCACTTTCGCCTACATGAGCGCCAACTTTTCCCGCCATTTCCGGAGATACGCGCGCCATGGCTCGCCAATTCATTTATCACATGTCCGATTTGACCAAGGCTTACAATGGCAAGAAGGTCATCGAGAACCTGAACCTGTCGTTCTATCCGGATGCCAAGATCGGCATTCTGGGGCCGAATGGTTCGGGCAAGTCGACCATTTTGCGGATCATGGCAGGGATGGACAAGGATTATTCCGGCGAGGCCTGGTTGGCGCAGGGCGCCACTGTCGGATATTTGCCGCAAGAGCCGCAGCTTGACCCGAACAAGACTGCGCATGAAAATGTGATGGAGGGTGTGGCGTCCAAGACTGCCATTCTCACACAGTACAATGATTTGATGATGGATTATAATGAAGAAAACGCCGACAAGGCGTCCAAGCTTCAGGACATTATTGACGCTGAAAATCTGTGGGATTTGGATCAGCAGGTCGAGATGGCGATGGATGCTTTAGGCTGCCCGGCACCGGAATCGCCGGTGACCAATCTATCGGGTGGTGAAAAGCGCCGGATTGCACTGTGCAAGCTGCTTTTGGCAAAGCCGGATCTTTTGCTGCTTGACGAGCCGACCAACCATTTGGACGCTGAAACGGTCGCTTGGCTTGAAAAGCATTTGCGTGCCTATACCGGCTCTGTGCTGATTGTCACCCATGACCGCTACTTCCTTGACAATGTAACGGGGTGGATTCTCGAAATGGATCGCGGGCGCGGCATCCCTTATGAGGGCAATTACACTGCCTATCTCGATGCCAAATCCAAGCGCATGCGCCAGGAAGGGCGCGAGGATGATGCGCGCCAGAAGGCAATCGACCGCGAGCGCGAGTGGATGGCATCATCGCCCAAGGCCCGCCAGACCAAATCCAAGGCACGCATCAAGGCGTTTGATGAGTTGGTGGAAGCGGCAGACAAGCGCCGCCCGACTGACACGCAGATCGTCATTCCGTCCGGCGAGCGGCTTGGCAATCTGGTGATTGAAGCTGATGGCCTGACCAAGTCATTCGGCGACCGGGTGCTGATTGACAATCTTTCGTTCAAGCTGCCGGCCGGCGGCATAGTCGGTGTGATTGGTCCGAACGGCGCTGGCAAGACGACGCTGTTCAAGATGATCACTGGTCAGGAAAAGCCGGATTCAGGCTCGATCAAGCTCGGCGATACGGTGCATCTGGGCTACGTTGACCAGAGCCGCGACCATCTTGTGGCCAAGAACAATGTCTGGGAGGAAATCTCCGGTGGCAATGACATCATTAAGCTTGGCAAGTTTGAAATCAACTCGCGCGCTTATTGCTCAACGTTCAACTTCCGCGGCGGTGACCAGCAGCAGAAGGTCGGCAACCTGTCCGGCGGCCAGCGCAACCGGGTGCATTTGGCCAAGATGATGAAAACCGGCGGCAACGTTCTTCTGCTGGACGAACCGACTAATGATCTGGACACTGAAACACTGAACGCGCTCGAAGACGCGCTGGAAAATTACGCCGGTTGCGCCGTCATCATCTCCCATGACCGCATGTTCCTCGACAGGCTCGCAACGCATATGCTGGCGTTTGAGGGCGACGGGCATGTTGAATGGTTTGAGGGGAATTTCGAGGACTATGAGCAGGACAAGATCAGACGGCTAGGAGCCGACGCGACGAACCCGCACCGGATGAGTTACAAGAGGCTGACGCGGTAGTGACGTCTGCAATTGCTTTTCCGATGGTATTGGCGTGATATCGGCCTGTCTTCGCGGCGGTTGAAAATCGTTTGGCAATTCAGCGGGAATTTGATGTATTGTCTCACTGCACAATTTAAGGGGCCTTCCGGCAATGCTTGCTCTGCGACTTCCAAAGGATATTGAAGACCGGCTTGAAGTGCTCGCCAAGCGGGCCGGGCAGACCAAGGTTGATTTTGCGCTGCGGGTCTTTCGGGAGCAGATTGAAGATATGGAAGATGCTCAGGTTGCTCTTGAGCGTCTTGCCAACGATGACGGGTTCCGTATCCCGCTTTCTGAAGTTTTGGCTGACATTGAAGCGCAGGAAGCAGCGGTGGCGCGCAAGACTCCTGCTGAATGAACTGGACGGTCGAGTTCACAAGGGACTCGCGACGCGACTTGAAGAGGCTTGCGCTTTCAGATCAGCGCCGGATTGCCGATTTTCTTAACAAGCGCGCTGCAATGCACGAATCGCCAAGGGTTTTGGCGAGGCGCATGACCGCGCAAACGGAAGAGCTTTGGCGTTTTCGTGTTGGTGATTTTCGCGTAATCGTCAGGTTTGTTGACAGCAAAATGGAAATCCTTGTCATCAAAATTGGCCACCGCCGCGATGTCTACGACTGAGAAGCGCGCAACATCTGTTCGCACTGCCAACTTTTCCCGCGCCGGTTTGTTCACAGCACGCGCGATCGTGGTAATGACGCTTTGCTGGCCGCGCTGATGCGGCTTTGATTACAGGATCATGCCATGAAGTTCACCCTTCCCGCCGCTGCCTTGCTTGTTGCCGCTTTCACCGGATTTGCGCTAGCCGAGGACGTCAAATTCACGCTTGAGAACAAGAGCGACTATCAGATTGACGAGTTTTATGCCTCTCCGGCCAACACGGACGACTGGGGCGTCGATATTCTCGGGCAGGATGTGCTTGAAGGCGGCGGATCCGGTACTGTGACGATTACGGATGGCAGTGACCAGTGCGTTTATGATCTCAAAGCGGTCGATGAAGACGGCGCTGAGCATGAACTGACTGATTTGGACATTTGTCAGAACCCGAACGTCACGTTTGAAAAGTAGTCGCTGTCGGGCCACTGCGTGGAGTTGCTTGCCAACGGAATTGAATTGGGCTGAGTGACAATTTGACTTGATCCGGGGGGATTTTCGATGGGTTTTTTGCGCAATCTGGTGCTTTCGGTGTCTGTTTTGATCTCTGCCCTTGGCGTTGCCAAAGCAGAATCCGGTCTGCCGAAGGAGTTTGACGGACTGACTGAAGAGCAGCAGGGTGAGGCGGTCGAGTTCATGGTCGGCAACGCCATCTTCGTTCTGTTTCATGAAGCAGGCCACATGCTGATTTCGGAGCTTGGTCTGCCGGTGCTTGGCAAGGAAGAGGACGCGGTCGACACGCTGTCTGCGATCACGCTGCTGGAACCGGTAGACGAGACGCTCGACAAGGCGCTGACTGATTCGGCAGATGGATGGTTTCTGTCTGACGAGGCTTCACAGGCGGCCGGGGTGGACTATGCTTTCTGGGACGAGCACAGTCTTGACCAGCAGCGCGCCTATTCGATGGTTTGCATGATGGTCGGGCAGGATGCCGAGCGGTTCAAGGACTTTGCCGACGAGGTTGAATTGCCGCAGGACCGGCGTGAGCGTTGTGCAAATGATTATCAAAATGCGCTCGACAGCTGGACTGTGTCATTGGAAGACGCTTTGATAACGGATGGCAGCGAGTCCAGTTTTGTAATCATCTATGATGAGGCGACGGGCGAAGTTGCTCCATACGCGGAACTGGTCAAGGCCGCCGATTTGCTTGGCATCGTGCAGGAGAGCATTGGCAAGCGCTACAAGCTTGAACCCGGTATCACCTTGCGGGCGGCAAGTTGCGGCGTGCCGAATGCGTTCTGGGATGCCGGGAAACGTGAGGTCACCTTCTGTTATGAGCTTGCGCAGTTCCACGCGGGGCTTCTTGCCAAGCATTTTGCGGACGAGGCAAAGAACGAGGAATGACACTTGGGTTGGCGTGCTTGGCGCATGCCTTGCTCCCGCCTCGTAAAAAAGCCATGTTCAACCTAGTGATTTGGCCATTCTAGCCCATGTATGGATTGTTCAGCCATTTGGGCGCAACGGGACTTCAAGATGACAGGCAAGACATTCAAACTATGGCTGGCAATGATGGTTGCGGGTGTGACGGCGACGGGGGCATTTGCCGCTGCTGATCCGACTGCCAATGAGATTGTCGGTTCCCGCACGCTGACGGGCGCGATCCTTTCGGCGCAGGTTGCGGAAGGGGACAATGATTTCAAGGCGATGATTGCCTATTACAAGCAGGCACTGGCGTTTCATCCCGGCAACAAGCAATTTGAGCAGAGTCTGCTCGTTGCACTGCTCACGGATGGCCAATTTGCAGAGGCCTTGCCTTATGCCGAGAAGCTGAAGGCGTCGGCTGAAATTGAGCGCGTGTCGCGCGTTGCGCTGGCGATTGAGGCCATCGACAAGCAGGATTGGGACAAGGCGGAGACGCTTTTGAAACTGGCGCTGCAAAGCGATCTTGACCGGCTGATTACCGGCTTGATGACGGGTTGGGTGAAGCTTGGGGCTGGCGATGGCAAGGGCGGGGCTGATTTTGTTGCCAAGCTCAAAGGTCCGGAATGGTATGATCTTTTCATATCCATCCACAAGGCACTGATCCTCGATGCATCTGGCGACAAGGTTGCCGCGCAGGAGGCCTACGAAGCTGCGGCCAGCAACACAGACAGTGCTTCTGCGCCGGACAGTTGGCTGCGGCTCATTGAGTCTTATGCGCTGTTTTTTGCCCGAGACGGCAAGACCAAGGAAGCGCTTGGCGTCATTGACCGTGGGCTGGAAATTGCGCCGGAACGTCCGCCGCTGCTGGCGCTGAAGAAGGCGCTGGAAGATGGCACGACTGTGCAGCCGTTGATTGCGTCGGCGAAGGACGGGGCGGCGGAGGTGCTGTTTGATCTGGGCTCGGCGGTACGCCGTGACGGGTCTGAGGGCTTCGCGCTGATGTATTTGCAGCTTGCGCTGGCAGCCAAGCCGGAAAGCGATGTGACACTAATCCAGCTGGCGGCGATTGCCGAGCAGCAGGACCGTCAGGCGGATGCGATCGGGTATTATGACAAGGTTTCTGCAACGTCGCCATTCCGCCGTGGGGCGGAGCTGCAGACCGGACTTAACCTTGCAGACATGGACAAGACTGCAGAGGCTGTTGAAAAGCTGACAGCGTTGATTGCCGCCAAGCCTGACGACACCCGTGCCTATCTGGCGCTTGGCGGGGTGCATGCGGGCAAGAAGGATTTCAAATCTGCGGCTGATGTCTATGACAAGGCGGTTACTGCAATCGGCACGCCTGACCGCAATGACTGGAACCTTTTTTACCAGCGCGGCATAGCGCATGAGCGGACCAAGACGTGGCCGGTTGCCGAGGAAAGCTTCAAGACTGCACTTAAGCTCTATCCGGATCAGCCTCAGGTGTTGAACTATCTCGGTTATTCGTGGGTCGACATGAACATGAACCTCGACGAGGCGCTGGGCATGATCCGCAAGGCGGTCGAGCTGCGGCCTGATGACGGCTACATCGTTGATTCGCTCGGCTGGGCCTACTACCGGCTGGGACGGTTTGACGAGGCGGCGGCGGAACTGGAAAGAGCCATCAGCCTGCGCCCGGAAGATGCAACCATCAATGATCATCTCGGCGATGCCTATTGGCGGGTAGGCCGCAAGATTGAGGCGCGCTTCCAGTGGCAGCATTCGCTTGATGCCAAGTCTGAGGATGTAGACAACGGCAAGATCAAGGCCAAATTGGCGGCTACTGAGCCTGTTGTGGCCGAGGCGATCAGCGACAAGAAGGGCTGAGCGTTGACATCTTAGCTAAGTTAGCTAAGATGTCATTCACAGTCGGAGCCATATCGATGACAAGCGTCACGATTCACAAAGCCAAGACCGACCTTTCCAAGCTCATCGCCCGTGTTGAAGCGGGTGAGGAAATCACCATCATGCGCCGCGACAAGCCTGTGGCGAGGCTGGTGGCGAGCGAGGTTAAGCCGAAGGTAAAGCGCGTTGGCGGGTCACATCCTGAGCTGGCGTCAATACCTGATGACTTCTTCTTCAAGCCGCTTGATGAGGATGAATTGAAGCTTTGGGAAGGCGGCGAGTGAAAGCGCTGCTCGATTCGCACACATACATCTGGTGGATTTCGTCCAGCGACCGCCTTTCCAGCACAGCAAGGGATATCATTGAAAACGGTGAAATTTACGTGAGCGCTGCGAGCGCCTATGAACTTGCAGCAAAAGCTGTGCGAGCAAAACTTCTCGGATTCGAGAAAATTGGTGTCGAGTTTGAAGGGATATGCGCGGTACAGAAATTTGTAACGTTATCAATAACTGTACCGCACGCGCTTGTCGCAGCAAATTTGACAACTGACCACCGCGACCCGTTCGACCGCCTGATTGCAGCGCAAAGCCTTGTTGAGGACCTCGCTGTTGTGACCGTTGACCCAGCCTTCAGGCTCTTCGGCTGCAAGACGATCTGGTGAGCCGCCTTGACCCTTGCGCGCGCCGACAATAGACAGTCGCCAACACTCATGCGCCGGAGCCTTCCGTGACTGATACACTTGCCCATATGCACCCGACCCGCTCGTTCCAGGGGCTGATCCTGACGCTGCACGCCTATTGGGCGGACAAGGGCTGTGTTGTGCTGCAGCCTTACGACATGGAAGTGGGCGCGGGGACGTTTCATCCGGCGACGACGCTGCGGGCGCTTGGTCCGAAGCCCTGGAAGGCCGCCTATGTGCAGCCGTCGCGGCGGCCGAAGGACGGGCGCTATGGCGAGAACCCGAACCGCTTGCAGCATTACTACCAATATCAGGTGATCCTGAAGCCAAACCCCTCGAACTTGCAGGAGCTCTATCTTGGCTCGCTGGCGGCCATCGGCATCGATCCGCTGCTGCATGATATCCGCTTCGTCGAGGATGACTGGGAAAGCCCGACGCTGGGCGCCTGGGGGCTTGGCTGGGAATGCTGGTGCGACGGGATGGAGGTCTCGCAGTTTACTTACTTTCAGCAGGTCTGCGGCATTGAATGTTCACCCGTCGCCGGTGAATTGACTTACGGGCTGGAGCGGCTTGCCATGTATGTGCAGGGTGTCGACAATGTTTATGACCTGAATTTCAATGGCCGCGAGGGCGATGAAAAGGTCAC
>JANPEK010000160.1:0-20087 GCA_031422915.1 Phyllobacteriaceae bacterium | reverse complement strand
CCTCGATCCTTGATCGTACGGGTTCGATTCCCGTCGTCCGCACCAGCCGGGCTCGGCTAACCAAAAGAAAGTTTCTGTATGGCACTGCCCCAAAATATTGCTCCGGCGCTGAAAGTCGCGCTGGAAGAACGCGGTTACGCGGAACTCACGCCGGTGCAGAGCGCCATGCTGGAGGATGGCGTTGCCGATGCCGACCTTCTGGTCTCCGCGCAAACGGGGTCTGGCAAGACGGTCGCTTTTGGCATGGCGATTGCCAACAGCCTGATGGGCAAGAACGAAAAGCTCGGCATGACCGTGCAGCCCTTGGCGCTGATTGTCGCGCCAACACGTGAGCTTGCCTTGCAAGTCAGCCGCGAACTTTCATGGCTTTACGCCGGGGCCGGGGCCAAGATGGCAACATGCGTCGGCGGCATGGAAATGCGCAAGGAAGTTCGCGCGTTGCAGCAGGGCGCGCACATTGTTGTGGGCACACCGGGCCGCCTGCGCGATCACATCACCCGCGGCTCCCTTGATCTTGAAGCGATCAAGGCCGTTGTGCTCGACGAAGCAGACGAGATGCTTGATCTCGGCTTCCGCGAAGATCTCGAGTTCATCCTCGACGCTTCGCCAAAAGAGCGCCGCACGCTGATGTTTTCAGCAACAGTCCCGGCGCAGATCGGCAAGATGGCGGCCAAATACCAGCGCGATGCCATGCGCATCGCCACCGCCGGCGAGAAAAAGCAGCATGCCGACATCGAATATCGCTTGATGCCCGTCGCTCCGCATGAGCGCGAAAATGCGATCATCAATGCGCTTTTGTATTTCGATGCGCCAAGCACGATGGTGTTCTGCTCTACGCGTGAAGCGGTCAAGCATCTGGCCAGTCGTTTGGGCAATCGCGGTTTCGGCGTTGTGTCCCTGTCCGGCGAGTTGTCACAAGCCGAGCGCACCAATGCGCTGCAGTCGATGCGCGACGGCCGCGCCCGCGTCTGCGTCGCCACCGACGTCGCCGCGCGCGGCATTGATTTGCCCAACCTTGATCTCGTCATTCACGCCGATCTGCCAACCAATCCGGACACGCTGCTGCATCGCTCAGGCCGCACCGGGCGGGCAGGGCGCAAGGGTATCTGCATCCTCGTCGCGCCGATGCACCGCCGCCGCTCAGCCGAGCGCTTGCTTTCGCTGGCCAAAGTCCAAGCAACGCAGGTTCGCGCGCCAAGCCAGATGGACATTTACGAGCGCGACCGAGAGCGGCTTTTGAGCGGTATTGGAGCAGATCTGGAGCGCTCGCCGGAAGAGGCCGAGACGGTCACGGAACTTCTCAAGCGCCATTCAGCTGACGCCGTCGCACTCGCCTACATCCGCATGGTGCAGGCCTCGCGCCCGACTGCCGAAGAGCTGTCAGACACCGGCATTCCTGAAGTTGCCATGCCATCGGGCGAGAAGGAAGCGGACCGCTTTGACAACGGCGTCTGGTTCCGCATCCCGCAGGGCCGCAAGCACAATGTCGAGCCGCGCTGGCTGTTGCCAACGCTCTGCAAGGCCGGACACCTCACCAAGCGCGACATCGGCTTTATCCGGCTTTTGGACAATGAAACCCGCTTTGAAATCCGCCCGGAAAAGGCCGATGCCTTCTTTGAGGCGATCTCGAATGCCAAGGGCAGCGAGAAGGGCTTGCGCGTATCCCGCTTCGTCGGCGACCCGAGCATCCTTCCGCCGCGCAAGAGCCAGGACGGCGAGGCCAAATCGTTTGCCGAAAAGAAGCCCTTTGCCGAAAACAAACCCTATGCAGACAAGAAGCCTTTCGCCGAAAAGAAGCGCTGGACCAAGGACCAGAAGGCAGCGCGTCCCAAAGATGACGGTGGCAGAGCTGCGCCTTATGCCAAGCCCACGGAGGGCAATGAAACACCCGTAAAGCCTTGGGCGAAACCGGCAAGTTCCGCGCCCAAGGTTTGGGACAAGCCACGCGACGGCGCTGCAAAGACGTGGGACAAGCCGAAGAGGCCCGCAGGCAAAACATTCGAAAAGCCGAACAAGCCATTCAAACCAAAGGGTAAACCTAACGGGTAAGTCTCCTGGCCTCGGCGCTGCCCCTCATCCGCCCGTTGGGCACCTTCTCCCCGCAAGCGGCGGGGAGAAGGACAGTGTTCATCATCGCCACGCCCCGTTTCCGGTCTGGCCATTGTCAAAGAACGGGAAGCGGGATGTGTGGTCCTGCCTCTGATAATTTAGGTATGTGACAAGCCACACACCCCGCACGTCTGGCACTTCACCCGGACAGGTCGGTATCCACCGAACCGGGCAAATGACAGGCTTGCGCCTTGCATTTGCATGCGCCGGGACCCCCGAGGCCGTGGCCTTGACGGGCAACGGCATTGGCGCCGTCATTTTTGGACCCCGGGCCTTTTCGCTGACAAGCGTCTCCGCAAGCCAACTATCCCCCGCACAATTTAGGGGAACCCATGTCGGCCGGAGAGGATGGTTCCATTAGTCCACCCCCACCGAAGCCAGTTCCTTCGCATCAAACCGGATGGACCGGAATGACCTTCCCGAAGGAACACGCGAGGAGATTATGCGGTACTGTTCGGGATGGTGGATAGATTTGGCCAAATATTTTTGCAGAGTCAGGGATTTCAATGGGTTGGGAGGTTTGCGGGTGTGGATAACTTCCCGCTCCACACTCATGACAGGCATGCCGGCTGTGATGTGAGGCGGCGCGCACCATGTGCTGGCTCGGGCTCTTGACTCTCCCTCACCTGTCTTGCTGCGCAAGATTGTCCTCTCCCCGTGGGGGAGAGGCGAAGGGCCGCGGAGCGCCACGATTTTTCCCCTCTCCCCGCCGGGGAGAGGACAATCTTGCGCAGCAAGACAGGTGAGGAAATTCAATAGCGAGGCCAACTTTTCGTCAACGCTCTGTGGGTCTTGCCACAAAGTCCCTCTGCGGCATGTGGTTCCGTCCAGAGTCATAATCCTCCAATCAGCCAAAACGGGCCGGATCCATGGTTGTCTTGTCAAGTCCAGCGCGCTTGAAATCTTCTGCAAGCGGCTGGCCAAGCAAGAGATTTGCGGCGTAGCGGCCGAGGGCTGGCGACGTCTGTATGCCGAAGCCGCCTTGGCCGGCGAGCCAGAAGACGCCATCTGTGCTCTTGTCCCATCCGATAACCGGCGCACGATCTGGTGCAAAAGTGCGCAGGCCTGCCCACGTGTGTGCTGGGTGGCCGGGCTTCAGGATTGTTGCTTCTGTTACCCAGTGCATGGCCCAGGCAACACCAAGCTCGTCGGGTTGTGCATCGCAGGGCTCGCTGACGTTCTCGTCAGCAGGGGACACGAGCAACTTGCCGGCATCGGGCTTCATGTAGAAATCTTCGTCGATTTCCTGGATTTCAGGCATTGCGCTCAAATTTGTTCCCGCAGGCAAGTCGACATTGACTACCGTGCGGTTCAAGGGCGTCAGGCCCAGCGGGTCGGCGCCAAGCATGGCGGCAGTTTCATCTGCCCATGCGCCGGTGGCGATGACGACGGCATTGGCCGTGAAGGCAGCGGAATCCGTTTCCAACTGCCAAGCGCCATCCTTGCGGAAGGCCGATTTCAAACCGGCGCTTCGGTGTGCTGCTGCGCCCGCGCGTTTTGCAGAACGTTGGAACGATTGGAACAGGGTTTCCACCTCAATGTCCCAACAGTCCGGATCATGAAAAGCGGAGGTGAAAAAGTCGGGGTTGAGAACCGGCGCGCGTTGAAGCACCTGATCGATGGTCAGCCGGGTCAGGCGGTCAGTGCCGCGGGATTCCTGTTCGAAGACTTCGTCGAGGCGGGCACGTTTTTCTTCTGATGTAATCAACAGCATTCCGCGTGGGACAAGCAGCGGTGTTTCGCAAAATCCGGCGGGTGGTGTGTTTAGAAACGGGAATGACAGTTTGGCGAGTTTGCCGACCAGCGGCGTATGGAAGCGGAAAGCAAATTCAGCGGCCGAGCGACCGGTAGCATGGTAGCCGAACGCATCTTCGCGTTCGAGGATGAGGACTTTGCGGTGCGGTGCGAGAAAGTGCGCAAGCGAGAAGCCTGCTATGCCGCCGCCGATTATGGCCACGTCGAAGGTTTGCGTCACCAAAGTCACCGCATGTTTTTGCCTGAAAGTGCACGCTGTCCGGGTACGCTGCGCCCGGACCAGCATCAACCATCAGAGCCTATTTCATCGTGTAGATGTCGATGGCGAAGTATTTGTCGTTGATCTTCTTGTAAGTACCGTCAGCGACGATTTCGTCCAGCGCCTTGTTGATGGCCTCGCGCAGTGTGTCATCCTCCTGGCGGATGGCAATGCCCGCGCCTTGGCCGGCATATTTCGGATCGAGAACCGGCGCGCCAACCAACTCGCAGCAAGCACCGTCTTTGCCCTGCGCGATCCAGTCAAGCATCGGGAACAGATCCGAGACGCCAAGGTCGAGACGGCCGTTGACCAGATCGAGGTTCACTTCGTCCTGAGTGGGGTAGGATTTCAGATCAACGTCGGGAAATGCTGCGGTGATGAAGTCGGCCTGCGTTGTGCCTGCCTGCGCACCGACAGTTTTGTCCTTCAACGTTTCAGCGGTGACTTCCGTTATGCTGGAGCCCTTTTTGCCGACAAAGGTCAGCGCCGACTTGTAATAGGGATTGGTGAAGTCGACTTGAGTCTTGCGTTCCTCAGTGATGGACATTGAGGCGATGATTGCGTCGTACTTCTTGGCGATCAGGCCAGGAATGATGCCATCCCAATCCTGCGTGACGATTTCGCACTCGGCTTTCATCTTCTCGCAAAGCGCGTTGGCGATATCCACATCGAAGCCGACGACTTTGCCATCCGCAGTCATCGAATTGAAGGGAGGATAGGCGCCTTCAGTGCCGATCTTGATTTTGTCGGCGGCGTATGCGCCAGTGGCGGCGCTAAACAGAAGCGCGGCAGCGGCGAATTTGATCACGTTTCTCATTGGGTTCCCTCGTTGTTGATCCGGTCAAGCCGGTTGTCTGCAAACTACCAAGCGCCGGTGTTCGAGCGCAAGTCAACAAAAGGCAGGCTTCGACCTTATTTAGAGCGCCGGGTGTTCAAATGGAATCATTTTCACTTGTCTTTCCGCGTCCTGGACGTCGTCGCGCACCGCTAGCGATGCCTGCATCGCGTCGCGTCACGCTTCTAGCCAGGACACGGACATCCAGCGTGAAAATTGATCCCATTTGAACACCCGGCGCTCCAGGCGCGCAATCAGCTACTCTCCTGCTCACTTTGTCAGTCTCTGACATCGGGGGCAGCAAGATGCTGTAAAGTGGCCGGGTCTGCGCCGTCTATCCATGCCAGCACGGACTTTGCCAAGTCCCGGCCGGCTGTGCGGAAATCCTCACGAATGGTCAGGATTTCCGGTTTGTACCAGCCAATGAAGGATGTGCTTTGCTTGGTGACGATGTCGATGTCGCGACCGATTTTCAAGCCTGCTTCTTCAAGCCCGCCGACAAGGGCAAGAGCGCTCATTGCGGAGGAGACGACAATGCCGTCTGGCCTGTCGGCAGACAGGCCAATCTCGCGCCCGTCTCTTCGAATAGCCTCTGCTGGCGCGTCAAGGTTCATCGCGCTCAATGGAAATACATCCAGTTTCATGTCCCGCATGGCGCGCTCGAAACCGCGTGCGGTGTGGCGGGCGTAGAGAAGATGCGGCGGTGGGCCGCTAAGAGCGATGCGGCGTCGTCCGCGCTCGGCGAGCAACTTCACTGCATTGTAGGCATAAGATTCATTGTCGTAATCGTGCCAAGGGTGGATCACTCCCATATCGGTGCGGCCATGGGTGGCAAATGGCAGGTTGTGATCCAACAGGTAACTGACACGCGGGTCTTTCGGTTCAGTCCGCGAAATAATAACGCCATCCGCTGACCGCGTCTCAACGATGTAGCGCACCGGCTCCATCGGATCTGAGAGCGAGTAGGGTGTGATCACGAGGTGATAGGGCGTCTCGGCCAACACCTCTGTAATGCCGTAGACCATTTCGGAGACGAGGCCCATCGAGCCCTCCTCCGTGTTCAAAATCAGGCTGATGACATTGGTTTTGCCCGTGCGCAACCGTACACCAGCGCGGTTTGGCCGATAGCCGACTTGTTTGGCAATCTGACGGACGCGCTCTTTGGTCTCCTCGCCGATTTCAGGGCCGTTTTTCAGCGCCCGCGACACTGTCGTCACCCCAAGCCCGGTCAGGTAGGCGATGGTCTTTAAGGTTGGCCGCTCGTCACTTGCATCCAGTTCGGGTTTCATCCTCAAGCCAAGCTCCATGCGCCAAACCCGCTTCCCGCCCATCGTTCAGGTCGCACATTTTGTCATATGAACCTATCCGGCGAGACAAACAAGTCACTAAAACTGTAACGTTACAGAGGCGAATTCTCTTGTGCATTGCGGCAGATGGGGCGTCGTGATGATTGGACTTGCAGGTCTGTCAAAACGGTAAACCGATTGGTCACAAAGCTCTCCATTTCAGGAAATATATTATATATTTTCAGATAGTTGCTCGGATTTCCCGCGTTGACTTCAATATGACAGCAATGACAAACTTACAGTCGCCAACCCAACGGTGGGTATGACGCAGTGCAGCATTTTTTCGAGACACGAAAAAAATTTTACTGAAACGTTGCAGAGTCAATTTTTTTCGCTTACGGTCTTGAGGATAACGTTTTCCAAGGGAGGAACTGTAATGCGTTATAAGTCTATTCTCGCTGCTGTTGCGGCAACACTTTCCATGTCTGTGGTGCCGACGTTTGCGGCTGATATTGAAGTTACCCATTGGTGGACTTCAGGCGGTGAAGCTGCGGCGGTCGCCGAATTCGCCAAGGCGGTAGACGCTTCGGGCGACAAGTGGGTTGACGGCGCCATCGCCGGTTCGGGCGACGTTGCCCGTCCGATTATCATCTCGCGCATTCTCGGCGGCAACCCGATGGGCGCCACGCAGCTAAACCCCGGCAAGGATGCGGACGAGCTGATCGCCGCAGGCCTTCTGGAAGACATCACCGACGTTGCGACGGCTGGCGAATGGGCCAAGATTCTGCGCCCGGCCTCGCAGCTCGAAAGCTGCACCAAGGACGGCAAGGTCTATTGCGTCCCAGTCAACCTGCATTCTGCACAGTGGATGTGGACCAACCGCAAGGTTTATGAGGACGCAGGCATTGCGCCTCCGCAGAACTGGAATGAAATGGTAGCCGCTGCGCCTGCTTTGCAAGCCAAGGGCATTCAGCCTTTGTCACTCGCACAAGGCTGGCCTGTGGGCCTCCTCGTGAACGACGTTCTCGTCGCCCTTGCAGGCGTTGATAACTTTGTGAAGGTTTATAAGGACCGCGACGTCGCGCTCGCATCCGGACCAGAGTTCACTAAAGTTTTTGATGCTCTTGCCGCTGTCCGCGGGTTCGTGCCTGCCGACAAAATGGTTCCGCAGTGGAACGAAGCAGTTGCACTTGTGATTCAGGGCAAAGCTGGTGCCAATATTATGGGTGACTGGGCTGGCGGCGAATTCGCCGTGGCTAACCTTGTTGCCGGCAAGGACTATGACTGCCTGCCAGGTCTGGGTGTGACACCGGTTCTGAATACTGGCGGTGACGTCTTCTACTTCCCGAAGAACAAGGACGCTGCGGTAACGGCTGCTCAAAAGAAAATGGCCGCGACCTTGGTGACCAAGGAAGTGCAGGTTGCCTTTAACCTGAAGAAGGGGTCTCTGCCTATGCGCGCTGACGTCGATCTTGGTGCCGCTAACGACTGCATGAAGAAGGGCTTGGCAATTCTTGACGGTTCAACCGCCGTATTTCCGAACGACGTGCAGATGATTGACCGTGACTCGATCAACCAGATCAACGACCTGTTCACGGCATTTATGGCGGACCCGGCACTGACCGCTGCTGACACGCAAGCCAAGTTCGCTGAAATCATCAAGAACGCTCCGAAGTAAGGCTTTGGTTTGATCTATCGTTCCCGCGCCCCCCGCCCTGCGGTGGGGGGCGCATTCATCTCAGTGATTGAAATTCGTGTGCGCGCCGCGTTGTGAATACGGTTGAGTGAAATCTCCCGGATTCGCCGTCTGCCGCTGTTGACCAGCCGGGGAGTGAAGTCAGGTAATGGCCGCTGTTTCCATCAATCCGCGCTATGTTTTCACCAGAGATCGCATCCCGGCGGTTATCATCTACTCATGCGCTGCGGCGCTCGCGTCCTTACTTGGCCTTTTCGCCTATGGATTGTTTGAGCACGCTGGGTGGTTTGTTGAAGTCAAAAAACATGTTGGCGGCAGCGCGCTCATGTTTGATATTGCTTTTTTCACGCTGAAGCTGCTGGCGCTGACCGCGCTTGTTTATGCAGTGGCCCACTTCGGCAAGCGCGCCCTGCAGGACAGTTTTGAAACGGCGAACCATGCCAGACGGACACGTGACAGAACGTTCGCGATCGCGGCGGCCATTGCCTTTCTGGTGGGCTTCGGCTGGACCCCATGGACTGTTTTCAGCGGCGTTGCGGGCGCCACATTTTTTATCCTGCCAGCTGGCATTGCGCTGGCGCTGCTCGACATTCCGTTCCGAAAACTCAGCTATAAGGCAGTCTATCTCGCGGTAATTTTTGCACTGTTTTTGCTGGTGCTGAACCTGAACGATTCAGCTGCTCCCGCTGGCGCATCGTTCCCCTCCATCTTGGGTCTGTTGTCGATCGTCGGCACACTCAGCCTTGTTCCGTGGTTTGCCCCTTACGAAAACCAGCAGTCAAAGTTCGGCTCATTCGCCATGATTTTGATTGCCTTGTTTGTCTTCGTCGGTGGCACCTTGTGGGTCATCCTGTTCTCTTTCACATCCATGCGCGTGCTGCCGCTGTTCACACCGACGGAATGGTGGAACAAATTCGTCGGCTTTGACAACTATACCCGCCTGTTCAACTCCGGCCGTTGGATGGACTGTCCGGCCCTCTCAAAAATCGGCACGGCGTCTTGGAAGCTGCAATGCTCGGGCGCCTATCCGAATGTTGTCACCTACGCGGTGCTGTCCATTGTTTTCGTCATGATCTTTGGGTTTATAATTGCGGTGTTGATGGACCAGAAAATCCGCGCTGAAGGCGTGTTCCGAACCATCTTCCTGTATCCATTCGCCCTGTCTTTCATTGTCACAGGCCATGTCTGGGCCTGGATTTTTTCACCTGAATATGGCTTGCAAAAGGCTGTGCGCGCCTGGGGCTGGGATAGCTTCTCTTTTGGCTGGATCGCTGACCAGAAACTGGTGATGTATGCCATCGTCATTGCGGGCCTTTGGCAAGGCACCGGCTTTGTGATGGCGCTTATGCTGGCGGGGCTACGCGGCATTGATGAAGAGATTTGGAAGGCCTCAAAGATTGACGGCATTCCCACGTGGCGCACCTATGTGCAAATTGTTCTGCCGATGATGAAACCTGTGCTGGTCACCACCTTTGTATTCGTCGCGTCGGGTGCAATCCGGATTTTCGATCTTGTGATAGCGATAACCGACGGCGGCCCCGGCGTGTCATCCGATGTGCCGTCGCGCTATATTTATCAAAACTTCACCGCCAATCTCGGCCAGTCTTTGACGGCGTCAACCGTCATGCTGCTCTCCATGGCCGTCATTCTGATCCCGTGGATCCGGCTCGAATTTGGCAAGAAGGGGCAATAGACATGGCCATTGATGCAACGATGTCATCCGGGCCGTCGGGCCCGAAGCCGAAAAAGTTCATCACGCTGCCGCGCTTCATCGTCTACGGCGTGTTGATCGTGTGCTGCGTGTTTTTCCTGTTCCCGCTCTACATCATGATTATCACCTCGCTGAAGGACCTTGACGCCATCCGCGAAGGAAATCTGTTCACGCCATCGAGCAATTTGACGGTTGCGCCCTGGATCAAGGCGTGGAGCCAGGCTTGCACGGGACTCTATTGCGAAGGCATCAAGCCGGGCTTCATCAACTCGCTGAAGATCACGATTCCTTCCGTCATTGTCTCAATCACCGTGGCCTGTATCACCGGCTATTCGCTGGCCAACTGGCCGTTCAAATATTCGGAAGCCTTCTTCACAATCCTTCTATTGGCGAGCTTCATTCCCTATGTCGTGATGATCTATCCGATCGTCATCATCACGCGTTGGCTTGGCATTTTCTCGACGCTGCCCGCCGTGGTGCTGGTGCATACCATCTTTGGCTTGCCGCTGCTGACGCTGCTTTTCCGCAACTATTTTGCCTCGCTGCCGCAGGAATTGTTCAAGGCGGCGCGCGTGGACGGGGCGGGCTACTGGCGCATTTTGTTCCAGGTCTTCCTGCCGATGTCCGCTCCGATCCTGACTGTGGCTGTCATCCTGCAGGTCACCGGCATCTGGAACGATTTCCTATTCGGCGTCATCTATGCGGGCCCGACCAATTATCCGATGACGGTGCAGCTCAATAATATCGTCAACACCGGGCAGGGCGTGAAGGAATATAATGTCGACATGGCGGCGACGATCCTTACCGGCATTGTGCCGCTCGCCATCTACTTTTTCTCCGGCAAATATTTCGTGCGCGGCATCGCCGCCGGCGCTGTGAAGGGTTGATTTCATGAATGCTCATTCTTCAACCCCCAGCGTCTCGGTGCGTGGCCTTGCACAAAGCTACGGCGCGGTAAAAGTGCTGCAGGAACTTGACCTCGACATTGCCGAGGGAGAGTTCCTCGTTCTGCTTGGGCCGTCCGGCTGCGGCAAGTCCACGCTGCTCAACTGCATTGCAGGCCTCTTGGAGCCTTCGTCGGGTCAGGTCTTCATCAAGGGCAAGAATGTCACTTGGGAAGAGCCCAAGGATCGGGGCATCGGCATGGTGTTTCAGTCCTACGCGCTTTACCCGCAGATGACGGTGGAGCGGAACCTCTCGTTCGGCCTGCGCGTCTCCGGCATGGATAAAGAGGAAATCGCTAAACGGGTGGCGCGTGCATCGGAAATTTTGCAGCTGGAGCCGTTCCTGCAGCGCAAGCCAACCGCTCTCTCCGGCGGCCAGCGCCAGCGCGTCGCGATTGGCCGCGCCTTGGTGCGCGATGTGGATGTGTTCCTGTTCGATGAGCCGCTGTCCAATCTTGACGCCAAGCTGCGCGCCGAGCTGCGCGTGGAAATCAAGCGCCTGCATCAGCGGCTCGGCAATACGATGATCTATGTCACACACGACCAGATCGAGGCGCTGACACTTGCCGACCGCATCGCCGTGATGAAGGGCGGCACGATCCAGCAGCTCGACCAGCCGATGGACATCTACAACAAGCCGGTCAATCTCTATGTCGCGGGCTTTATCGGTTCGCCGTCAATGAATTTCCTGAAAGGGACGATTTCGGGATCTGGCAATGGCCATGCCATCAAGGTTGGAAGCACGACCGTACCCTTGACAGGCTATCCGGCTGAACGCTCGATGAGCGATGGCCAAGGTGTGATTTTTGGCGTCCGTCCCGAGCATATCCGGCTGAACGCCGCGCCGGCCCCTGAAATGTCGCCGGAGTATGATGCGGATGTGGAGCTGATTGAACCCATGGGTTCGGACAGTCTGGTATGGCTGAAATTTGAAGGTCAGAGCATGACGGCACGCGTTGAATCCAGCGCCGTTTATCACCCGGGCGAAAAGGTCAAGGTGCGATTCCGTGTCGGCTTGGCTTCCCTATTTGACGAGGCGGACAGCGACCGCCTCTGAGAGACACGAGCGATCCGCCACAGGCTTTGATATGAACAGCATGCACCCCACGCTTCTGGACGGTCGTCAGGATTTGGCTGGCGTCTGGACTTTGTTGACTTCCGGCGCGAAGTTTCAGGTTTCGATGTCGTTGCCGGGCGATGTGCACAGCGCGCTCATCGCCAATGGCGTTATTGCCCACCCATACGCTGGTCGCAACGAAGAGGCTGTGCAGTGGGTTGCACAAGAGGATTGGCTTGTTTCTCGCGAGTTTGAAATGCCTGCGGCCTTTCCGGAAGGCGGGTGGTATCTGGACATTGATTATCTCGACACGATTGCCGATGTGCGGGTGAATGGCGAACTGGTGCTCGCAGCCAAGAACTGCTTCCGTCGCTACCGGCCAGATGTGTCAAGCGCATTGAAACCGGGCGCGAACCGGATTGAAATCCTGTTTCATTCGAACCCGAAAGCGGCGAATGAACTGCAGGCGTCAATGCCGTTTCCGATCCCCTACAGCACCGACAATTGTCCGATCCCCAATGTCAACATGCTGCGCAAGCCGCAGTGCCATTTTGGCTGGGACTGGAACATCGCCATTGCGCCGCTGGGGCTTTACGGGCGGATTGAATTGAAAAGGGCGGTGACCGCGAGGCTCGAGCATGTGCAGGTCAGCCAGGTGCATGGCGACGGATTTGTTGACGTGTCCGTCAGCGCGCTCATGGACGCACGCGAAGATGGCGAGGTTGCGGTTTCGGTTTCACTCGACGGCAAGATTGTCACTGGAAGTATTTCAGTCACGGCGGGTGCCAACAGTCATGTCGAGACAATCCGGATTGATGCGCCCAAGCTGTGGTGGCCGGTCGGCCATGGTGCGCAACATCGTTATGTGCTTGAGGTTGCTGTGGATGGCCAGACTGAGCGCAGAAATGTCGGGTTGCGAACAATCGAACTGATGACCGACAAAGATGCAGCCGGCAGCCGGTTTGCGTTCAAGGTCAATGGCCGCGAAATCTATTGCCGTGGCTCCAACTGGATTCCAGCTGATGCCCTGCCATCAGCCGTAACCCCGGCGCTGACGGAAAAGCTTTTACAGGCCGCCGTCGATTCCCACCAGAACATGATCCGCGTCTGGGGCGGCGGGTTTTATGAGCAGGATTTTTTCTATGAGATTTGCGATCGTCTCGGGCTGATGGTCTGGCAGGACTTCATGTATTCCTGCTCGCTCTATCCATCGACGCCGGACTTCCTCGAAGAGGTGAGACTGGAGGTGGATCATCAAGTCCGCCGTCTTGGCCATCATGCCTGCATTGCGCTGTGGTGCGGCGATAATGAGCTGATCGGGGCGCTGAACTGGTTTGAAGCCTCGCGCAAGGATCGTGACCGGTATCTGGTTTCCTATGACCGGCTGAACCGCACCATCGAAACGGCGATGAAGAATGCCGATCCGAATGCGAACTGGTGGCCGTCAAGCCCGTCGCCGGGTGTGTTGTCGTTCGGCGATGCCTGGCATGACGACAGCAATGGCGACATGCATTTCTGGAGCGTGTGGCACGAGGGCAAGAACTTCGAGCATTACCGCGATGTGCGCCCGCGCTTTTGTTCCGAGTTTGGTTTCCAATCCTTTCCGTCGATGAAGATCGCGCAGCAGTTCGCCTCCGGCGAGGACCTCAACATCTCCTCGCCGGTGATGGAAAGTCACCAGAAGAATCGTGGCGGCAATGCGCGCATTGCGGAGACAATGTTCCGCTATTTCCGCTTCCCGATGGGTTTTGCGGATTTTGTCTACCTAAGCCAAGTGCAGCAGGGCCTGGCGATCAAGACCGCGGTTGAATTCTGGCGCTCGCTGAAGCCGCACAATATGGGTGCGCTTTACTGGCAGTTGAATGACACATGGCCCGTGGCGTCGTGGGCCAGCCTTGATCATGGCGGCGGATGGAAGGTGATGCATCATATGGTGCAGCGCTTTTTCCAGCCTGTCGCGGTGTTTGCTGTTCCATCGCCTGACGGCGAAGCGATCCGGTTGGTTGCGGTGAATGACACGCCCGACGCTGTTACGATCGATCTCGTGATGAAGTCTGTTTCGCTCGGCGGCGAGGAGCACGAGTTGGCTCGGGCAAGCATCGCTGTTCCGAGTGACAAAGCCATTGACGCTGCATGGCTTTCAGCGCGCGACGTCGGCAAGGATAATCTGCTGGTGTTCGAGTTCAGCGCGTCCGACGGCTCGTCGGGAAGGGCTCATCATGCGCTGACGCCTTACAAGCGATTACCGCTGGTTGACCCGGAAATCTCTGTCACAAAGACAATGGAAGACGGCGTCCTGTCTGTAACACTTGATGCCAAAAGTCCGGCATTATTCGTGTCGCTCGAATCCAGTGCGCCTGGCCGGTTTGATGGTGGCGGCTTTGATCTGCTGGCGGGTGAGACCCGCGTTCTCCGGTTCATCGCCGACCCAGATGTAGATCTTGATCACGCGGCTGAAACGCTGGTCGTGCGGCATCTTCATTCGGCAACTTATTCCACACAGGCACAATCACAGGGGTCCGGTGTCATCCGGGGCAGACAATGAAACGATCCGAAGTCAACGACATTATCAGGCAAGGCGACGCTTTCATCCGCTCGTTCGGCTACATCATGCCGCCATTCGCCTACTGGACGCCAGAACAGATGCACGCCAACACCAGAGGTGGCTCGGGCATACGGAACGGCAATATGGGCTGGGACATCACCGACTATGGCCAGGGCAAATATGACGAGCTCGGCCTGTTCCTGTTCACTGTGCGCAACGGCGTTGCCGCTGATCTCGCGCGCGGGCGCGGCATGGTCTACGCCGAGAAGATCATGATCTCGAAGAAGGATCAGCTGTCGCCGATGCACCGGCATGACATCAAATCCGAGGACATCATCAACCGTGGCGGCGGCAGGCTGGTGTTGGAATTGTTCATGGCCAAACCTGACGGGTCCATCGACGAAGAGGCTGAGGTGCGTGTTGTCTGCGATGGCACGCTTCGGACCATGAAGGCCGGCGGGCTGCTCAAGCTTGATCCGGGCGAGAGCGTCACGCTGCACACCAATGTCTGGCACGCGTTCTGGGGTGAGGGCAAAGACGTGCTGATCGGCGAGGTATCGACCGTCAATGATGATCTCACCGACAATATTTTCCGCGAGCCAATCGGCCGCTTTGCGACAATCGAAGAGGATATGCATCCGCTGCATCTGCTCGTCTCCGACTATAACGAATGGCTTTAAGCCTGATTTTCAGAACCCTGATACCCCATGGGAGAACTCACATGCCGAAACGCCTATCATTCCAGCTTTACTCCGCCCGCAACAATTCCTCGCTCGCCGACACCATCAAAACTGTGGCTGATGCCGGATACAAGGAAGTTGAGGGCTATGGCGGTCTTTATAGCGATACTGCGAGCCTCAAGGCGCTGCTCGACCAGCACGGCCTCACCATGCCGACAGGTCACTTCGGCATCGACCAGCTTGAAGGCGACAAGAAGGGCACGTTGAAGGTGCTGAAGACACTCGGCATCCGCCACATTTATTGCCCGCACATTGCCGCGGAAAGTCGGCCGAAGGATTCGGCGGGATGGAAGGCGTTTGGGAAGCGACTTGGCAAGATCGCGACCTTCTATCGCGGCGAGGGCTATTCATTCGGCTGGCACAATCATGATTTTGAGTTTGTTGCGCTGCCGGATGGCAAGACGCCGCATCAGATGATATTCAAGGGCGCGCCACTCCTTGATTGGGAGATGGATGTTGCCTGGGTTATCCGCAGCGGCGCTGATCCGATCAAACTGATCAAGAAATATGCCGGCAACATCACTGCCGTACACATCAAGGACATTGCGCCGAAGGGCAAGAATGCGGACGAGGATGGCTGGGCCGATGTCGGCCATGGCACTGTCGACTACAAGCCGATCATGGCGGCGTTGAAGAAGACGCGTATCCGGCACTATGTGCTTGAACATGACAAGCCGAGCGACGCAAAGCGCTTTGCAGAGCGTTCGTTCGCAGCAGCATCAAAGCTTTAAGGAAACACATCATGGCAAATGAACTTCGCGTTGGCGTCATCGGATGCGGCAACATCTCGACGTCTTATTTCACCCTCGCGCCATTGTTCCGCGGCCTCAAAGTGACCGCCTGCGCCGACGTGAACATGGCGACGGCGCATGCACAGGCTGAAAAGTTTGGTCTCAAGGCGATGAGCGTTGATGATCTGTTGGCGTCAAAGGACATTGACGTTGTTGTCAATCTGACAATCCCCGCAGCGCATTATCCGATCACCAAGGCGATCCTGGAATCAGGCAAGCATGCGTACTCGGAAAAGCCTCTGGTGCTGACCATCGAGGAGGGGCTCGAACTGCGCCGGATTGCCGATGCGAAGGGGCTCAAGGCAGGCTGCGCGCCGGACACATTCCTCGGCGGGGCGCATCAGCAGGCCCGCAAGGCGATTGATGATGGTCTGATAGGCACGATCACCTCCGGCACAGCGCATGTGATGAACTTTGGCATGGAGCATTGGCATCCGAACCCGGAGTTTTTCTATGCGCCGGGCGGCGGACCAGTGCTTGATCTCGGACCTTACTATGTTGCCAATTTGATCAACCTGATCGGTCCGGTGAAGCGCGTCGGCGCTCTTACCTCAACGCCGCAGAAGACGCGCACCATCGCCAATGGCCCGCGTCTCGGCGAAACTGTTCCCGTGCTGACGCCGACGTCTGTGCACGCGCTGCTGGAGTTCCACTCCGGTGCGACTGTGACGCTGACGTCGTCGTGGGATGTGTTTGCCCACCGGCATGGCAACATGGAGCTTTACGGTTCCGAAGGCTCAATCTACGTGCCGGACCCGAATTTCTTCGGCGGCGACGTGCTGGTCACGAAACGCAACGGCCCAGCCGAAGCATTGCCCGCGTGGGATCATGTGCTCGGCATTCCCAATCAGGATCACCAGCAGGGCAAGATGGCCAACTACCGCACGGCAGGCCTCGCCGACATGGCCATCGGTATCGCCGAGGGCCGCGACTACCGCTGCTCGCTGGAGCGCACGTTGCATGGCGTTGATGTGATGACTTCGGCACTGCGTTCGGGCGAAATTGGCGAATTCATCACCTTGCAGACGACGTGCACCCAGCCTGCCTATCTTGGACCGGAAGAGGCGAAGTCGCTGCTTAGGTAGACGATTTGCTCAAGCGGTGGCTCACTGACGACCCTCGGCGCTGCCCCTCATCCGGCCCGTTGGGCCACCTTCTCCCCGCAAGACGCGGGGAGAAGGGAAGACCGCACATAAATGAAAGTGGACCCCATGACCTGGCTCCCAGCCGAAAACCGTTATTCCAAAATGAAATACAACCGCGTTGGCAAAAGCGGGCTGAAGCTGCCTGCCATCTCGCTTGGGCTTTGGCATAATTTTGGCGGCGACACGCCGCATGAATTGAAGCGTGAGCTTTGCCGGACGGCGTTTGATCTTGGCATCACGCACTTTGATCTGGCCAACAATTACGGCCCGCCAGCGGGTTCTGCGGAAACGGCATTCGGCGAAATTCTGAAGACCGATTTTCACGGGTTGCGCGATGAATTGGTGATTTCGAGCAAGGCCGGCTATTACATGTGGGCCGGGCCTTATGGCGAGTGGGGCAGTCGCAAGTCGTTGCTTTCAAGCCTTGATCAGAGTCTGACGCGGATGAGCATCGACTATGTTGATATTTTCTATTCGCACCGGTTCGATCCCGACACGCCGCTTGAAGAAACCATGGGTGCGCTTGATCATGCCGTGCGCTCAGGCAAGGCGCTTTATGCGGGTATTTCATCGTACAATTCCAAGCGCACAAAGGAGGCGGCCAAGATTTTGCGTGATCTTGGCACGCCCTGCATCATTCATCAGCCAAGCTATTCGATGATCAACCGCTGGGTGGAGGAGGACGGGCTGCTCGATACGCTCGACAAGGAAGGCATGGGCTCCATTGCGTTCACGCCGCTGGCGCAAGGCATGTTGACCAACAAATATCTCAAAGGGATTCCGCAGGACAGCCGCGCGGCGCAAGGCAAGTCGCTTGATCCGAACATGCTCAGCGACAAGACCATCGAAGGGCTTCGTGCGCTGAATGCCATTGCCGAGAAGCGCGGGCAAACCTTGGCGCAGATGGCAATTGCCTGGGTGCTGCGCGGGGGCCGTGTGACTTCGGCACTGATCGGCGCTTCGAAGAGCCAGCAGATCATTGATTGCGTGGCGGCGCTCGATAATCAGGATTTCAGCAAGGCGGAACTTGCCGAAATCGACAAGTATGCGCACGAAGCCAACGTCAATCTATGGGCGGCGTCGGCCGAGCGAGCAGGGCCAGCGCGGAAGAAGAAATAGTGGCAAGCCGGTCAGTTGATCGGGCCGAAATTCGGGCCCTTCAACCTTGGTGCGGGCAGCGTTTGCAGCATTGTCGTGATTTCATCATGGCTGATGGCTTCCGGCATTTCCGTTGACCAGACGCGGAACGACACCAGATCGTAGGCACCAAACGACGTGATCATGGCAACGTCAGCGGCATCGAGGCCGCGGACCATCAGGATGCGGCCGATGCGCGGGACGTTGTAGCGGGCATCAACTGTGTGCCATTTGCCGCCAAGATACACTTCGAACCAGGCGCAGAAATCATCAAACCCGGCATCCGGCACGCCGATGTCGCCGAGATAGCCGCTGGCGTAGCGGGCCGGGATGTTCATCGCGCGGCAGAGGCTGACGCCCAGATGGGCGAAGTCGCGGCAGACGCCGGTTTTTTCAGCCCAAACGTTCGATGCAGTCTTGTCATGGCGGCCGAATTTGTAGCCGAATGTCACATGACCATGGACAAAATTGCAGATCGCTTTCACCCGCTCCCAGCCTTCCGGCACATTGCCGAACTGCTGCCATGCGAAAGGGACCAACTTGTCCGAATCGCAATAGCGGCTCGCGGTCAGAAAATTCAGCGTCTGATGCGGCAGGTCTTCGATGCGGTGCTGCGCTGCTTCCAGCGGCAATTGATCGGGCAGGCCGTCAACCGTTGCCACACAGTCGGACCAATAAGTGGTGAAGCCGGGCGCGGCGACCGTGCGTGAGATGCGGTTTCCAAAACCGTCAAGATATTCAGTGATCGTATCGAAACCGGATGTTTTCACCCTGTCAGAGCCAATGATCGGGCCGGGAAACTCGGAATGTGTGGACAGTGCCATCAGCATCGGCACCGGGGCCTGACATGACACAATGATTTCAAATCCGATACGTATCAACATGGAGATGCGCCTTGCTTTCCGGGCTGATGCCCAAGAAGGTAAATCCGGTAACAGCACAACGCCGACCAAAAGACCTGTCTAGAATGCGCAATGCGCTGAAAGGTTCCAGATGACGGCACTGATCTCAATCTCACACGTCACACGTTACAGGTATGATCGTCCAGTTGAATTTGGGCAACACCGGCTTTTGGTCAGGCCGCGTGATGGGCATGATCTGCGCGTTATCGAGGCGCACCTGTCGATAACACCCCCCGCGAAGTTGCATTGGCAGTTTGATGTGTTTGGAAATTCGGTTGCGCATGCGGTGTTTTCCGAACCGTCTGACATCCTTGAAATCCGCAGTGATCTGCTGCTCAAGCGTTATGCCGGAAGACCTGCAAGCCTTGTCGCCGGTCGCACGTTGCGTCTCATGCCGGTGGGCTACAGCGCTGATAATCTGGTTGATCTGGGTCCTTATATTCCGATGCGGTTTCCGCAAGAGCGTGAAGCGCTCGAACTCTGGCTGAACGGCACGTTTCTCAACCGGCCGAGTGAAGTCTTCCAATTTCTCAGCGCGTTGAGTGCCACCATTCATGCGTCTTTCACTTATTCGCGGCGGGAAGAACGCGGGACGCAGAGCGCTATGACTACCGTAAACCGGCAGACTGGAACATGTCGGGACTTTGCATTCCTGTTCATGGAGTGCGCGCGCCATTTCGGGTTTGCCGCGCGGTTTGTCACAGGCTACCTGCATATGCAGGAGGATGGCGTCGATACGTTGCAGGGCGGAGGGTCGACGCATGCGTGGGCGGATGTCTATGTGCCCGGTGAGGGCTGGGTCGAGTTTGACTCGACCAATCTGATCGAGGCCAGCCAGTCGCTGATCCGGATTGCGGTGACGCGGACGCCGGAGCAGGCAACGCCGATCAGCGGGACTTACCGGCAGGGGGACGGCGTGTTTCTGGACATGTTTGTCGATGTGAACGTGCGGGAAGTGCCAGACAATGGCGCATGAGTTCATTGGCTCGGCAAGTGAATTTTCAGCCAGCAATATCAATCACGCCGCAGTCTCCCGTTTCGGAACCGTACGCGAGGCGAAAACCGCCTGAATCCCAACTCATGCTTGTCAGTGCGCCCTTGCCGCCGCGGCGCAGAAGAACTTCCTTCTGGTCGCCGAAGCGGCAAGCGAGGATCATGCCGTCATTGTATCCGAT
>JANPEK010000159.1:0-16497 GCA_031422915.1 Phyllobacteriaceae bacterium | reverse complement strand
CGCCGAAGGCGAAACCAATGTCAGCCGCATCTATCATCTCGACCGCGGTTTTGAGCATCTGGAAGAGAAACTGTCGAACTGCGGTGCGAACATTGAGCGCATCACTGGTTCTTAGAGACGGTTTCTGTTGCGCTGCGGCATCTTGCACCCTAATTGGAACCCGAAACAGGGCGCAGCCCGGAATGGTGGCCTGATATGGATTTGCTGAAACTTGCGGCGCTCGACGTGGAGGATCTGACAGTCATCTCCGCCTGCATGCAGGATGCTGTTCTGAAGACCGGCGAGATTTCCTATAAACCGCGCGACAAACGAGTGGTGCTGCCGGTCAATCGCTATGCTTGGGAAAAAAGCGATGAACGTCTGGCCATCCCGGAGCGCCGCCGTGCCATACTGCATTTTGACCGCGTTCTGGCCGTCCGTACGACTGGCATTGATCGAAAAAAACCGGAGGATGTGCTGGCGATATTGGCAGTTCAGTTCAACGCGTCGGATGAACCGGCAGGCGTTGTCGAAATCACCTGCGCAGGCGGTGCAACAATCCGAGTCGATGTTGAATGCATTGAAGCACAGTTGGCAGACCTCGGCGCTGCCTGGGCAGCCAAAGCCAAGCCCAAGCATGACGTTTGAGGATGTTGGCTGAATGGCACAGTGGCTCAGACAGTCCGATCCCGGTTTCGCAGACAGCTTCAAGGCCTTTCTGACGACCAAACGCGAAATCTCGGAAGATGTTGACCGTGTCGTGCGTGAGATTGTTGCGGCAGTCCGCGCAAACGGCGATGCGGCGCTGATAGACTATTCAAAGCGCTTTGACCGCATTGATCTCGCGCCGGAGACACTTCGCGTCAGCGCACAGGAAATTGACAACGCTGTTGCGGGCGCGGACCAAAAAGTCGTCGCAGCGCTCATGTTGGCGCGAGACCGTATCGAGAGCCACCATAAACGCCAATTGCCAATGGACGACCGGTATACAGACTCCATCGGCGTCGAACTCGGCTCGCGCTGGACCGCCATTGAATCGGTCGGCCTTTATGTGCCCGGCGGCACGGCAAGTTATCCAAGCTCGGTCTTGATGAACGCCATTCCCGCCAAGGTCGCCGGTGTAGATCGCATCGTCATGGTGGTTCCTTCACCGGATGGAAACCTCAACCCTCTGGTGCTCGTCGCTGCGCATCTGGCAGGCGTATCCGAAATCTACCGCATCGGCGGCGCGCAAGCCGTGGCAGCTTTGGCCTATGGCACGCAAACCATCAACCCGGTCGCAAAGATTGTCGGCCCCGGCAATGCCTATGTGGCGGCAGCCAAAAGACAGGTGTTCGGCACCGTCGGCATAGACATGATTGCCGGCCCGTCCGAAGTGCTCGTCATCGCTGATAAGGATAACGACCCAGACTGGATCGCTGCTGACCTGTTGGCACAGGCTGAGCATGATGTTGCAGCACAATCCATCTTGATCACTGATGATGAGGATTTCGCCCACGCGGTCGAAAAAGCAGTTGAACGTCAGCTGCGTCTCCTGCCGCGCGGTGAAATTGCCGCGCAAAGCTGGCGCGATTTCGGGGCAATCATTCTGGTCGATGCTGTGGCAGAGGCAGTTCCGCTAGCAAATCGCATTGCAGCAGAACATCTCGAGATTGCAGTGGATGATCCGGAGGCCCTGTTCGACGGCATCCGCAACGCCGGAGCAGTTTTTCTTGGCAAACACACGCCGGAAGTCATCGGCGATTATGTCGGCGGGTCCAACCACGTCCTGCCAACCGCCCGGTCCGCCCGCTTTTCCAGCGGGCTTTCGGTGCTGGAGTTTGTGAAACGCACGTCAATTCTGAAACTTGGCGCAGAGCAGTTGCGCATTTTGGCGCCGGCAGCCATGACACTGGCTTCAGTCGAGGGTCTGGACGCGCACCGTCGTTCGGTTGGTATACGTCTCAACCCCGGGGAGCCGGATGAGTATTGACGCCGCAAATTCCCGTCTTGTTGACATCACGCTCGATGAAACCATCGGGCGGGCAACACCGGATGTTGAGCATGAACGTGCAGTTGCCATTTACGATCTGATTGAGGAGAATAAATTTCAGCCTGTTGGCGATACCGCAGGCGGTCCCTACAAGCTCAAACTGTCGCTCGTCGAAACCCGCCTCGTCTTCTCGATCAGCCGGGAAGACGGAACACCCGTCATAACGCACATCCTGTCGCTGTCGCCATTCCGGCGCATCGTCAAAGACTATTACATGATTTGCGAAAGCTATTATGAGGCGATCCGGCACTCGACGCCAAGCCAGATTGAAGCCATCGACATGGGAAGGCGCGGCCTTCACAATGACGGTTCGCAAACACTTGTAGACCGTCTGGACGGCAAGATCGCCATTGATTTTGACACGGCGCGGCGGTTGTTCACGCTGGTCTGCGTCCTGCATTGGCGAGGGTAGGTCAATCTTGGCGGCAAATGACAATGGAAAAGCGGTGTCAAAGGGGCTGAGCTCAGTCCTCTTCATGTGCTCCATGAATGCCATCCGTTCCCCAATGGCTGAGGAAATCGCCAAACGCGTACTGCCTAAGAGCACGTATGTCCAATCTGCAGGCGCGCGCAAAGGAAAGCCTGATCCCTTCCTTGAAATCATTCTGGAGGAGGCGGGCATGGCAGGCGCAGTCCACGAGCCGCGGGCGCTGGAAGAGTTGGAAGATGATTTTTTCGACCTTGTCATCACCCTGTCGCCAGAGGCACATCACAGCGCCTTGGAACTGACCCGCGCAAACCCGGTAGAGGTGGAATACTGGCCGATGCCCGATCCATCCATCGCGACCGGTACACGCGAACAGATCATCAACGCCTACCGCGACGTTTTTCAACGGCTTCGCACCCGCATTGAAACTCGGTTTTCAAACAATACGATGAATTATGACCTGTGACCGTGACAGGCCAAGAGTCCGTCTGGAAATTCGTTATGCCGAGTCGAAAATGGTGATTTTTGAGCATCGGAGCGGAGCGTACGCCGGGGTCCCCGCCAGCGGCTTGCCGCTTATGGGCGGGGCAAATATGCGTACGTCAGCACAGAAGCGCAGAAAATCGCCATTTGCAGACCGGCATAGCGTATTTCGAGACGGACTCTTATTCACAAGCAGGACATTATCGGATAGGTAACGCCAAAATTTCCACCCGGACAGTCCGGATTTGGAGCCAAAGGGACTACATGACCAAAGAAGAAGTGTTGGAATTTCCAGGGGTGGTGACTGAACTGCTCCCGAACGCGATGTTTCGCGTCAAGCTCGAGAATGAACATGAAATCATCGCCCACACCGCTGGCCGCATGCGCAAGAATCGCATTCGGGTTTTGACCGGCGACAAGGTTCTAGTCGAAATGACACCCTATGACCTGTCCAAAGGTCGCATCACATATCGCTTCAAATAGACCGCATCAGGCGCGCCGGGGCCATCTCATGAGTGCTTTGCAAAAGCTCATCCTCGCCTCCGGTTCTCCGCGCCGTGTTGAATTGCTTGCTCAAGCGGGCATTGAACCGGACCGGCTTTTCCCTGCAGGCATCGACGAAACGCCGGGCCGTAACGAACATCCGCGTTCGCTGGCCAAACGGCTTTCTTATGAGAAGGCCGAGAGAGCAAAGTCAGGTCTGTCATCCGACGAAAGCGCCCGGGATTGCTATCTTCTCGCAGCTGATACTGTCGTTGCCGTTGGCCGCCGTATTATGCCAAAAGCCGAACTGATCGACGAGGCAAACTACTGCCTGCGCCTTCTGTCCGGACGCTCGCACTATGTCTATACCGGCGTCTGTCTGGTCACGCCGAATGGCAAATTCCGCCAGAAACTGGTGGAAACAAAAGTCCGGTTCAAACGGCTGACAAAAGATGAAATCGACAGCTATCTTGCATCAGGAGAATGGCGCGGCAAAGCTGGCGCTTATGGCATTCAGGGGCTTGCAGGCACGTTCGTCGTCAAGCTGGTGGGCTCTTACAGCAATGTCGTTGGCTTGCCGCTTTACGAGACTGTCAGCCTTCTGACCGGCGAAGGATTTGATGTCCGGTTCAAATGGCTTGCTGCGGCACCGTGATTTTGCATGACCAGTGAACCTGAAAAGTCCAAAGTCATTCCGCTGCGTGCAAACCGGCCGTGTGCGGAATGCAAACGTGAGTCATCGCGTGAATTCTGGCCATTTTGTTCCCGTCGCTGCAAGGAGGTGGACATGAACCGCTGGCTCTCAGGTGCCTACGCAATTCCCGTGCGCGATGATGAAGACGAAAGCCCGGCTTCTACACCGGAAGAAAACTAAACGGATTCACGGACTTTTCATGCCGGGCTGCTAATCTGCGGCGGAATACAACAACGGATTGGCTCATGCTGCAATGAACCCGGTGACCATTGCGATTGTCGGCACAGGCTTTGTTGCCGACTATTACATGACAACCATGGCAGGTCACCCGCAGCTTGTTTTGGCGGGCGTTTTTGACACGGACACACGGCGAATGGCGGAGTTCTGTGCCTTTCACAAGGTGCGCGCTTACCCTGACTTTGCGACCTTGCTTGCCGACAACACCATCTCGATTATCGTCAATCTGACCTCGCCACAAGCGCACTTTGAAGTCTCCCACGCAGCACTTGAGGCAGGCAAGCACGTCTATTCCGAAAAGCCGCTGGCCATGAATTTGGACGAAGCGGAAGCGCTTGTAGCGCTCGCGCAAAGCAAAGGTCTCGTCCTTGCCTCCGCACCTGCAAACGGGCTCAGCGATGCCAACAGGCTTGTGGCGGAAAAGTTGAAGTCCGGCACCATCGGCACGCCACGTCTGGTATATGCCGAGATGGAAGACGGACCGGTGTTCCGCGAGAAGTGGCAGACATGGAAGAGCCGTTCGGGAGCGGTCTGGCCAGGTGTTCACGAGTTCGAAATCGGCTGCACGCTTGAGCATGCCGGTTATGCGTTGTCGTGGCTGGTCGGGCTGTTTGGCCCGGTAGAGACTCTCACGAGCTTTTCCGCTTTGACATTTCCGGACAAGGGCGAGGGCGCACATGGGCATAGTCTGGGCGCGGACTTCTCGGTTGGTTGTCTGCAATTCAAATCCGGCGTCGTTGCGCGCCTGACCTCTGGCCTCGCCGCACCGCGTGACCGGTCGCTGACAATTCTAGGCGACAAGGGGTCGATCACCGTTCGTGATTTGTGGGACGATCGCTCGATGGTTCATTTGGAGGAGAAAGGGGCACCGCGACCCTTGCTGCAAAAAGTGCTCCGTCGCGCCGAGGCGAAACTGGGCAAAGCATTGCCGTTCAAACTTGTGCCGGGGCGGAAACTTGTCTACCCGGCCGCAACGAGGAAACACCTCCCGGCCTATCCATCGCAGATTGACTTCATGGCCGGTGTTGCCGTTCAGGCAGCGATGATCAGCGGCGCAACGCCCGCCTTCTACTCCGGAGCCGTATCGTTGCACATAACAGAACTCGCGCTCGCACTGCATCACGGTCAATCATTGCCGCAACCCTATAAAGTCAGAAATCAATTCTGAAGTCAGGCACTTGGCGGCTGGGCCATCACAAGAGAAATCGCGCGCAAAACTGCCGCGCTCTCTGATATCGGCATGATGGCGTGACCGGTCTCGCCTCGCCGCAGCGCATCCATCACAGCTTGCGCCTGAAATGAAAGGCCATGACCTTCATAGGGAAACTGAATAATCTTGTGGCCGGGGAACGGAAGCCGCGCAAGCACCTTGGCAGCGG
This sequence comes from Phyllobacteriaceae bacterium, assembly GCA_031422915.1. GTDB lineage: Bacteria > Pseudomonadota > Alphaproteobacteria > Rhizobiales > Rhizobiaceae > JANMEX01. The sequence continues at coordinate 10,783 of JANPEK010000159.1, read as the reverse complement.
TGCCATTTTTAGACAGCGACATCGCCCATCGTGCCAAGCGACTGGTGCCAATCTCAACGCGCCGAGCACGAACAAACGGATCGCTGATCCGGAATGTTCCTTTGCTGCCCTTGATCTCGAATGTGTTGGCAAGGGTTCTGTCCAGCCCGCATTCCAGACTTGCAACAGCATTAGGGTACTGAAGCCTATACGATGCACGCATATCCACGCCGCCAAGCGCGGCCTGCCAACTGCCGGAAATTGTCTCCGGCTCGCCCAGCAAATGCAGCGTCAACGACAGCAGATAAACACCCAGATCAAGTGAAGCGCCGCCGCCAAGCGCCTTGTTGAACAGACGGCTTTGCGGATCATAGTTGTTCTTCCACGACAGGGTTCCAGAAACAGACTGGATCACGCCAATGGAGCCAGCTTCGATCATGCTTTTGATGGCTAAAATCCCTGGCAGAAAACGGATCCACATCGCCTCCATTACAAAGACATCGTTATTCAATGCCTCGTGATGCAGCGCCTCAGCTTCGGCCTCTGATAGCGCGACAGGCTTCTCTATAAGGACTGCTTTACCAGCGCGAATGGCCCGCAACGCCTGCGAAAAATGCATCGAGTTCGGCGAGGCAACATAGACAATATTAACGTCCTCGTCGGCCATGAATTGGTCTACGTCGCAGTAAACCTTCTGCGCGCCGGATTTGGTCGCAAAAACGTTTGCAGAAGACTGATCACGCGACAAAACTGCTGTGACACGCGCATCGCTCAGCTGTGCCAAATCTGTGGCAAAATCCAACGCAATGCGGCCTGTTCCGATAATGCCCCAACCGAATGACCTGCGCGCCGACTCGTCCTTCTTGATCTCTGCCAAATACCCCAGTCCCCGGTCCCAACTGCCGAATCTGCAACAGTCTGACGTCAGACTAGCGGAAACTACCAGCGAGTTGAACCAGCCATTCTTTTTGCGGCATTGCGGCTGGACAGGCAGGAAACTCATGCTATAACCCGCCCGCTTCCGGTAACACCAATCGTCCGGAAAGACGCCGGCAAACGTCAGCGTCACAGTTGCCCAGGTAGCTCAGTTGGTAGAGCAGCGGATTGAAAATCCGCGTGTCACTGGTTCGATTCCGGTCCTGGGCACCACAACACTTATTGAAAATGCCCACCACAAAACTGGGCATCCGTGATGCTTAGCATTCCTTCATTCGCCACCCGCATCCACCAGCGAAAATGCTGCATTTTGGGATGAAACTTTACGCCAAAGAATTGTCCGCTCTTTGCGAGGCTTCTGTCTTATTCACGCCGCAAACAGTGAAGCCACAGGGTTTCTGGACAGTGGATATTGAGCATCTCGACAAGCACTTGGCGGCGCTTACCAGCGAGAGATTTTGCACCCAAACCTGTTGCAACGGAGGAAATCTTACCACCGGTCTGCAAGATCTCCGACGCAAATGGTTAATCTGACCGTACGTAACAATTTTTGATCGCCCATCCTTAAAGCTGTATTCATCGTCAATTCAAACGCTTGTCTGGTTAATCGACTTTTGGTCGATCTGAATGTCATCAAAATGCACTGCCCTCACTCAAATGGGTGATTGCCAACCCGTTATATTCGTGATGAAGTTAAGCCAAGGCGCACATTATTGAGCATTTTGGACCTGCAACAACTATTGTTGCGGGAGCAAGGCAGTCATGCGCAGATGTCAACTTTCGCAGTTATTCATGATACGAGCATAGAACTGCAATTGCAGATCGCCAATGCTTTGCGCAATACCCCGGATGTGGATTTTGATCTTGGGTCTGGCGTGGGCAAGATCAGTCTGATTTCTCCTGGAGAGAAATTTCCGGAAGACACGGTTGTAAGCCTTTACCTTTATCACTTGGAAATCGACAAGTTTCTTCGCAACCAGCGGCTTCTGCCGGATCCGGTAAGTGACCGCCAGTTCCGTAAACCACCTCTGCCATTGCAATTGCGCTATCTGCTCACGCCACTCGGCGATGATGAGCCAACCAATCATTTGGTGCTCGGTCGCGTTTTGCAGCATTTTCATGACAATCCGGTGTTTTCAACGGTTTCAGGCGTGCCTGTCGGCAACAGTTTCGGCGGTGCCAGCCGTGAAATTCGCGTTCGGCCAGACATGCTTTCCCTCGAACAGCTGACGCAGATGTGGAGCGCATTTTCAGCACCCTATCGCGCGGCGGTCTCGTTCCTTGTTGAAGTCATCGCAATAGATTCCGGCCAATCGCCAGTCGAGATTGTGCGCACAGCGGAGGTCATCCCCGCGACCGGCCTGATGAGGAGGCCGTCATGACCGTCTTCGCGTCGTCGCCGCTTTCATGTCGTCAGGTTTTGGTGCGCGGAAGAGTGAATGAGGCAGTCACTGGCAAGGTGTTCAACGACTTTGCCGCAACCCTGTCTTTCTCTACTGGAACGGGGCAGGGAACTCTTCCCGCCACAATTCTGGTAAAGCCCGGCGGCCATTATGCCCTGCAGCTTGATCCGTCACGCGCCATGCCGGATTTGTCGAAGGGCGGACCTGTAACACTGAAGCTGGAAATCATCATTCCAGGCCGCCCGCCGCTCATTCAAAGCAAAATCATTCCCGCTGCCGATTTCGCCTTCGTTTCCAAGCCGGTGAAAGTCGGATCGCAAACACTGGCCGCGAAGGTTATTTTGGGTGCGCCGTTTGTATTTGATTTCACGCTTCCGGCAACGCCAGTCGGCCTTCGCGGCATCGTCCTGAAGAAGCACGATCCGGACACTCCATTGGCAGGTGTGAAAATTCGCGCCGGAGCAGCGCCGCAAGTGCTGAGCGCCGCCAACGGACGGTTTGCAATTACTGCCCTGCCGGTCACTGAGACCGTCAGTATCCAGATGGAAGGCACAGGCCCGATCGAGACCTTTGTCTTCCGGCCTGACTACGACATCCCCGTCAACACAATCACGCTCTCGCTTGGCAGCTGAGCCTGCATGGAGGTTTCACATGGCTGAATATCTTGCACCTGGTGTCTATGTCGAAGAGATACCATCCGCCAACAAGCCCATTCAGGGCGCTTCAACGTCTACCGCCGGTATGGTCGGCATGACGGAACGCGGCCCGGCCAATGTGGCCACGCTCGTCACCAGCCTTGGCGATTACGCCCGCAAGTTTGGCGGCGCACTTGATCCGCTGATGTTTGATCAGGGCAGGGACGGCCTTCCCTATGCCGCCGAAGGGTTCTTCACCAACCTTGGTGCCAGGCTCTATGTGGTCCGCATCGTTGGCGCTGCCTTTGCCAACTCTGCGGTGTCACTTCTGGCCAAGGACAGCGCGGTCACCAGTGCGGCAAGGCTGGCATTCGGCGTCAACAAAGATGCCACCACAGTTTCATTAAGTGGCGGCGACGGCATCACCGCCGCTTACGCCAACACGCTTTTGGTCTCAGACGGCGACCGCAATGAAGCGCTCTCTCTTAAGGCGGCGGTTCCTTTTGCCACAACCGCCTATGTTCCCGGCGGCCTGTCGCTCGCAATTCCCAAGAGCGCGGCGGCAGTTCTGTCCAAAGCAACAGTCCTGACATTGACGCAGCCGGGATTGCTCGACAAGGATTTGGCCGTTGCCACCAATGTGGTCACACTGAAAGATGCATCGAACATTGTGGCCAATGATTTCGTGCTGATCCATGACGCCGCTGACATGGGATCACACAGCGAATTTGCCGAAGTGGCCAGTATCGATGCCACCAAGAAAATCATCACGTTGAAAGCCAATGTCACGATCGCGCATGGCAAAGGCTCGCAGATCAAGAAAGCCGCCAATTCTGCAACGACAACGACCATAGCCACAGCCGCCGCGGTCTCAGCCAATCCGGTTCAGCTCTCGCTGACTGCCTACGCCGGGATCGTGGCCAACACGGCTCTGCTATTGGAGAACGGCGCGGGCGCGTCCACACGTGTCGTGGTCACAGATATCATCAAACTTGCGACACTGGCCGACGGCAAGAAAATGGCCAACAGCTTTCCCGCAGGTGCGCCGGTGTCGGCAGGCATTTCGGTCCTGAACGTTACTGCGCGCTGGCCAGGTCTCTGGGGCGACCGGCTTAAGGTCACCGCCGGACCATCTGCATTGGTGAAAACCACTTTGAGCGACCCGGCAGCCGCCGCTGTTACCACCATAAGCCTGACAACCGCATTCGGCCTGTTTGTCGGTTCTGTCATTGTCATCGGTGATCCGGCGAAGGAGACAACACAAAGCGCATCGGTTGCTGCCGTCAACACGGCCACCGGTCAGGTCACGCTTGCCTCGCCGCTAGCAACTGCTGCAACTGCCGGCGCCATGGTCACCAGCCAGGAATTCTCACTTTCCATCGAGCGCGTCGACAAGCTCAGCGGCAAAGTGGTCGAGAGCGAATTCTTCGACCGGCTGTCGCTTTCTGCGGATCATCCGCGTAATGCGCTGAAACTTCTGGGCAGCTGGGATGGGACCTCAAAGACACCATCGGAGTCCGGTGCGTCGCAGCTGATCCGTCTGTCACTTCCCGTAGCACCGCCATCGGCCATCCTGCCGTTTGTTACCGGTGTTTCCCGTTTCATGACGGGCGGGAATGACGACAAGGATGGTGTGAATGACCAGACTTATGTCGGCGTGGCCAACGAAAATCCGGCACAGCGCACCGGAATTCAGGCGCTGGAAAATGAGCCGACGATCAGCCTTGTCTCAGTGCCCGGGCGCACATCCGTTGATGTGCAGAAGGCGTTGGTCGATCACTGTGAAAAGATGCGCTACCGCTTCGCGGCAGTCGATGTTCCGCTTGGCAGCACGCTGGCGCAGGCCCGTGCGCACCGGCAGAATTTCGACAGCACAAGGGTCGCAGTCTATTATCCGGGTCTCGCCATAGCCAACCGATTTGGCAATCCGGGCGACCGGATGGCCATCGGCTCGGCGGGCCACATGCTCGGTGTCATCGCTCGCACGGACATTACAAGGGGCGTCCACAAAGCTCCGGCAAACGAGGTTATCCAAGGCATACTTGCCTTGGAAACAGCGTTGACCAAGGGTGAGCAGGATATTCTCAACCCTATCAACCTCAACTGCCACCGCGACTTCCGCTCGGAAAACCGGGGTCTGCGCGTTTACGGCGCGCGGGTGGCAACGTCAGATCCCGAGTGGAAATACATAAACGTGCGCCGTCTGCTGCTGTTCATCGAACAGTCGCTCGACACCGGGCTGCAATGGGCGGTGTTTGAGCCGAATGACCAGCCGCTGTGGGATCAGGTCAAGCAGTCTATCACCGGTTTCCTTGACACTGTCTGGAGGTCAGGTGCGCTTGAGGGTCAGACGCGCGAAGAGGCCTTCTACGTAAACATCGGCTACAAGGTGACAATGGAACAGGCCGACATCGATAATGGCCGTCTCATTGTTGAGATCGGTGTCGCACCGGTCAAACCCGCCGAATTCGTCATCGTCCGCATCAGCCAGAAAACCCGTGAAGCAACGTCGTGATGACGTGTGTCCAGAAGAATATGGCGAAGGAGCAAAACCATGCCAGAACGCAATGACCCCTATGCCCAGTTCAATTTTGTTCTCAAGATTGACGGGATTGACGTCGCCGGCTTTTCCGAAGTCAGCGGCATCTCATCAGAGAGCGACATCATCGAATACCGCGAAGGGTCCGACGCCTCGCGCGTGCGAAAACTGCCGGCCCTGCGCAAGGTCGGCAATATCACGCTCAAGCGCGGCTACACACAGAATCTGGAGCTTTGGAACTGGCGCAAGACGACGCTGGATGGGCTCACACAACGCAAGAACGGCGCGGTGGTGCTGCGCGACGAGCATTCCAACGACAAGCTGCGCTGGGAGTTCTTCGAGGGCTGGATTTCAAAATATGAAGGTCCGGCACTCAATGCCACGGCCAACGAGGCGGCGATTGAATCCATCGAAATCGCCATCGAGACGCTTGAACTGAAACTTCCGAGCTGAGTGCTGTAGCCATGCAATTCACACCGGGTCTTTATCGCCAGGCTGTTACTCCGGTTAGGCCGTCCGGCTTTCTGGCGCGGGGCGATATTCCGGCACTGCTGGGCTATGCGCGCAAAGGACCCACGGGGTTTGCAGAAGACGGCACCAACGATCCCGCAGGCATCCCTGTAAGGCTGCATTCCTTGGGCGAGTTTGAAGAGCTGTTTGGGGGGCCACTCAATCACGGTTTCCTATGGCACAGCGTCAAAGGGTTCTTCGAAAACGGCGGCGCGGCCTGTTATGTGATCCGCATCGTGTCGCAACAGGCGAAAGCTGCCGAGTCTGTCAGGTCTCGTCTGGACGATGCGAAGGACAAACCGGAACGCAGGGTCAGTTGGCGTGCGCAAGCTTCGTTCCCTTGGCTGATGATAGATCCACGCAAGCGCAGCACCTCCTTGCAAGATGAATCCGCGTCATGGGTGCAAACCTTTGAACAAGTGATCCGCGATTATGGGATGCGCACGCCCGATACTGGAGCGCATGGCAATGGGCTGACTTTGCGCGTGACACGCACTGCAAATGTGCGGACTGAAACAATGGTCGATAGCGCAGATGCGGGCAATGTGTCGTCTGTGCACTCGCTCGCCGGTCTTGAAGCCGGTTCGATCCTCGAACTGACACAGACGGGCGCAGACGGGCAGAGCGTTGCAACGATCCGGAAGCCGTTCAAGATTGACGCTGCACGGCAAAAGATCGTCTGGAGCAATGACTTTGCCGGGAGCGGCTTTGATCGCTCAAGACCGATCCGTTTGACCAGCGTCGAGTTTGATGTTGCGATCTGTGGCGAGGGAAAACTGCTGCAGGGTTTTGCCGCGCTGTCGCCAAATCCTGCCCACAGCCGCGCCTTCTCCAAGGTTCTGACAGCGACCTGCAGAACAGTCGATTTTGCGCCCGCCATACTTGGAGCAGACGATTCTGAGGTCCTTCAAGAAGAAGCATCCGTCTTTCTTACGACCGTTGACTGGACAATGAAGGACACCTGGCCCCCGGAAGGCGACTATGATCTGGGCGGCGGCGTCGACGGCTTGGATAGCATCAGGAAACAGGACTGGCTGAACTCGTTCCTGCCCGTCAGGCGGCTGTTTGATGCAGCCATGGTTGCCGGGCCGGATATCGTTCTGCCACCGGCCGGATTGCCGCCGTTTGAAATCGTTCCCGGCGATGGAACCGATTGTTGCAACTTGTCACCCGTAGAGCCCGGATATTTTCGTGGGTGGGTATCGAGCATCGGCAGCGACGGCATTGAGTTTGATCTTCCGGGCGTGAGTGTCGAGGTGAAGGGCCCGGGGCGCACGGCAATAACCGGCACGGACGGTGCCTTTCTGGTGAGCGATATCGGACTGTCGCTGGTGACCATAAAGCTTTCCAAAACAGGGTTCGAGCCGCTTGAATTTCAGGTTCAGCCATTTGCCTATGTACCGTCAATTCCGCTCCCACTGTCGATGACAGCGATCTCCGCGCCAACAGTTTTCCAGAACGACGAGATTATTGAGTTGCAGACAGCCATGGCCAATCCGGCCAATGTCGGACCGTACAAGATCGCGTTTGTCGATCCGCCCTCGCCAAGCCTGCGCATTGACCAATTGACCACCTGGCGCGCACGCCTCGGCGACAGCGCGCGCCTCGGCTTCTTTGCGCCGTGGCTCAATATCCCCGCCACCAGCCGCAATGGGGCATTGCTGCCTGCAATCTCGCTGCCACCGTCCGGCCATGTTGCAGGCGCCTTTGCGCAAGCGGAGGCGGCAATCGGCATTCACCGCACGGGTGCAAATCTTCAGTTGCGCTATGTCGAAGGCGTAACGCTGTCCATCGATGACCGTCTGCAGGAGGGTTTGAACCCGATCGGCGTCAACGCAATCCGCGCGCTGCCCGGTCGTGGCATTCGCATCTTCGGTACGCGCTCGCTGTCCTCAGATCCGGAGTGGCGCTATCTCACCACGCGACGCATTGTCGACGCTGTTGAAAAGTCGCTCGAAAGCGCGCTGCGCTGGATGGTGTTTGAGCCGAACAACCTGATCACGCGTCATTCTGTCGAGGTCAGCGCCTCAATCCTGCTCGACCGGCTGTTCCGGCAAGGCATCCTGGCCGGCACGCTGCCGGAAGGCGCATACTCGGCTAAGTGCGACTTGGAAAACAATCCTGATCCCGTTCGTGATGAAGGAAAGTTGGTCGTCGAAATAGGCATTGCACCAACCCAGCCGTTTGAATTCATCTACTTCCGCCTTGGCCACGAGTTCGAGGCCATGCAAGTGACGGAGCTGTAACAATGGATCTCCTTGGACCGCTGCCGGCATTCAACTTCTATATCTCGCTGATCGACTCGTCGGCGTCTGCGATTTCGCAGGTCGCAAGTGTCGCCGGGGATTTTCTGCTCGGTGGCTTCTCCGAATGCACAGGGCTGGAGAGTGAAATCCAGATTGAGGACTATCGCGCAGGCGGCCAGAATGACCGGGTGTTTCGCTTCCCGACGCGCGCAAATTACACCAACATCACGCTGTCGCGCGGCATCGGCTTTTCCGAAGACCTCTATCTTTGGCATGACGAATTCCTGCAAGGCAAAGGCAAGCGCCGCAATGGCATGATCTACCTTGCCAATGAATTGCGCGTTCCGATTAAATGCTGGTCGTTCGAGAATGGCATCCCGGTCAAATGGTCAGGCCCGGCACTCAACGCGACATCGAGCGCGCTGGCGATTGAGAAGCTCGAAATCGCCCACGAAAAACTCAAGCTGACATTCAGCCCGGGCATGGGCGCTGCAGCGCTCAAGGGCGCGGTGGGATTATAGTCATGGCAGTGGATGTAAAAATCGGAACGGTGGAAACAAGGCTCACGGCAACCGATCCGGACGTGCTGCGCTCGCCGCAATTCATGGCGGAAATCGTGCGGCTGGTGAAAGAGGAATTGAAGCGCGAACAGATGGTCGAAGCGCAGCGGTCCTCAGACACAACATTTGTCCAGCAGCCTTCCGGCAGGAGGTTGTAAGCCATGGTCCAACTGACATTCCAGATGCTCAAGCCCGATGGCACTCCGGACGGATCAACGCCGATTTCGCTGGAATACTCACCGTCCGACCTGTCGTTCACTAAGGCCGCCCAATACGCCGAAGTCGCCATTCCAGGTCTTGAGCAGCCAATCCTGCAGTTCGTGCGCGGCGATGCCGAGACGCTGTCTTTAGAGCTCTTCTTCGATGCCACCAGCACTGCCAAGGGTGTGACGAAAAAGGATGTCGCCGCCGAGGTGAACCAGTTTTGCAAGATGGTGTCCATCAAGGGCGAGCATCACATGCCGCCGCTCTTGAAAATCATTTGGGGCGACAGTTTCCCCGGCAATGCCATGGGACACTCCAAGACCACGGAGAATTTCTTCAAAGCCGTCGTTCTGTCTGTCACCAGAAAATACACGCTGTTTAATTCATCTGGCGCTCCGCTTCGGGCAACGGTCTCCCTGTCGCTCAAACGCCATGCGACCATCGAAGAGCAGATCAACGAGATCGGCTACAAATCTGCCGATCACACCCGTTTGCATGTGGTGAGCGAGGGCGAAACATTGCCGCTGATTGCCCATGATGCATTTGGTGACGCAAGTCTATGGCGCGTGATCGCAGAACACAACAGTCTGGCCAACGCGCGTGACATCGCGCCCGGAACGCGGCTTGAACTGCCGCCGCTGGTGACATGATGGGCGCGGAAACCTTCTACACCGACTATAATTTTCTCGTCCCCGCGTTCCAGATCAACCTCGAGCGCGGAACTGCTGGCGCGCTCGTGATGCGCGACGTGCAGGAAATCACGTTCACCGATGACATGGCCGCGCCCGGATTCTTCGAATTTGTGCTGCATGACTGGGACCCGGTTTCCAAGGCCGTGAAATACTCCAGCCCTTGGGACGCCAAGGGCAACCCGAAGAAAATAGGCAACGAGGACGCGCCGAATTTCGAACCGGGAACCAAAGTGTCGCTGTTGTTCGGCTATGTCGGCAAGCCCGGCATTCAAGCTGTCATGAATGGCGAAGTCGTCTCGATGGCGTCATCATTTCCGGCAAGCGGTTTGCCCTCAGTGCGTATCCGCGCGGTGGACGCCGACTTCCGCGAATTGCAGCGCAAACAGGTGCTGGGAAACTTCGACGGCACCACCAAGGACATCATCCAGAAACTGTGCAGCGACAATGGCTATGAGCCGGATTTGGCCGAAATAACGGAGCCGGGCGAGAAGAAAAACAAGGTTGTCGTCGAAGGCACCCTGTACGACGCGCTGGCGAGCCGGGCCAAGGACCTTGGCATGTTCTTCACCTTCGTCCACCCGCCGGAGCCGCCAAAAGGGTCAGCTGCTACAACACCGCCGAAGACCAAGATCCAGTTCACCAAGCTCACCGCCAAGAAATCAGATCCTGTCGCCGAGTTCAAATGGGGACGCACGCTACTGTCGTTCGCCCCGGTCATGTCGGCGTCCGCCCAAGTCTCGCAAGTCATCGTCCGCGGCGCCAATCCGATGGAAAAGAAGGACAAGCGCAAGCTCGATGTCATCAAGAAGTTCTCAGATATCCCCTATCTGGCCGAAGCGCTCGGTCCGACCGGGATCAAGGCGCTTGAGGCATCAGGCAAGGGCATCACAGAAGTCATCAAACCCAGCAAGGCGCTGTCCAAGGAAGATGCCGAAAAGGAGGCGATCAAGCGCCTCGTGGAAATCGCCAACTCCCTCATCACCGCAAGCGGCACTGCCATCGGCCTGCCGTCACTGCGCTCGGGCAAAACAATCAAGATTGTCGATACAGGAGCAAGGTTCGATGGCGTCTACCGGCTG
>JANPEK010000158.1:0-20700 GCA_031422915.1 Phyllobacteriaceae bacterium | reverse complement strand
AAGACACAGAAACCCGGCGTCCAAGCTGATCCCATTTGAACGCCCGACGCTCTAAAATTGGAGACCTACCATGTCCGCCATTGCCATCAACCGCATTTCGCCATCAATCGTCGAACGCGCGCACGCCCTGTTGCAGCGCCTGCTTCCGGCAGAAGATACGAAAGGACGCCTCTACAAAGACCTGAAGGACCTGCCAGACCATCTGCTACTGGATATCGGCATCGATCCCCGCAACGCGCCGCAGAGCCTCAACGAGGTGATCGCCCGGCCAGACCTTTTGCATGGCGGTGTGGTGACGACAGCGTTTCGGACTGTTGCGAAGTCGTGATGAACGGCAGAGTTGTCGTTGTTCACACAAGCTGAAACGGCTTGTTGCAAGCTAATTTTCACGAGTCGATGGACGAAAATCTTAACGCGCTTTGACAATAAAACTTGGCACGTGGCTCCCCTCATCCGCCTGTCGGCACCTTCTCCCCGCTGGAGAAGCGGGGAGAAGACGGCTAACCGGACCCGTTGGTGGTTGGCCGTCTTCCCCCTCAATGCCTGAGGGACCATCACTCCAGCATCAGCGGCTGACCGGGGCTGAGCGTTATCACGTTGATCGATGGAGACTGGTATCTGGCGGCTTCGGCGAATTTTTGCGGGGTGCCCTTGTGGGACAGCAGGAATGTTGACGAGAACCAGCCGCCGTTGAAGGCATAGTGGATGGGAACGCAGACGGGGATATCGAGGAGCGAGCAGACGCGCGCGGCGTCTTCAGGGTCCATGCTCATCTGGCGGTTCATCAGCGGCTTGATTCGCAGCCCGTTGATGCCAAGGAGCGCAAGGTCAATGTCGGGAAACTGCGCTTTTACGCGCGCCAACGGTTCATCTTTGAGGAAATGCGGGCAGAACAGCAGCGTTCGCCCGGCGGCTTCAATGACATACGCCTGCTCATAGCGGAAAGCATCCGGCGCGAACGCGTTGGCGGCAATGGCATGCAGCGTTGCGCTACCGATCTTGATGGAGGTAGAGGCCGCAACATCGCGCACATCAGAAAAACCCGCCGCGCGTGCGGCTTCGCCCTGCGCGCTGCCCTTGATGGTCACAAACGGCACCGAAAGATTGCGGTAGGCGCTGAATGCCTTGACGTCGAAATGATCATAGTGATCCATGCTCGACAAAACCGCAGTGAGCTTGGGCAGGCCAGCCACATCGAACGGCAGGCTTTCGCCATTGTGATACAGCGGTTTTTGAGAAAACCATGGATCTGTCAGCAGCGCCTCGTTGCCCCATTGGATCAAAACGCATGCATGCGTGAGACGGGTGATGGTGAGCGGAGTGGCGGCCCCGCCCCGTCCCGTTTTGATCGACAAGGGTGTCCAGTTGGTCTTGAGCACAGGCGCGCTGCCGCGCGGTTTGCCATGAATCTGGCTTGCTGGTTTGTTGGTGTTCGCCGACATATCATTTTCCGCCGTGCTTGAGTGTTGATCCTTCGGCGATCATAAGTGAGGCAGCGGATATCGCTGTTGACTTTGGGTAACTGAAATCCGGAAACCATGATGGCCGACACGCCTGAAGATGAAATTGTCAGATACATCACGCGCTTTGCAGCGCCGCCGTTGGATCAGGTTCGCTATTTCGCCGCGGCATCGAGGACGTCGCTCATTCCACGGGGCGGGGCGCTGGTGCAACCGGGCAATACCACACATCCACTTTACTTCATTCACAGCGGCGCGGTGCGGTATATGCTGATAGTTCCCGCCACCGGCGAGGACATCACCAAGGACTTCTCCTTCGCCCCGACATTCGCAGCCTCTTTCGGCAGCGCGGTCAGCGGCAGGCCAGCTCGGGTCGGCATTGTTGCCATGACCGACTGCGTTGTGTCTTCTTGGCCAATGTCTCGACTGACTGCTCTCTATGATGCGGACCCTGAGTGGCAGAAACTGGGCCGAAAACTTGCCGAATGGCTGTATGTGCGCAAAGAGGATCGCGAGATCGCGTTTCTGACGCAAACTGCCGACGAGCGCCATGCGGCGTTGAGCCAAACCTTTCCGGACATGATCGCCAAAGTGCCGCAGCGCCATCTCGCGTCCTATCTTGGCATCACGCCGGAGTCGCTGTCGCGGCTGAAGGCACGGCTGGCGAAACGGAAATAGACTGGGCTTTGGTGGTACCATTTCAGCTTGCAGGAACGCCAAACTTGCAGTCTGGCGCTTTTTGCCAGCCGGTGATATAGCCCCGCCATGTTCAGACGTCATGCCACACAACAGGCGTCTTGAAACCGTCGCAGAAATCCCCCATTCTTGATGTGCTGCGTTGCAGCCGCTGGAAACCTTGAATTTGAAAGGCCTGACACACTGGGTACCACAGCCAACCGGAAGGCGTCCGCGCCTGCCCCCCACGAATTGACCGGAGCACTATCCGCTAGATCCGTGATTGACACCGTCCTTGCCACACTTGATGACGCAAAGGCCGAGGAAGTCGTTTCCATTAACATCGAAGGCAAATCGGCGCTCGCCGACTTCATGGTCGTCGCCTCCGGGCGCTCGAACCGTCATGTCGCGGCGATTTCCGACCAGCTGGTCAGTGCGTTGAAAGACGCCGGTTTCGGCAATGCCCGCATCGAAGGCATGCCATCTGCTGATTGGGTGCTGATCGACGCCAATGATGTGATCGTTCACGTCTTCCGCCCCGAAGTGCGCTCCTTCTACAATCTTGAAAAGATGTGGCAGGCCCCGGACCTCGACGCGACAAGACACTAAACGCCTTGCGCATTTCGCTGGCCGTGATCGGGCAGATGAAGAGCGGCCCGGAGCGCGAGCTGGCGGACCGCTATCTCGACCGGTTTGGCAAGATCGCGCCATCGGTCGGGCTTGAGTTCCGCGGAATCCGTGAGACGGGCGAAAGCCGGGCGCGCGATGCGCCGACCCGCAAGCGTGATGAGGCCAAGGCGTTGATTGGCAGCGACGAGAGCGCCCGATTGCTGCTGTTCGACGAGCGCGGCAAGCCGCTGACCTCGCAAGAGTTTGCCGCGCTGATTGGCCGCTGGCGCGATGATGGTGCCAAGACCATGCTGGCGCTGATCGGCGGCGCGGACGGGCTGGATGAGAGTTTGCGTCAGCGTGCAGACAGGATCGTCTCCTTCGGCGCAATGACACTGCCGCACCAGCTGGTGCGCGTGCTGGCCGCAGAACAGCTCTACCGCGCAGCGACCATACTCTCTGGCCACCCCTATCACCGTGACTGAGAGTCAGACTCTAAGCGTCCAATCATGGTTAATGCAAGATTAACGCCCTGCCGGTAGAGTTGGCACATGGTTCGTTGTTTCACGGGAGATTTGATTCGCGCCGCAGCGCTGGGGGCGGGCGTTTGCCTTGTGTTGGCGATGGCATCGTTGAGCGCAACCGCGCAAGGTTTGGCGCCGGTCTCCAAGACGGAAGAAGCCGCCAGAAGCGCCAGTGAGCTTGAAGAGCTTCTGCGCTCAACCAGCCTGTCTGAACAACGGGTCAAGGAGCTGGATGCGGAAATTGCGGGCCTGAAGAAAGACGAGACATCCGTGACGGCGGCGCTGATCCAGTCTGCCAAGACCGCGCGCAAGCTGACCGAAGACATTGCAAAGATCGAGGACCGGCTGGCAAGCCAGCGCGGCGAGGAGGACGGCATCCGCGCGTCGCTCTATTCCCGCCGCGCCGTGCTTGCCGAGGTGCTGGGCGCTTTGCAACGGATGGGCCTGAACCCGCCTCCGGCAATTTTGGTCAGACCCGAGGATGCGCTGTCGTCGGTGCGGAGCGCCATCCTGCTCGGCGCCGTCGTTCCGGGGATGCGGGTTGAGACTGAAAAGCTGGTTGCCGACCTTGATGCACTCAAACGGGTCGCGACCTCGATTGCCAATGAGCGGATGTCGCTGTTGCAGGTGCTGAAGGTGCAGACCGAAGAGCGCCACCGGCTGGACGCGCTGGTGGCGCAAAAGCAGCAGTTGCGCGCACAGTCGGAAGCGAGCCGCAAGGCTGAGACAGCAAAAATTGCCAGTCTCGTGGGCAAAGCGAAGTCGCTGAAAGATCTGATTGCCGCGCTGGAGAACGATGTTGCCGCTGAGCAAAATGCGCTTGAGCGACAGCGCCGGGAAGACGAAAAGCGCCTGGCGCTGGAACGGCAAAAGACCGAACGGGCCGAAAGCCAGTCCGCCATGCTCGCACCCGGCGGCAGCTTGGACGCACTGCGGCGGGCACTGACCTTGCCCGTCTCCGGCAAGATCATCCGGCGATTTGGCGAGGACGACGGCTTTGGCAGCAAAACGGCCGGCATTGCAGTTGCAGCCGCCCCGCAAGCACTTGTCGCCACGCCCGTCGATGCAACTGTGCTTTACGCCGGACCGTTCCGCTCCTATCACCAATTGTTGATATTGGACGCTGGAGGCGGCTATCACGTTGTTATAGGCGGGATGGACCAATCCATGGTATCAACAGGACAATTCGTGCTGTCTGGCGAGCCAGTGGGCGTTATGGCCACAAAAGCGCCGACAAGTTCGTCAGACACGCTCTTGACTGATAATCCAGAACTCTACATCGAGTTCAGGAAAGATGGAAAACCGGTTGATTCTGGCCCATGGTGGTCGGCGGATACGACAGGAAGGACTGGAAATGCTACGTAAGGTTTCATTATTGGTGACCGGTGCACTGATGGGTGCTACGGCCATGTCTCTTCTTCATGTTGTGCCCGGTACAAAGGCGGAAGCTGCGGGCTCCGACACCTACAAGCAATTGTCGATTTTTGGCGATGTGTTCGAGCGCGTGCGCAGCGCCTATGTCACCGTTCCGGACGAAAAGGACCTGGTCAAAAGCGCCATCAACGGCATGTTGACCTCGCTCGACCCGCACTCTTCGTATCTTGACGAAGAGGGTGCCGAGGACATGCGCGTCCAGACGAAGGGCACCTTTGGCGGCCTTGGCATCGAAGTCACGATGGAAAGCGAACTGGTCAAAGTTATCACCCCGATCGACGACACCCCGGCTGCCAAGGCGGGCATCCGCTCCGGTGACCTGATTGCCAAGATTGACGGGGATGAAGTGCGCGGCCTGTCGCTGGAAGAGGCTGTCGATAAGATGCGCGGCGAAGTCAACGAGCCGATCAAGCTGACGGTCATCCGCAACGGCACCGACAAGCCGCTGGAATTCACCATTGTCCGGGACATCATCAAGGTGAAGGCAGTGAAGTACCGGGTCGAGAACGACGTCGGCTACATGAAGATTACCTCATTCACCGAACAGGCCTATGGCGATCTCGACGAGGCGATCAAGAAGATCGAAGCGCAGATTCCGGCAGACAAGCTCAAGGGCTTCATTCTTGACCTGCGCAACAATCCGGGCGGATTGCTCGACCAGGCGGTGAGCGTCTCCGACACATTCCTTGACAAGGGCGAAGTTGTCTCGACCCGTGGCCGCGACCCGCAGAACATCACCCGTTACGACTCCGAAAAGGGCGATGCCACGGACGGCAAGCCGCTGATCGTTATTGTCAACGGCGGCTCGGCGAGCGCGTCTGAAATTGTTGCGGGAGCGCTTCAGGACCACAGGCGCGCGACCGTGCTTGGCACCAAGTCATTTGGCAAGGGATCTGTGCAGACCATCATTCCGCTCGGCCAGACACAAGGCGCGCTGCGCCTGACGACGGCGCTCTATTACACGCCGGCCGGCAAATCGATCCAGGGCAAAGGCATCGTTCCGGACATTGTCTCCGAACAGCCGCTGCCGGAGGAGTTCAAGGATGTGGACACCAAGGCGGCGGAGTCTGCCCTGAAAGGCCACATCAAGGGCAATCTTGAAGACGAGGAAGGTTCGGGCTCCAACGCCTTTGTGCCTGCAGACCCGAAAGACGACGTGCAGCTGGCAGCAGCGCTCAAACTCTTGCGCGGCGAAGTGAAAAACCCCGCGTTCCCGCCAGACCCGACAAAGGCATTGCCGAACTGAGCGAAGGCGGACATGCGCCGGACAAGAGATCAGATTGATGTTCCAGTCGTCGGCAAGGTGATTGTGTGAGCAATCACCTTGACCGTCCGCTCGGGCAGGACCGCAAGGCAAAGAGCGGCAGTGGACTTCGCGCCGGGCAGATTGCTGGTTCTCTGGCAGTGCTCACAATCGCTGGCACTGCTGGATGGTTCGCTATTGACAGTTTGCCGTTTTTGCTGCCGGTAACTGAGCCGGCTAAGGTAATCGAGAAGTCCGCAGAAACACCGCAAGCTGTGGCAACCGATCAGGTGGCAACGGCGACTGACAAGGTGGATGTTGAAGTCAAGGCGCCGCCTCTGCCATCCGGGGGAGCCAAGATCATTCGTGTGGATCCGCAAGGCGCAGACACGCCCGGGATCATCAAGATCGGCGATCCGAACAAGGTGACACAGGACGCCCGTGTTGCGCACATTCCAGAACCGGACCTGATCGAAAAATCTGACAGCGGGCAACTGCCGAAGCGGGCAGCGGACGGGCGCAGGCCCTTTGATGTCTATGCACGGCCATGGTCCGGAACGCGTGGCGCGCGGGTCGCCATTGTGATCGGCGGCATGGGGGTGTCGCAAACCTCGACGCAGACCGCGATTGACAAACTGCCACCTGAAATCACCCTCGGCTTTGCCCCGCAAGGCAATTCGCTGTCGCGCTGGGCGCAGGCGGCGCGCAAGAAGGGCCACGAAATTGTGCTGCAAATTCCAATGGAGCCGTTCGACTATCCGCGCGTTGACCCGGGACGCGGCACGCTGATTGTCGAAGCTGCACCGGAAGCCAATCTCAAGGTTTTGCACGAATCCATGGGCCGGATGACCAATTACACCGGTGTGATGAACTATCTGGGTGCACGTTTCACCTCGGAGGCCGGAGCGTTCGACCCTGTGATGCGCGACCTTGGCGAGCGCGGACTGCTCTATCTTGATGACGGCACCTCGGCCCGCAGCCAAGCGGAAAGCCTTTCCGGCACGAACCGCGCACCGTTCGCGGCAGGTGATATTGTCATTGATCAGATTCAGGACAAAAACGCGATCCTCAAAAGTCTCGACCAACTTGAGGCAACCGCCCGCGCCAACGGTTCAGCAATTGCCATTGGCACCGGCTTTGACGTCACTGTCGATGCGGTGACCGAGTGGGCCAAGGGCGCGCAGAAGCGCGGCATCGAAATCGTCGGCGTCGCCTCACTCGCCCGCGATCCGGAGCAGTAGAGTGGCCAAGTCTGAGAAACGCATCGTTCCGGCAGATTGCCTGCCCTACCGGCCCTGCGTCGGCGTCATGATCCTCAATGGCGATGGTCTTGTGTGGGCAGGGCACCGCATTCCGGTTGCCGATGGCGAGCTTGAAGACAATGAGCATCTTTGGCAAATGCCGCAAGGCGGCATCGACCATGGCGAAACGGCACTGCAGGCGGCCACGCGAGAGCTCTATGAAGAGACCGGCATTAAGTCGGCTAAATTAATCGTGGAAGCGCCGCAATGGATCAACTATGATCTGCCTGCGCATCTGATCGGAATTGCGCTGAAGGGCAAATACCGTGGCCAGAGCCAAAAATGGTTCGCCTTCCGCTTTGAAGGAAACGAAAGCGAAATCGCCATAAACCCTCCGCCGGGAGGCCACACCGCCGAGTTTGACGCCTGGGACTGGAAGCCTATGCGGCAATTGCCGGAGCTGATCGTGCCATTCAAGCGCGGGGTTTATGAACAGGTGGTTGCGGCGTTTGCGGAATTGGATGGGGTGAGGGTATTAAGCTGACTGGGTTTTTTTCGGTTTGAGCTCGAGCGGGCACCCTCAAACTGGCATCATTCAGGTAAAACGCTAACTCTTGCCTCATGCGCCGCCCCTCGAAGCCTTTTGTCAAATGTTGCAAGCGCCAGACCCAACTGGCTGGCGAGCGCCAGAAACGTGGCATCATACGCTGTAAGGTTATGCTTGGCGGCGTAAGCGGAAATCAAGCATTCGTCTGCGGGCACAAGGTAGTCGATGCGCAAATGATGAAACCGCAAAAGCAGTCGATCAGCGTCAATTTGTGTCAATCGACCACGGCGGACACTGATGACGAGTAAATTTCTCACCTCATAGACAAGCAGATACGGCGCTACGATGGTTCCTTCCTTGATTTCAGCAAGGAGTGCGAGTGCCCGCGCATCGTTCTCGTCCGGCAAAAGCCAGGCTGCGACCATCGATGAATCAAGCACGAAGGTCGCCAACTATGGACGCCCTTCGTCTCGCCACGCGCGAATTTCTTCTTGCGTTACGGGTTTCGCTCTCTTCCTGATCTCCATTATCTCTGCGATCGCCTCCTTGATGGAGTCCTTGTTGCGGATCGCCACCAGTTTGACGATGGGCTGGTCGCCGCGCGAAATGACAACCTCTTCACCAGCCTCGGCTGCGACCAGAAGCTCGGACAGATGGGTCTTTGCATGCCCGACTTTCACATTGATGGTCATTGCGGCCTCCTCGGCTTTGGCGACAAGATATGCCTCCACTCTTGCTTGGTCAAGTAATTGGCCAAGCGAAAAAAAGACAACAAAAAAAACGGCGCAGAAGCGCCGTTGGATATTCATCTGCAATGCCAGAAACTCAGTGACCCAAGGCGGCCTTAAGTTCCTTGAGCTGGTTGAGCTTCAGCATTGCCGCTTGCTTCTTCGCCTCGGAGCGGGCGTCAGCGACATCGTCTTCCGCATCCTTGATCTGGGCGGCAATGGCATCGGCGTTCAGCTCTTCGACCGGCATTGCCTGTTCGGCAAGCAGTGTGAATGAGGAATCAGCAACATCGGCAAAGCCGCCGCGCACAAAGATTTTCTTCGTGCCGCCGGACGCCAGCGTTGCTTCAACCACGCCGGGCTGAAGCGTTGACATCAGCGGCGCATGGTTGGCCATGACCGTGAAATAACCGTCCGATCCCGGAACGACCACAGCCGTCACCTGCTCTGAAAAGAGCAGGCGTTCCGGGGAGACCAGTTCGAAATTGAAGGCTTCGGCCATGGTTTAACGTCCTGACTGTCAGGCAGCAGCAGCTGCAAGCTTCTGGGCCTTTTCGACCGCTTCTTCGATGGTTCCAACCATGTAGAAGGCGACTTCCGGCAGATGATCATAATCACCGGCGCAAAGACCCTTGAAGCCCTTGATCGTGTCTTCCAGCGCAACGAGCTTGCCGGGCGAGCCGGTGAACACTTCGGCGACGAAGAACGGCTGCGACAGGAAGCGCTCAATCTTGCGGGCGCGGGAAACGGTAAGCTTGTCCTCTTCGGAAAGCTCGTCCATGCCCAAAATCGCAATGATGTCCTGCAGCGACTTGTAGCGCTGGAGAATCGACTGCACCTGACGGGCAATGCCGTAGTGCTCGTCGCCGACGATGATCGGGTCGAGCATGCGCGAGGTTGATTCAAGCGGGTCCACAGCCGGGTAGATGCCTTTTTCCGCAATTGAACGCGACAATGTCGTGGTTGCGTCAAGATGGGCGAAGGATGTCGCCGGTGCCGGATCGGTCAAATCGTCGGCAGGCACGTAAATGGCCTGCACCGAAGTGATCGAGCCGGTCTGCGTGGTGGTGATGCGTTCCTGCATCTGGCCCATGTCGGTCGCCAGCGTCGGCTGGTAACCCACGGCTGACGGAATGCGGCCAAGCAGAGCAGACAGTTCGGAACCGGCCTGCGTGAAGCGGAAAATATTATCCACGAAGAACAGCACGTCCTGACCCTGGTTGCGGAAATGCTCCGCGACCGTCAGGCCTGAAAGGGCGACGCGGGCGCGCGCACCAGGCGGCTCATTCATCTGGCCGTACACGAGCGCAGCCTTGGAACCGGCGCCGCCGCCATGCTTGTTGACGCCGGACTCGATCATTTCGTGGTAAAGATCGTTGCCCTCGCGGGTTCGCTCGCCGACGCCTGCGAACACAGAGTAACCACCGTGTGCCTTGGCGACGTTGTTGATCAGCTCCATGATCAGAACCGTCTTGCCGACGCCGGCACCACCAAACAGCCCGATCTTGCCGCCGCGCGCATAGGGCGCAAGCAAATCAACAACCTTGATGCCAGTGACCAGAACCTGCGCTTCCGTTGACTGTTCAACGTAAGCAGGCGCTTCCTGATGGATGGCGCGGCGTAATGTCGTGTTGATCGGACCCTGTTCATCAACCGGCTCACCGATGACGTTCATGATGCGGCCGAGCGTCTCATCACCAACCGGCACCATGATCGGTGAACCAGTGTCGACAACGTCCTGACCGCGAACCAGACCTTCGGACGAATCCATGGCGATGGTGCGGACGGTGTTCTCGCCCAGATGCTGCGCAACTTCCAGAACGAGGCGGTTGCCAAGGTTCAGGGTTTCCAGCGCATTCAAGATTTTCGGCAGATCATTTTCGAACTGCACGTCAACGACGGCACCGATGACCTGCACGATCTTGCCAGTGTTGCCTTTGCCAAGCGTCGCCGGGGCCGACACTTTGGCTGCGGCAGCCTTGACGGGGGCGGCAGCTTTTGCTGGAGCCTTTGCCGGCACCGCCTTGGCTGGCGCAGCTTTCGGCGCTGTGGCTTTGGCCGGTGCGGCCTTCACGGTCTTGGGGGTCGCTGCTTTTGCCATCGTCCTGTCCTGTTCAACAGTCTCTTAGAGCGCTTCTGCGCCCGAGATGATTTCAATCAGTTCTTTGGTAATCTGCGCCTGACGTTGACGGTTGTATGACAATGTCAGGGCCTTGATCATTTCACCGGCATTGCGCGTCGCATTGTCCATGGCGGACATGCGGGCGCCCTGCTCGGAAGCCGCGTTCTCAAGGAGCGCGCGGAAAATCTGCACGGAAATATTGCGCGGTATCAAATCCGACAGGATCGCACCGGCATCCGGCTCATATTCGTAAGCTGCATCTGACGCAGTAACATTTCCATCCGGCTTGGACGGAATGATCTGCAACGCCGTCGGGATCTGCGCGATAACCGATTTGAACTCGGAATAAAACAGCGTGCAGACATCAAACACACCGTCTTCAAACAGGCCGATCACCTTGTGGCTGATCTCATCGGCGTTGACAAAGCCGAGCTTCTTTACGGCGCGCAAATCCACATGATCGACAATCAGCGAAGCAAACTCACGGCGCAAAATGTCCGCGCCTTTCTTGCCGACGGTGATGATCTTGACTGTCTTGTCCTGGCTCATAAGCAACCGGGCATGATCGCGCGCCAGGCGCGCGATCTGCGAATTGAAACCGCCGCACAGGCCGCGTTCCGACGTGCAGACCAGAAGCAGATGCGAATCAGACTTGCCTGTGCCGGACATCAGCACCGGCGCATCCTCGCCGCCGACGTTGGCGGCAATGTTTGCCAAAACCGCACCCATCCGCTTGGAATAGGGACGCGCGGCCTCGGCAGCTTCCTGCGCGCGGCGCAGCTTCGCCGCGGCGACCATCTGCATCGCCTTGGTGATTTTCTGCGTCGCCTTGACCGAGGCGATACGGGTGCGAAGGTCCTTCAGTGAGGCCATGGGTGCTTGATCCTAAGGCCTCACGCGAAATTCTTGGCGAAAGTCTCGACGGCAGACTTAAGCTTTTCACGCGTGCCGTCGGAAATGGCCTTCTCGTCACGGATCGTTTCGAGAATCGCCTTGCCCTCAGAGCGCATGTAGCCGAGCAGACCCTGCTCAAACTTGCTGACCTGATTGACCGCCAGCTTGTCGAGATAGCCGTTCACACCGGCGTAAATCACCGCGACCTGTTCTTCCGTTTTCAAAGGCGCGAACTGCGCCTGCTTGAGAAGTTCGGTCAGGCGGGCACCACGGTTCAAGAGGCGCTGCGTGGCGGCATCCAGATCGGAGCCAAACTGCGCGAACGCCGCCATTTCACGATACTGGGCCAATTCGCCCTTGATGGAACCGGCAACCTGCTTCATCGCCTTGACCTGCGCAGCAGAACCAACGCGGGAGACCGAAAGGCCGACGTTCACGGCAGGACGGATGCCCTGATAGAACAAGTTCGTTTCAAGGAAGATCTGGCCGTCGGTGATCGAGATCACATTGGTCGGAATGTAGGCCGACACGTCGTTGGCCTGCGTTTCAATGACCGGCAGCGCGGTCAGCGAACCGGCGCCCATATCATCGTTCAGCTTGGCCGAACGCTCCAGCAAGCGTGAATGCAGATAGAAAACGTCGCCCGGATAGGCTTCACGTCCGGGCGGACGGCGAAGCAGCAGTGACATTTGGCGATAGGCGACAGCCTGCTTGGACAAATCGTCATAGGCGATCAGCGCATGCATGCCATTGTCGCGGAAATATTCGCCCATCGCACAGCCGGCGAACGGCGCCAGGAACTGTAGCGGAGCAGCGTCGGACGCGGTAGCAGCGACGATGATCGAGTAAGGCAGCGCGCCGCGCTCTTCGAGCACCTTGACGAACTGCGCCACGGTTGAACGCTTCTGGCCGATGGCGACATAGACGCAGTACAGCTTTTCCTTTTCCGGACCATTGTCGTGAATGGCCTTCTGGTTGAGAAACGCGTCGAGAATGACAGCGGTCTTGCCGGTCTGGCGATCGCCGATGACCAGCTCGCGCTGGCCGCGACCGACCGGGATGAGCGCATCAATTGCCTTGAGGCCGGTGGACATCGGCTCATGCACCGACTTGCGCGGAATGATGCCCGGGGCTTTCACATCAACGCGCGAACGCAGCTTGGCGTTAATCGGGCCCTTGCCATCAATCGGGTTGCCGAGAGCGTCTACCACGCGGCCGAGCAGCTCCGGGCCGACCGGAACGTCGACGATGGCGCCGGTGCGCTTGACAGTATCGCCTTCCTTGATGTCGCGGTCGTTGCCGAAAATAACGACGCCGACATTGTCGCTTTCAAGGTTCAGCGCCATGCCGCGAAGGCCGCCCGGGAACTCAACCATTTCGCCCGCCTGGACGTTGTCGAGACCATAGACACGGGCGATGCCGTCACCGACGGACAGAACCTGGCCGACTTCGGAGACCTGGGCCTCCTTGCCGAAATTCTTGATCTGATCTTTCAGGATTGCAGTGATTTCTGCGGCGCGAATATCCATCAGCCGACCTCTTTCAACGAGAGCTTGAGCGAAGACAATTTGGTGCGAAGCGAAGTGTCGATTTGGCGGGACCCCATCTTGACGATGAGACCGCCGAGCAATGACGGATCAACCGTCACCGAGAACGCGACATCCTTGCCGGCCACGCTTTTCAGCGTGTCCTTCAGTTCCTTTTCCTGCGCGGCGGTCAATGCATGCGCACTGGTCACCTCTGCAGTCGTTTCACCGCGATGCTCGGCAGCGATGCGGCGGAACGCCGTGATCATGCCGGGGATCGCAAAAAGGCGGCGGTTGCGGGCGGCCACGCGCAGCAAATTGCCCGCCAGCCCGCCAATTTTGGCCTTGGACACCAGTGCGCCGATTGCCTTGACCTGATCGCCTGATGAGAAAACGGGGCTTGCAATCAGCCGCCTCAAATCGTCCGATCCATTGATCAGAGCTTCGACGCGGCCAAGGTCATTTTCGACCGGCGCGATGGATTTTGCTTCCAGCGCCAGCGCAAACAGAGACCCGGCATAGCGCTCGGCAACAGCAGAAACGGGGGAAGCAGATTTTGCCACGGGCAGCCGGTTCTCGTTGTTTTAACCCCGGGATCATCAGTCCAGACGGTTTGGACCGGTTAACCCTTTGGGTTGATTGAATTTTTGATGCCAAACGTGAGTTTTTTAACGCCCGTTCGTCACACTGTGCTCGCCGTCTAGCATAGGCTTTCGGCTCTAGCAACATGGGGAACACCCGTCTTTTGCGCCTCTTTTGCCGCAGGAGCAAGAATCTTACACAAGGTCGAAATATCCGAGCGCAGCAAGCAGCGGCATTGCAGCCAAGGCGACTTCCATGACGACCGAAACCCAGTTGTAAACCGTGTTGCCATTGTCGGAAAGCATCGAAATCAACCGTCCGAAAGCCGTGAACCCCCAGGAAATGCCGAGCGCCAGCCACAAAAACGGCTGGTCATAAATGAGGCAGCAGATTCCGAGCCCAAGATAGAAGCCCGCCATCGTGCCACGGCTTTCCGCCAGTGCCTCCGGGTGGTTCGGATGGGTTTGCAGGCGCAAGATGCGAAACGAGATGCGCGGGGCAAACAGCAGCAGCAGTCCGAAAAACACGGTGATGAGAGCAGTGGACCATTGCAGCCAACCGCCATACGTTTCCGGCCAATAAATTTCCATGAGCCACCCTCCCCCAAAGTACTGCCTCGACAGCATGGAGGCACCCTGCAGGGAGTAATTACATCCCGCGCCCCGCCGGTCCAGACCCAAGTGCCAGTATCATTCGATTTCGCCTGTTGAGCACAAACCGCTGACTGCAACTGTGCTGAACAGGCCGAACCGGGAAATGGTAATGGATCCTGACAGATCGCCGCCCTCCAGCCGCGTGGGAACCAGATTGCCAAGGTCAAGCCGCACATCATAGTTGCGATAGCCGTGCGTGCGGTAGTGTATCGACAATGTCTGGCCTTCGCGGGCATACGCGATTTGGCGCAATTCGTGCATCGTGCCGTCGATCTTCATCAGGGCGCGCATCGAAAATGGCGCGTCGTTGCTTGGAAATGCAATGAACACCAGTGACGCAGCAGACGGGTCACCAATCAACGCCGCCTCGCGCGATGCATAACAACGCGATCCCGCCGTCTGCCAGACCATGTCATCAATCTTCGGCGCGCCGGGATCGTCTGCATTCACGGCAGTGGGTATGAGCAAAAGCGAGGTGAGTAACGCAGCTGGCAATCTCATGACTATTCTCCCGCCGCCAAACTAGCACAGACCTTAATGCTTCCAAACCGGCACGCGGACACGTTTGGTTGATGAGGGATGTTCTGCGTGGTTACCGATCACGCCGCGAGCATATCCTTAAATGGGTAGCGCATGCCGCGCTTCTGGAGAAACAGCGCCATACCGGACAGGCCGGAGCGTGTCGTAGGCAATATGGAAGAGATAGCCGTAGACGACGTAAAGCAGCGTGAGGCCAAGATCGACGCTCAGGGCCGTCCAAAACCCGTGCCCGCCGATGTGCATGACGAGGGGCAGCGTGGCCACGAGCGACGAGAGCTCAAGCGAAGCGGCCTGGAGCAGGCGCAAATAATGCGGGCGGTCGCTGGCCAGATTGCCGGTGAAATGAAGATCAAGCCAATCAAACATCGTGTTGTGCACCGGAGACCAGGCCATCACGGCAAACGCGAGTGTTGCAACAAGAACAACGGAGCTTTCGGCAGTTTCGCCGAATGTGGCGGCGTAAAGCGGCGAAGCAATGCAAAGACCGCCGATCTCAAACGCCAGTGTCTGGTAAACCCGTTCGCGCACGGAACGCAAAGGCATGATCAACCTCCCGAAGTCTGCCGTGATCCTGAGCACAGGATCAGTTCAGAAGGTCGATCTACCGCGGGGTGGGAATCGCCACATCATCTGTATGGGTTACGGCAGCCCATGTTTTTGCCTTGCGGTGCCAAGACAGCAGAATCTTCAAAGAAAACTCTGCGGATCAATATCCACTTGCACCATCACATTGCCACGAACTTTGGGGCCGGCTTTGAGCATGGCGCGGATGAAGCTTTGCAGATCGGCCTTGCGGCTGCCGCGCACGATGAGGCGGAAGCGGTGTCGGCCGCGGATTAGCGCAAGCGGCGCTTCGGCCGGGCCGAGCACGTCGATGCCTTCGGTGGATAGTGCGGCTAGGCGCAAGCCGCGTGCGTGGGTTTCGGCGTCCACTCTTGTGTTGGCGGAAACGATAATGCCGGCCAGACGCCCGAATGGCGGCAGACCTGCGTTTTCGCGCTCTCGCGTTTCACGCTCGTAGAAGGCTTCGACATCGCCGGAGACAATTGCCTTCATAACCGGATGATCCGGCTGGTAGGTCTGGATAAGGCCGGTGGACGCCTTGCCGGTGCGCCCCGCTCTGCCTGTCACCTGTGAGAGAAGCTGGAATGTCCGCTCGGCAGCACGTGGATCGCCGTTGGCGAGGCCGAGATCAGCGTCAACCACACCGACGAGCGTCATGTTCGGGAAATTGTGCCCCTTGGCCACTAGCTGCGTGCCGATGACAATATCGACGTCGCCCTTGGCAATGGCTTCAAGTTCGAGCCGCAGGCGCTTGACGCCGCCGAGCAGGTCCGACGACAGAACGAGAATGCGCGCGTGCGGAAAATGCCCGGCAGCCTCTTCGGCAATGCGCTCGATGCCGGGGCCGCAAGCAACGAGATGATCCAGTGTGCCGCACTCGGGACAGGCATCCGGGCGCTTTTCTTCATGGCCGCAATGGTGGCAGATCAGCTTGCCCTTGAACCGGTGCTCGACCAGCCAGCTCGAACAATCCGGACACTGGAACCGGTGGCCGCAGACCCGGCACAGCGTCAGCGGTGCATAGCCGCGACGGTTAAGAAACAGCAGCGACTGCTCGCCCTTGGCCAGCGTTCTGGCCATTTCCGTGAGCAGCACTGGCGATAAAAACCCGCCGCGCTTTGGCGCATGGCGGCGCAGGTCGATGGATTTCAGCGTCGGCAGGCTGGCATCGGCAAAACGGTTTGGCAACACCACACGTTTGTAACGCCCCTGCAGCGCATTCACCCGGCTTTCAATCGACGGCGTTGCCGATGACAACACGACCGGAAACGCGCCGATGTGCCCGCGCACCACCGCCATGTCGCGGGCATTGTAGAACACGCGATCCTCCTGCTTGAACGCCGGATCATGCTCTTCATCAACGACAATCAGCCCGAGTTCCTTGAACGGAAGAAACAGCGCCGAGCGCGCACCGGCGACAACCCGGATGCGCCCCTCCGCCGCCTGCCGCCAGACCTTTTCGCGCGATTTTGGCGCAAGATCCGAGTGCCATTCGGCAGGCTTGGCGCCGAACCGATCCTGGAAGCGCTCAAGAAACGCATGCGTCAGCGCAATTTCGGGGAGCAGGATCAAGACCTGCTTGCCGGCCTTCAACACTTCGGCAATGGCTTCGAAATAAACTTCTGTTTTGCCCGAGCCGGTGATTCCGTCGATCAACGTGACCGAGAACCCGCCATTTGAAACGGTTGCTGCCAGTTCATCTGCGGCTAACCGCTGGTCGTCCGAAAGCGCCTCTCCGCCATAATCAGGGTCTGGCAACGGCACGACGGGCTGGGCAGGAAGCGTTGTGACTTCAAACACGCCTTGTTCATGCAGCCCGTCAACAACCGTCGTCGACACCCCTGCGGCATGGGCAAGACCGGTGCGGCTCCAGGCCATGCCATCACTGGCAAGTTCAAGCACACGGGCCCGTGCCGCTGTCATCCGTTCGGGTTGGTGGCCGGTGAAGACCAGCGCCGGGATGGGTGGCTCGGGATCAAACGCCGCCGGCGCGCGCAACACCATGCGGGCGACAAGACCCAGCGGCGATATGGTGTAATCTGCCACCCATGCAATGAACCTGCGCATCTCGTCATTGAGCGGCGGACAGTCGAAAATCTGGCTGATGCTCTTCAGTTTCTTCGTATCTACCGCGTCAGCTTCGCCTTCCCAGACAACGCCAAACACTTCGCGCGGGCCAAGTGGCACCTGCACAATTGTGCCGGGTTGGGCGTCCCGGCCAAGCGGCAAAACATAGGAATAGGCCCGCTCGGCCGGCATCGGCACCAGCACGGGCACAATTTTTCTCGTCTTTGGCGAATCTTTGTTCATTAAGGCGTGACCTTGGCGAAGCCTTTGGATAAAGAAAAGCCATGTTTTGCGCGAGCTTGGCTCCCGCCGTGATTTCAGGGAAGGAAAATCGAAATGAAATTCTTTGTGGACACCGCCGATGTGAAGGAAATCCGCGAGCTGGAGTCTTACGGGCTGCTTGATGGGGTGACGACCAACCCGTCGCTGATCCTCAAGGCCGGCCGTCCGATGATCGAGGTGATTGAGGAAATCTGCTCTGTGGTAAAGGGCGACGTGTCAGCGGAAGTGGCGTCAACCGACTATGACACCATGCTGAAAGAAGCTGCCGTCCTTAAGAAAATCGCCAAGAATGTCGTCATCAAGCTGCCCCTGACGTGGGACGGCCTCAAGGCATGCAAGAAGCTGTCCGATGAAGGCACAAAGACCAACGTGACGCTGTGCTTTGCCGCCAACCAGGCGCTGCTCGCCGCCAAGGCCGGAGCAACTTATATCTCGCCGTTCATCGGCCGTCTTGATGATATCCACCTCAACGGCATGGAGTTGATTGCCGAAATCCGCACCATCTACGACAATTATGATTACAAGACCCAGATACTCGCCGCCTCGATCCGCACCGTCAATCATGTCAAGGAAGCCGCGCTGATCGGCGCCGACGTGGTCACGGTTCCGGCAGCGACCATCAAGGCGCTGGTTAACCACCCGCTGACCGACAAGGGCCTCGCTGCGTTCGTCGCGGACTGGGCCAAGACCGGCCAGAAGATCGGGTGAGTATAACGTTGCTTTGCAGAACAGCTAGCATTTGGCTCTAATTGGAATACTGACAATCTCTGGGCAACTTCTGCTGATCCTCGGCATTCTGAATATCCATCAGCGCATTTTGATAAGACTCGCGGCGAATCAGAAAACGATCTAGCTATGTTCGTCAAAGACGCGAGGTTTGCATGCTGGACCCATTGGAGACTGATGCAGGTATTTGGAGAGGCTTCTGTTCCGCTCTCGGAGCCGAGTACCGAAACTATAAGCAGATACAAGGCAGCAGCGGACTAACCCATGAAGTCCAAGCAATTGCTGTCGACGATAAGGAAAAGCGCCTTATTCTTGTATCGGCAGAATACAATCCGCGTATTGCTGCTTTAATGAGGGTTGATGTCCAGGCAACTATGCCGGATGTGAAAGTGCTCGTAGCGCGACCACTGGCCGTTGACATCGCTCATACTGTGCGGAAAGTATTTGGCGATCAAAGCGGAAACTTGGACGTAAGCAAGATGGCCGAGTTGGCCGCATTGCTTGCTATGGGAGAAATAGGTCAAGACACCTTAAGGGCGACGTATGGGCCTCCTCTCGCGCCATTTTTTCACGCAATTGGGCGGAGCCAACTCCCAATGCTGTCACATATTCTAAACGGGATTCAGCAGGCAGCTTTTATAGACTGGGAAGGCCTAAGCTTGGCAAATGGACCTGCTGAACAAAGTGGGGGGGTTATTCGAATTGCCGAGTTCTTTCTTAGCCAATTTCAGGCGCTTGATAATTTGGCGGAGGACCGAAAGCAGGGCATTTGTCCGGTTCCGACGTATCAGTTCTCGGACCAAGACTGGGAAACCCTTTTACAGGCAACCCGAATTGAAGAGATTCAAGAGCGTCTCAAGGCGATAGGCGTTTATCAATATTTCTTCCCGCCAAAGGACACTTTGACTTTGGGGCTAATCGACAGGGGCTTGAATACGGTCGAACTCGTTGAGCGGGGGCTGAACCTTGCCCAACGAGATGGCCACCAACTTTCTCCCAACACAATCATTTCAGAAGTTGCGGACATTCCAGATATTATGGAAGCTTTGCGGGCAAAGGGGTTGACGCTGGAGGCCGAATTTGAAAGCGAATGCCTAAGCGCAGACGGACAGAAAATACGCAGCACCTTACGTGTTCGGCCTGAAGAGGGTTTGATTGAAAAGATTTCTAGGGTATTCAGCGTCAAAATGGATTTGTCCTTAAAGGACTTCTTAAAATGAAGACTCGCAAAGAGCTTCAGCATATTGATAAACTTTGAATGCCCTCTGCAGGTACGAAAATTCGCAAGCAAGCCCTTGATCTATGGTTTAGCGGCAACAAATCATAGTCGCTGGCATTAATTCCAAAAGAACAATGTTGGCAGTCGCGGGTCGGGCTTTCGCGACCTTCTTTACTTGAAATTCTCAATCACCGCGACAAATCCGCCGCCAGCGCCAGTTTCAAGATGTCGGCCAGCTCTCGTGCGGCGCGGTTTTCGGCGTCGCGCTGGGCGCGCAGTGATGCGAATTGCTGCAGCGGAAAGTCAAATGACGCTGTCGCCACCCGCTTGCCGGACGCAACCTGCCTGCCAGAAGAATCCGTCAGTACGTAGAGCGATGAAACGACCATGCGGCCCGCCGTCGGCTGGCCGGCATTGCCCGTCGCGTTCTGGATCGATGCGGCGGAAACGGTCTGCGAGGTGATGCCAAGGTCGAGCGTGTAGGCCGGGCTTGCCGGTTCGCCAGCGCCGCCGGACAGGGCGAAGATCAGCTGGTTGCGCACTTCCTGCGCCACGCGGCTGTCCACGTCCTTGATGCCAATCGAGATCAGCGCTGCGTTGGTGGTGACACCGGCGGCGTTGGGCGCGCTGTCCGAATAGAGCGGGCGCACCTGACAGGCGGACAATGCCAGCGAGACAGCGGCGCACAAAAGCGCGGTGCGCAGGCGATTGGATTTAGACAACAACATTGACGATCCTCTGCGGCACGACAATCACCTTCTTTGGTTTTGAACCGGCAAGCGCAGCCTGCACAAAGTCCAGCGCCAGAACGGCGGCTTCGACGGCAGATTGGTCTGCGTCGCGGGCAATTGTCAAATCACCCTTCTTCTTGCCATTGATTTGCACCGGCATGGTGACATCATTTTCAACGATCAGCGCCGGATCAAATTTTGGCCAGTCAGCGTCAGCCACCATGCCCTGATGTCCAAGCACCGTCCAGCACTCTTCTGCCAGATGCGGCATCATCGGCGCGATCAGCTGGATGAGAATGCCCGAAGCCTCCTTGGCAGCGGCAGCCGTTGCCG
>JANPEK010000157.1:0-8791 GCA_031422915.1 Phyllobacteriaceae bacterium | reverse complement strand
CACGCGCTCAACGACTTGCCCCGCCAAGCCCGCCGCTTGGCAAGATGGCGCGCGCAGCGTGACATGTTTCTGGCATCCAAAGCCCCTTACAAACCAACCCGCATCAGCCCTTTTCGTCCCGGGCCGCCACCGGGATATCGCAGAAAAGATATCCATCCGGTCGATTCCATACTGAAAGACGTGCATTATTTCGCCGTCGAAGCATTCCGGTGGAAACCCGGGGACAGTTGCCTTTGAAAGGCAACTGTCCCCGATATTGGCGCTCGCAAGTCATTGTTATTATTACAAAAACCCATACCCGTCGTCATTCCGGGGCCGCGACTTGTCGCGCCGTAGCCTTGGCATAGGCGGAAGCCTCGGCCCAATCGAATACCCTCATTGCGACACGCCTATCCGTCTCCTTGAGCCGAAATAACGATTGCTATTCAGCAACCAATGTCGCAAACAGAAAAAAACGACGAAGGCAGAATTGCCTGCTTGCGACAAAATACTCCGGGGAGATCATGATCAACAAGCCGGCACCCAAGCGCTCCATCGTTTTCTTTCTCATCCCCGATTTTTCGATGATTGCATTTGCCACAGCCATCGAACCCTTGCGGCTGGCAAACCGGATGCTTGGGTATGAAAGTTACAAGTGGCGTCTCGCCTCTGCCGACGGCAAGCCGGTGACGGCCTCCAATGGCGTGGTCTGCGCCGTCACGGCCTCGCTGGATGATGAACGCCGGATGATGATGGGGCCGGACAAACCAACCATGATCTTTGTCTGCTCCGGCATCAATGTCGAGAAATACAACAACAAGTCAGTGTTTGCGTTCCTGCGCGAGGAATACAATCGCGGCGTTTCAGTTGGCGGCCTGTGCACCGGCGCGCATATTCTTGCAGCGGCCGGTCTTTTGTCCGGCAAACGCTGCGCCATCCATTGGGAAAACCTGCCGGGTTTTTCGGAATCCTTCCCCAAAGCCAATGTCTTTGCCGACCTGTTTGAAGTCGATTCCAACGTCTACACCTGCGCCGGCGGCACGGCTGCGCTTGACATGATGGTCAAGCTGATTGGCGATGACCATGATGAAAATCTGGTCAACCGCGTTTGCGAACAGGCGTTGACTGACCGCGTGCGCAACCCGCAGGACCGCCAGCGTCTGCCGCTGCGCGCCCGGCTCGGAGTGCAGAATTCCAAGGTTTTGACCATCATCGAATTGATGGAGGCAAATCTGTCCGAACCGCTGTCGCTGATCGATATTGCCGATGATGTCGGCCTTTCGCGCCGCCAGATCGAGCGGCTGTTCCGCCACGAAATGGGCCGCTCGCCTGCCCGCTACTATCTTGAGATAAGGCTTGACCGCGCACGCCATCTGCTCATTCAGTCGTCACTGCCGGTTGTGGAGGTGGCTGTCGCCTGCGGCTTTGTTTCCGCCTCGCATTTCTCCAAATGCTACCGCGAAATCTACGGCAGATCGCCGCAGCAGGAGCGTCTTGACCGCAAAGCGCCGCTCGCAGCCTGAAAATACTCGCCGCCGCAATTTCTTTACAACCAGCCGGTGATATTCCGAAACTTTTATTTATAGGTTTAACGGCAATCTAAGGCCGTTGCCCTATGCTGGCAATTCAACTGAACTGTCAGGACCCCGATATGACAGCCCGCGTGTTAGAACGGCTTGCCAAAGAACCAATCCAGTCCGGCATCATCACCGGATTTGCAGCCTTGGGCGCGGCTGCCTTGATCAACATCGCGTCAAACTATATTTTTGGCAACGCCAGCGCGCCGGGAACAGCAGGATTTCTGCTCGCAAGCGCAGTCTCGGTAGTCGCCGGCACAGTCGCAGCCTATCGCGCCTCGATGAAATCGCGTTCGCACGGGTCTGATCTCGACATGGCGGAAAAGCTTGCCAGCGGCGACTTCTCCTCCTGCATTCGCCACGGTGATGTTGAACTGTCACCACTCGCCTTCGCCCTGACCGCCATTGCCGAGCGGCAATTGCAAATTGACACGAGCCAGGCCCGCATCATCAATGATTCTTCGCTTCGGCAGGAACAGCTTTTCTCAGCGCTGGATTGCCTGCCCAACGAAGTCTCGGTCTATGATCGCCAAGGCCTGTTGGTCGCGACAAACAAGGCCTTCAGCCGTCGTTGCAATTTGATCGGCGCGGTCGTTGCGCCCGGCATGCTGCAAAGCGAAGTGCTCAACGCACTCGCCAAATCCACCGGCGCAGGGTTGCCGATGAACGAGCGCGAGTCCTGGTTCAAAGCCCAGTCCGAGTTGCGCGCCGATTGCCTGCAGTCCGGTTTGCCGATCCGTTTCCACCGCTTTGATGGTTCGATGGCGACCTTGTTTGTCGAAAAGACCTCCGAAGGCAACCACGTCGAAATCATCACCAACATCGCCCACGAAGCAGAGTTGGAAGAGCGAGCGGCGCGCGCCGAGCGCGAGGCGTCCGCTGCCGATCGCATCAAGGCCGTCACCCTCTCAAGGCTAAGCCATACTATCCGCACGCCGATGACCGGCGTGCTCACCGCATCCGAATTGATGATGAAGTCGGACCTTGATCCTGTTCAACGCACCCGCCTCGATATCATCCGCCGCTCGGCAAGCACGTTGCTGGGCGTCGTCCAGGACATGTTCGACCTCGCAGCCGACGCCAAGGAAAGCGCGAAAGCAAAAGAACAGCCGCAGGAAAACCTCGCCCGCCGGGCTATACTTCTGGTCCCGACAGAAGGCGGCATGCAAGCCATTCGCGACAGGCTGGCTGCCGAAGGCTATGAAGTTGCCATCGCAGAAAGCGCCCGGCTGGCAGCAGAAGCCGCCGCCCACATGTCTGCGTCAAGCCGTCCCGTCGACATGATCGTTGTGTCTGACAAGATCCATGCTGATCAAATCAACGCCGCACTTCTGGAACGCGCGACTTCCCCTTGTCCGGAAGTCAGGCTCGCCAGTGCCTTCCTGATCGGTGAGTTGCCTCAAGCACCAACACAAGTTGAGCCCGTCGAACTCATCGACGCCAAACCTTTAGCAGATATCGAAATCCTCGTCGTCGAAGACGATGACGTCAACCAGATCGTTTTCTCACAGGCTCTTCAGGGCTCCGGCTATGGCTTCAAGATCGCAAGCAACGGCCCGCAGGCTCTCGAAACAGTCGCCGCGCATTGCCCCAAGCTTATCCTGATGGATGTCTCAATGCCCGGAATGAACGGCATCGAAGCCACGCGCCGCATCCGCGAAATGACCGCAAACATGGTCGTCCCGCCGGTGATTATCGGCATGACCAATCACTTTCTGGCCGGCGACAAAGGCAAATGCCTTGCAGCAGGCATGAATGATTACACCTTGAAGCCGGAAGCTGCGTCCATCCTGCAAAACAGGATCGAAAGCTGGATGGGCATGGAACCCCTCAAGCAGGCAAGCTGAAAGTTCTGCAGCTGTAAAAGCCGCAAAGCCGTAGCGTTTGAACCTTTCACTGGAACTCCGCGACACATGCCTGACCGGCAAATGTGCCAGCGGTTTCACCTGAAAGGACAAGATCATGTCATTCGCATCGCAAACACTCATCGCAACATCACTCGTCGCAACGCTTTTGTCTGCAATCACTTTCAGTGACGCGATGGCAGGCAAAGGCAGCGCGGCCCGGACACTCGGTTCTCGCGGCGGCGGCGCATCGCATGCCCAGCCCGGCGACACCTGTCTCGGCGCATCAGCCTGCAACACCCTAATCGCCGAGTGCGCTGGCGAAGGCATGGACTTCAAAGTCAAACAAACAAATGGCGAAGGCCAGCCAACTTACGGCCATTGCGTAAAGGCTTGGGATTGAGTCCTGACGATCAATCTTGCGCCACGTTCGAAGTTAACTCCGGGGCTTCGAATTCTCGGGATCGTACAGCGGTTTGTAACCGACGCCTGCAACTTTCACCGGATAATGCTCGCCGAAATAGTCGATCTCAAACATCTTGCCTTCGACTGCATGTTCGTGCGGCAGATAGCCAAGCATGATGGTCTTGCCGATAGTCGGACCATAGGCCATTGAGGTCGTAAACGAGCGGCGGCCAAGTGAATCCATCAGGGTTTCGCCGGTTGATGGATCAAGTATGGGAGATGTCCCGACCGGATAGCGCTTGACACCCTTGGCATCAACATTGGCTTCCAGAGTAAGAGTGCAGAGCATCGCCACTTGGTGCGGCAGGGCACGATGCGCAATGTTGGCCGCCTTGCCCCGGAAGTCGGCTTCCTTGACCTTCGGCCGTTGCAGATCAGCCTCGATCAGATTGTACTCGGTCAGAAGATCAGCATTCTGCAGCCGCAAACTCTTTTCCATGCGGCGCGTGTTTGCATAGGTCTCAACGCCAAACGGCATGACACCAATCGCGAAAAGCGCATCCCAAACCGCGAGCGCGTCGCCGTACTTCATATGCAGTTCCCAGCCCTGCTCGCCAACGTAAGAGATGCGAAACGCGGTTACATCCTTGCCGGCAATCCGTGACGGCTTCAGCGCCGCAAACGGGAAATTCTCCGGGTCGAGAGCCGCCGGATCCTCGACGACCTTTTTCAAAGTCGCACGTGCATTCGGTCCCCAGATGCCAAGTGTGACGAGTTCAGTCGAACGATCGGTAACCGTGATGTTCCAGCCTTTGTCCTCAGCCAAGCGCTTGATGTAAAGAAGGTCGCGCGGTCCGGCATCGGCGCCGTCGATGATCCGACAACGGTCGGCCATCCGGATAACGGTCAAGTCGGCCCGCACCATCCCGTGATCATCAAGGAAGTGCGTATAAATGCCCTTGCCGATGTTGGCATCGCCGCCAATCTTGGCCGCGCAAATCCAGTCCATCGCCGCGACATGGTCCGGACCTTCGACATCGAATATGTAGAAATGCGAAAGGTTCACCATGCCGACGTCTTCACTCATCGCAAGATGCTCGGCGTTCGAAACCCGCCAGAAATGACGGTTGTCCCATTCACTCTCGCGAACTGGAACCTTGTCCCCATATTTTACTAGGAGATGCTCGTTGGCGGCATAGCCGTGCGCACGCTCCCAACCGCCAAGCTCCATGAAATAGCCGCCCAGCGCCTTTTCGCGTTCATAAAACGGCGAGCGCTTGACGTTGCGGCCATTGCCGAACGGCTCGCGCGGATGCACAGCCGGATTGTAGACCTTTTGCGCGGTCTCATAGCAGCGGCCTGCGATGAACTCTTCTGTCAGCTGATGGTCATAAAAACGGGCATAATCGAGCTTGGCATAGTCAACTTCCGTGCGACCGTCAGTCATCAGGTCGGCAAGCATTTTGCCATACGCCGGACCGTCTTTCACCCAGATCGCAACACAGTACCAAAGCCCGCGCAACTTGCGGCTTTCCCCGAAAGACGGACCGCCGTCCGCAGTGACCTGAAGCAGGCCATTGAACGAGCGGCGCTCATCATAGCCAAGCTCGGCAAGGATCGGCGTCAATTCGATGGCGCGTTCCAGCGGCTCAATGATCTGCTCCATCTGGAGATCGCGCTGCGACGGTGACCAGCTAGATTGCTCTTTCGACAGGATATCACGGGGATGGACCAGCCTTGGATTCTTCTCCTCATAATAACCCCACTCAATCATGCCACCTTCCGACGTGGTCGGATCGCCGGTATCGCGCATGTAAGCAGAGTTGCCTTGGTCGCGCAAAAGCGGGTAGCCGATGTCCTTGCCGGTGCCGGCAAATTCCGTATAGGGCCCGAAGAAAGTCAGCGGGTGGTCAATTGGCATGACCGGCAAATCTTCGCCCGCCATTTCGGCAATCAGCCGGCCCCAGATGCCCGCGCAAACCACGACTTGGTCCGCCAAGATTATTCCGCGCGAGGTCACAACACCCTTGATGCGACCATCTTCAATCACAAGCGATTTGGCGGCAGTGTTGGCGAAAGGCTGCAACTTGCCGGTCTTCTCGGCCATATCGACAAGCTTGCCTGCAACCGTTTGCGAGCGCGGCGTCACCAGACCTGCGTCCGGATCCCACAACCCGCCCTGCACCATCGACTCTTCGATTAGCGGGAACTTCTCTTTGATTTCCTTCGGCCCGATCAGGTGCGAGCGCGAGCCGAAGGCCTTGGCGGAAGCCACCTTGCGCTTGATTTCATCCATCCGCGCGTCGTCCCCGACACGCGCAACTTCAAGTCCACCGATGCGCTCGTAATTGCCCATCTTGTCGAAAAAATCGATGGAGTAGAGCGTCGTCCACACCGACATGAAGTCGTGGCTGGCCGTGTAACAGAAATCTGATGCATGCGAGGTTGAGCCAACATCGGTCGGGATGCCGGACATGTCGATGCCGACAATATCGTCCCAGCCGCGCGCGATCAGATGATGCGCAACACTTGCACCGACGATGCCGCCGAGCCCGACGATGACGACATTGGCCTTGGCGGGAAACTTCGACATGCGGCGGGCTCCTGAAAACCTGTTTGCAGCACATTAATGTCCGCGAGGCAGTAGGCAAAGCCTGTTTGCGACATGCGCGTCAAATAGGCGCGACGCGGGCTTGATCTTAGTGATTCAGTCGCGCTTTGCGGGCAGATTCATCTGGAACTGCGGCTTCCAGGCGGCCAGCAAAACAAGTGCAAATCCGGCAATGAAGACAAAATAGAAGCGGTCGTCCGGCAACGGGAACGAGGCAAATTTCCCAAGCGTTCCAATCGCCATCATGAAGGCGAGTGCATGCACGCGCGGATGGTTAAGCTTGCCAGCCTTGGCAAGCAGCGCCCAGCCGGCGAGCAAAACCACAAGCAACCCGAGCCAATCATTGTGCTGGAACGTCACCACCAAACCACGCACATAGCCGCGGGCCATATCGTATAGTGAGAACGGCGGGTTGAAGCCGGTCATCGAATTCTGCAGTTGGATGTTGGAAAAATAAAAGTGAGACCACCAGCCCGGGTGATGTCCGGACTTGGAGATGAGCACTCCAACGACAAGTCCCGCCACCAATGCAGTCAACATCGGCGCTTTGCGCCATCCGAACAGGATTGCGGTCATGGCACCGGCAATAATCATGACGTAGTTATCCGGACGGACAGCAACTGACACCACCAACAGCACTGCCGCCAACCAATCATGACCGCGATAGAGTGCATAGATCGCCGCCATTGCGATCAAGGTGAGAAGCATGTCAGGCGTCACCACCGTTGAAAGTGGCAAATAGTCTGCCATCAACAGCAATGGCATCAGGAAAAACGCGCCCTGAAGCGCCTTCTCACGCCAAAGCCACCACAGCACAAGCACGCCAAAGACAAGTGAAGGAACAATCGACAGCACAAACGCAGCGTTGACCACACCGATCACCGGCTCGAACACACGCAATGCAGCAACATAGAGCACTTTCACGCGGTACATCGAAAGCTGCGACTTGAAGTCTGCCGGGTTCTCCCATTGGTGAACATTGTACGGGTTGGAATATTTCAGGTGATACTGCTGCGTCTCGGATGCGCCTGCATCAATGCGTTTCCATGTCTCGCTGTGCAGCTCGACAGGATCAGTATATCGCTCCTCCAGCGCGGTACCGACATAGGCCACCATGTCCCAGTTATAGTCCGGACGCACGGTCGCATAAGCGGACACCAACAAAATACCGAGAGCAAACAAGCCTGCCGCGCCCCGGTCCAGTGCTTTTGAGCTGGATAGAAGCTGAAACAGTGGCTTTAGGAAACGCAAACCAAGAAGGCGCTGAACAAGCGTCCGGTGGCTTTCGCCGCCCCGCAGGTCTTCTCTGTCATCATCCCGATAGGCCAAATCGCTCATCAAACCACCTGGCTGACAATAAAGTCCTTGACGATTGCCGTCACACCGCGGCCAAGCAGCTTGTCGAGCGCGTCAACAAACTCGTCTGCTTGGCTCATTGTGCAAATCAGCGGCGGCTCAAGCCGGATGACATTGCGATTGTACTCCGTGAAAGCAACGAGCACATTGTAATCGCGCAGCAACAGCGATCCGACAAAGCCGGAGAGCGAGCCCTTCAGCTTGTCATCCAGCATCGCCACCATCGGTCGCAGCAAGGTCGGCAACGTCTGCGAGAAATCCTGGAACTCCAGCCCGATCATCAGGCCACGCCCGCGCACATCCTTGATGAGCTTGGGATACTTGACCTGCAGTGCCTTCATCCGGGTCAACAAATGCGCGCCAACGATGGCCGAATTGTCGATCAGGTTCTCGTCATAAAGTACGTTCAGTGCTTCAATCGCCGTAACGCAGGATTCACCAATGCCGCCGAATGTGGCCTGCGCGTGGATCATCGCTGTCTTTGGCGTGCCATAAGCCTTCATATAAACCTTGCGGCTTGCAATCATCGCCCCGACCGCAGACTTGCCGCCGCCAAGCGATTTGGCCAGCGCCGTCACATCCGGAATGACACCGTAATGCTCGAAAGCGTAAAACTTGCCGGTGCGGCCATAGCCACACTGCACTTCGTCCGCCACCCACAAAACACCATGCTTGTCGCATAGAGCGCGCAACTTCTGCCAATATTCAACAGGTGCCTGAACAATGCCGCCGCCACCTTGTACGGTTTCAAGGACAATCGTGCCAATCTTCGGATCAGACGCAAACAGTCTTTCAACCGCATCAATGTCGCCGAACGGCACTTTCAGCACATTGTCGGTCAGCTTGAAATCGCCGCGATAAAGCGCACCGTCGGTGATGGACAGAACGCCCTTGGTTTTGCCGTGGAAAGAGTTTTCAGCATAGACAATCTTCGGGCGCTCAGGCCCTGCAGCCCGTTCAGCAACCTTGATCGCCGCTTCCATTGCTTCAGAGCCGGAAGAGCCTAAAAACACCATGTC
>JANPEK010000156.1:0-8869 GCA_031422915.1 Phyllobacteriaceae bacterium | reverse complement strand
GGCAACCGCCATCTTCAACCCATCAGTTCTTTCGGCGGCTCTTTCGCACCCGTCATGAACGCCACGGCGTCTGACATGGAAAAGTCCTTCGGATTGATCACGCAAAGCCGCTTGCCGAGCCGGTGGATGTGAATGCGGTCGCAGACCTCAAATACGTGTGGCATGTTGTGCGAGATCAGGATGATCGGCATGCCTCGCCGCTTCACATCGCGGATCAATTCGAGCACGCGGCGCGATTCCTTCACGCCGAGCGCCGCCGTTGGCTCGTCCATGATGACGACCTTCGAGCCAAACGCCGCTGCTCGTGCCACGGCCACCCCCTGGCGTTGACCGCCCGACAGGGTTTCAACGGCTTGGTTGATATTCTGGATGGTCATCAAGCCAAGCTCCGAAAGCTTGTCGCGGGCGAATTTCTGCATGGCAGCGCGGTCTACAAGTCGAAAGAAGGAGCCGAGCGGACCGGGCTTCCGCAATTCTCGCCCCAGGAACATATTGTCCGCGATGGACAAGGCGGGCGAGAGGGCGAGATTCTGGTAGACAGTCTCGATGCCTGCTGCACGGCCATCCTGCGGCGAACGAAAATGCACCGGCTTGCCTTCCAGCAGGATCTCGCCGTGGTCCGGCATGACGGCACCACACAACGCCTTAATGAGGGTCGATTTCCCGGCACCGTTATCGCCGATCACGCCGAGGATTTCGCCGGGATACAGGTCGAAATCCGTGTTGTTCAGCGCAACCACATTGCCGTATCGCTTGAGCAAACCACGAGCCTGAAGGATCGGCTCGTTGCCTTCGGAAACTCCGTCCGTCGAAAGCGGTGGCGACGATTGCGGAGGCAAGGCAATGATTTGCCCGCCGTGCGAGTGTTGTGTTGGCTCGCCAACAGCAATGGACTTTTCAGTCGAAAAACGAACCAAAAAACCAGAACCAAGCAATGCAAAACCAAGCCAGAAAAACAGCGGCGAATAGGCGACATATCCGGCTATTGGAGCCATACCTGCAGCTATGCCGCACTCGCCAGTGGAATAGAAAATACAGGTGATTATTGCTCCTTGTCCTAAAATCTCCCATTTTGTGACGCCATCGAAGGCGCTAGTAAATGATAAGAAATAAATGCCCCAATATAACAGCGCACATAACATTATGCCTCCGCCAACCAGAATCAAATTGCGCGCGAGCTTTTCTAAATTCATTTTCCCCTCCCGAATAAGTAAAGCATTCTGATCGCAAAGCTGAGATTGCTCCAACTAATGGAACTTTCTGGAGTTTCTTTGAACGTGCCGTACCGCTTCATCCGGCCTGCGACGAACAGGGCCGGTTGAACACTCATTGCGAAGCCCTCCGGAGCCATTGGTCAAGGGCAACGGCGATGATCACCAAGCAGCCCGATGCGAAAAGTTGCCAGTAGCTGTCCACCCCGGCGAGCGCCAGACCGGTGTTGAATACCCCCACAATCATGGCGCCGAGCACAGAACCGGCAATGGAAGCGCGACCGCCGAACAGTGACGTACCGCCGATCACCACAGCGGTGATGGAATCAAGATTGACCGTTTCAAAGGCAATCGGCGACATTGACCCGACACGTCCGATCGCCACCCATGCGCCGAAGCCGCAAATCAGCCCCGCCAACGCATAGACCGAGATCAACGTTCGGTCGATTTGAACGCCTGACAGCATTGCCGCGTCTGGATCATCGCCGACGGCAGTGACGTGACGGCCCCAGGCAGTCCGGTTCAGGAGATACCAAACCGCGAGCGCGATAAGGATGAGCGCAATGGAGCCATAGATGAATTTCGCACCGCCTATGTCGAAAGCGGTTCCGAACCACAAGAGCTCCTGCGCATTTTCGGCAAGATCGGCCGGGCGCACGGATTCCGAACCAGTGTACCAGAACTTCAGGGCATTGAAGACATAGAGTGTGCCCAGCGTGACGATAAAGGGCGGTATGCGCGCTTTGGTGACCAGCATGCCGTTGATGACACCCATCAGCGTGCCGGTCGCAATGCCGAAAGCAATTGCAAGGTATTCCGGCATTGCCGGAATTGTGAACAGCTCGATGCTGGTGAAGGGAATGATGAAAGTCGCGCCGATCGTCGCCAGCCGCCCCATCACCATGGCCGAAATGACAAGTATGGCCCCCACAGACAAGTCAATGCCTGCCGTCAAGATGATCGTCGTTTGGGCAATAGCCACAATACCCGTTACAGTCACCTGTTTCAGGATCAGCGACAGTGTGCTTGCCGTCATGAAATTGTTGGCAATCGCGCCGAAAGCCAGGATGCTGACGATCAGGATGATGGCGGGAATGGCGGTCGGGTTGGACCGCAGGAAGCTGCGGGCGCGTGACAGGGCCGACTTGTCGTCCTGTTCAAAGCTTGCGACGGTCTTGTCTGCCTCGGCCAGCGTGGCTTCAAAATCTGAAATGGTTTTGGTTGGTGTTTGCGCCTCGGCCATGCTTTGTTGCCTCCCCCGATCCTGACGCTTATCTGACGGCGTCCAGTGATAGAAAAGGCGACTGTAACAGCCGCCCTCTCCACTATTCAAGATATTCAGGCTAAATCAGCCCCAACACTTTGCCAGGCCTTCTTTCGTGTCAAGCGAAGGAACGCCTTCGGCCGGCTTGTCGGTGATCAGGTTCACGCCGGTGTTGAAGAAGGAGAGGCCTGC
The DNA here is from genome assembly GCA_031422915.1 of Phyllobacteriaceae bacterium. Classification (GTDB taxonomy): domain Bacteria; phylum Pseudomonadota; class Alphaproteobacteria; order Rhizobiales; family Rhizobiaceae; genus JANMEX01. The sequence continues at coordinate 6,202 of JANPEK010000156.1, read as the reverse complement.
CGTGACGGTCGGCTTGGTGCCGTCTTTGGCGAAAGCGGCAATGGCTTCAATGCCCTTGGATGCCATCAGCAGCGGATACTGCTGCGAGGTGGCACCAATGACACCTGAAGCTACCGACTTCACGCCGGGGCAGCCGCCGTCAACGGATACGATCAGTGCCTGACCTTCCTTGCCGGCAGCCTTGAGGGCAGCGTAAGCGCCTTCAGCAGCCGGTTCGTTGATCGTGTAGACGAGGTTGATGTTCGGCTCTTTGGCGAGAAGCAGTTCCATGCCCTTCTGGCCGCCTTCCGGGTTCGGGCCCCAGCCTTCATGACCGACCACGCGCGGATCGGTTTCGGAGCCCAAAACCTTGGGGTTGGGCACTTCGATGCCAAAGCCGGTCAGGAAGCCGGTGTCACGCAGAACGTCAACGGAGATGTTGTCCTTGTTGATGTTCAACATGGCAATCTTGGCATCGGCGGCCTTGTCGCCCATTTGGGCCTTGGCCCACTTGCCAATGAGAACGCCAGCTTCAAAGTTGTCCGTAGCGAAGGTCATGTCCTGGCCTTCCGGATCACCCAGCGGCGTGTCGAGCGAGATCACCAGGATGCCGGCAGCGCGGGCAGCCTTGAGGGCAGGACCGACGTCGTCGTTCGACGGGGTGATGAGGATGCCCTTAACACCGGCTGCAACGCAGTTTTCAATCGCGGTGATCTGCGGAGCGGCGTCACCATCCTTTTCACCGGCGAACGACTTCAGGTCAATGCCGGCGCTGGCAGCGCCCTGTTCTGCACCTTCCTTCATTTTCACGAAGAATGGGTTGCTGTTGTTCTTGGTGATCAGGCAAGCACCGGTGGCAGCCTGAGCCGACGAGACCGAAGCCGCGCCGAGCGCCAAAGCACCAAGCATCGAGAGTACGAGTGATTTCTTCATTGTGTTCCTCCCAGAACAAGCCCCGGAGCGTTTCCCGCCAAGGGCAGTTGCACTTTCCAAGAAGATCGAGACCGCCAGACCGCCAAGGCCCAAAGTTCGACTTCACTTTCAGCCAACACGGAATCAAACCGCTTGTCAATAAATAAATCCACTTGATTTATTAATCTGATGCGGCATGTTCGGCATTGTCATTATTGGCGGGTTGGGAGGCCTGCCGCTGCATTTGGGAGGGTGCGCAAAAATCATGCGCAATGAAACTGACATGTCTGACTTGGCGTTGACAATTGGGCCGCGTGGTTCCAATCAGGCTGCCGTGCGCGCGCACAACGAACGCCTTGTGCTGTCGCTGGTCCGCAAATTCGGCAACATGTCAAAGGCAGATATCGCACGGGTGACGGGGCTCTCTGCGCAGACAATCTCCGTCATCATGCGGGCGCTGGAGACGGACGGCCTCTTGCTTCGTGGCGACCTTGTCCGTGGCAAGGTAGGGCAGCCCTCCGTGCCGATGTCACTCAATCCTGACGGCGTTTATTCGATTGGCCTTAAAATTGGCCGTCGCTCCGCCGATCTCGTCTTGATGGATTTTGTTGGAACCATACGCGACCAGCTGCATGAAGCTTATGCCTATCCCTCGCCGGAGCAAATTATTGCCTTCACAACGAAAGGGTCCAGGCATCTGCTTGAGCGGCTTTCTGCTGCGGGGCGCAAACGCGTCGCGGGAATTGGAATTGCCGCACCATTTGAATTGTGGAACTGGGCTGACGAGGCTGGCGCATCACAAATGGAGGCTGACGCATGGCGAGACGTTGATTTGCAAAGCGAAATCTCCAACGCCGTAGCGTTTCCCGTGTTCCTTGAAAACGATGCGACCTCTGCCTGCGCCGCGGAACTTGTCTTTGGCAAGGGCGCCGATCACAGGGATTTTGTCTACTTTTTCATCGGCTCGTTTGTCGGCGGCGGCGTGGTCTTGAACTCGAGCCTATACAAAGGACGATCCGGAACAGCCGGTGCGCTTGGGCCGATGCCGATCCCTGACGGCAAAGGCGGCACGCGGCAATTGATCGAGTCCGCCTCCATCTTCGTGCTTGAGCGGATGCTGCGCGAGGCGAAAATTGACCCGCGCCCGCTTTGGTATACGTCCGATGACTGGGTGGACTTCGGTCCCGTGCTGGAGACGTGGATCCAGAACACTGCTCACGCGCTTGCTTATGCAATTTTGTCGTCCGCGTCGGTCATTGACTTTTCGGCGGCCATTATTGATGGCGGCTTTCCCGGGTGGGTTCGCAAAAGGGTTGTGGATGCCACAGCCGCCGCACTCGCCAAACTTGATCTTCGTGGCATACTCGAGCCGGAAATTCTGGAGGGTTCAGTAGGAGCCAATGCACGGGCAATCGGCGGCGCAAGCCTGCCGCTGTTCAACCGCTACCTTTTGGATTTCAATACAGTGATGAAGGAGATCAACTGATGCTCAAGGGATTGAACCCCATTCTCGGGCCGGAGCTTCTCTTTGCGTTGCGCGCAATGGGCCATGGCGATGAGATTGCCATCGTTGACGGCAACTATCCGGCAGTTGCCCATGCACACCGCTTGATCCGCGCGGACGGCCACCCGGTCACCGCCATTCTTGAAGGCATCCTGTCGGTCATGCCCATCGATGACATGGTCAAACAATCCATCTTCATTCCCCACAATGACACGCCGCAGCGATGCCATACCGATTTCAGGGCAATTGTCGCGAAGTACGAGCCAAAGATATCTGCCACCCCGCTCGTCGGCCAAACGTTTTATGACCGGGTCAAAACCTGCTACGCAATCGTCGCATCCGGCGAACCAGCGCTTTACGCCAACATCATTCTGCGCAAGGGTGTGATCTATCCTGAATAGCGCGTAAGCAGGCATTCACCAATTCGGGTGGGGGACACGCCCGAAAACAGCGCTCCGGCCGGGAAACCTGCCGGGGCGTTGTCATTTCTGCGCGGCTCCAAATGCCAGCGTCAAAATTTTTGACCAAACAATAAAAAAATTTGACCAAACGGAAAAATCGTAGCACTCTGATTGGAATAATTCCGGACTACGGAATCGGGACCATTTCGGGAGTATGGCAATGGCGTTGAAAGACGGCATGGCAGGAGGCGAAGCCCATGCGGGCCGCCTTTCCGCCGAAGAACTGAAATCCAATTTTGCCGACCTGCATCCGCCGCTCGACCGGCACGAGGCGGCGGTCGAGGCGGACCGCTGCTACTTCTGCCACGACGCGCCGTGCATGACGGCCTGCCCGACCTCCATCGACATCCCGCTGTTCATCCGCCGGATTTCTACGGGCAATCCCAATGGCGCCGCCCGCACCATTCTCGAGCAGAACATCATGGGCGGCATGTGCGCCCGCGTCTGCCCGACGGAAACGCTGTGCGAGGAAGTCTGCGTGCGCGAGGTCGCCGAAGGCAAGCCGGTCAAGATCGGCCAGCTGCAGCGCTACGCCACCGACCATTTGATGGCGACGGGCAAGCATCCGTTCGCCCGCGCCAAGAAGTCCGGCAAGAAGGTCGCGGTCGTCGGTGCAGGTCCGGCAGGCCTTGCCGCCGCCCACCGGCTTGCCATGCATGGCCATGCGGTCACGGTGTTCGAGGGACGCAAGAAGTCCGGCGGGCTCAACGAGTTCGGCATCGCCGCCTACAAATCTGTCGATGATTTCGCCCAGAAGGAAGTCGATTTCATCCTCGCCATCGGCGGCATCAGCATCAAGCATGGCAAGAAGCTCGGCAAGAACCTTTCGCTGGAAACACTGCGCAAGGATCATGACGCGGTTTTCCTCGGTGTCGGACTTGCAGGCGTCAACGCGCTCGGCATTGACGGCGAAAAGACCAAGGGCATCACTGATGCTGTCGGCTACATCGCGGACCTGCGCCAAACCGATGACCTCACCAGAATGCCGGTCGGCAAGCGCGTTGCCGTCATCGGCGGCGGCATGACGGCGATTGATGTTGCGGTCCAGTCCAAACTGCTGGGCGCCGAGGAGGTCACCATCCTTTACCGCCGCGGTCAAGAAGACATGGGCGCATCCATTTACGAGCAGGACCTCGCCACATCCAATGGCGTGGTGATCCGCCACAACGCCATGCCGGTGAAGGTCAAAAAGAAGGGCGGCAAGCTTGCTGGCATCATTTGCGAAAAAACCGCTTCTTCGGGCGGCAAGGTGACTGGCACGGGTGAGACCTTCGAAATCGCCTGTGACACGCTGTTCAAGGCCATTGGCCAAACTTACGTCGACCCGGCCGGCAGCGCGCTGAAACTCGAAAAGAACCGCATCGTCGTTGACGAGCAGAAGCGCACATCGCTGAAAGGCGTCTGGGCCGGCGGCGACTGCATCTTCGGCGGCAAGGACCTCACTGTCGCATCTGTTGATGACGGTCGCCGGGCGGCGGAAAGCATACATGCGGTGCTGATAAATGCGTAAACAGGTGGGTACCGGTAATGGCTGAGTTAACCGCAAACGAACGCAAGACGCTTATCCAAATCGAGAACCTGGACGATCCAGACAAATTGAAGTCTTTGATCGACAACGCCCGCAAGCAAAAGTCAGAAGTGGTTGTGCGGGCTGCATTCTTGAGACTTTGCAACATTCAACCGGAGGCGAACCCCGGAACTGTGGAGCATGATGTTTGGAAGTCCATTCATGCGCTGGAAGAAATGAAACGTGCTAAACGTGGGAAGACAATAAGGCTTACACGAACACGACAAAAGATTGACCGCGACGGCGAAGCAAAGACGGTGTCGGACTTGGTGCTGAAGCCGAAACCTTCGCCTGGCTTCAACGATCTGATCAGTCTTGATCATCCCGAGCTTACGTTCGAGGCCGTTGTGCTGAGACACCCAAAGACCTTCCCACATGTGGTTGAATCCGCCGCTCGTGATCGCCTCCAATCAGTCGGTGTTAACCCTGAGACGTTTGTAATATCTCAGTAAGGAACTTGAATTATGGCCAACCTTTCCACCAATTTCCTCGGCATCAAATCGCCGAACCCGTTCTGGCTCGCCTCCGCGCCGCCGACGGACAAGGCCTACAATGTCGAGCGCGCTTTCAAGGCGGGCTGGGGCGGCGTGGTCTGGAAGACTTTGGGCGAGGAAGGCCCGCCGGTGGTCAATGTCAACGGCCCGCGTTATGGCGCGATCTGGGGTGCGGACCGGCGTCTGCTGGGTCTCAACAACATCGAATTGATCACCGACCGCGACATTGAAATCAATCTTCAGGAAATGAAGCAGGTCAAGAAGAACTGGCCGGACCGCGCCATCATCGCCTCGCTGATGGTGCCGTGCGACGAAGAAAGCTGGCGCAAGATATTGAAGCGCGTCGAGGAAACCGACTGCGATGGCGTGGAACTGAATTTCGGCTGCCCGCACGGCATGTCCGAGCGCGGCATGGGCGGCGCTGTCGGTCAGGTTCCCGAGTATATCGAGATGATCGCCCGCTGGTGCAAGGCGCATTCGCGCATGCCGGTGATCGTCAAGTTGACGCCGAACATCACTGATGTGAGGAAGCCCGCCCGCGCCGCGTTCAAGGGCGGGGCTGATGCCGTGTCGCTGATCAACACAATCAACTCGATCACTTCGGTCAATCTCGACACTTTCTCGCCGGAACCGTCCATCGACGGCAAGGGCTCGCACGGCGGCTATTGCGGCCCTGCGGTCAAGCCGATTGCGCTGTCCATGGTGTCGGAAATCGCCCGCGATATGGAGACGCGCGGCCTGCCGATCTCCGGCATCGGCGGCATCACCACCTGGCGCGACGCCGCAGAGTTCATCGCCATGGGCTGCGGCACGGTGCAGGTGTGCACGGCGGCGATGACCTACGGCTTCAAGATCGTGCAGGAAATGACCGACGGCCTGTCGGAATGGATGGACCAGAAGGGCTACAGGAAAATCTCTGACTTTCAGGGCATGGCCGTACCGAATGTCACCGACTGGCAGTATCTCAACCTCAACTATGTCACCAAGGCGCAGATCAATCAGGACGCCTGTATCCAGTGCGGCCGCTGCTACGCCGCCTGCGAGGACACCTCACATCAGGCCATAATGCAGGAGAAGGACGGCAAGCGCCACTTCGAGGTGATGGACGACGAATGCGTCGGCTGCAATCTTTGCGTCAATGTCTGCCCGGTCGAGGATTGCATCACCATGGAGCCGATGCAGGCAGGCGCGGTCGACCCGCGCACCAAGCGCAAGGTCAACCCGCAATACGCCAACTGGACCACGCACCCAAACAACCCGATGGCGGTGAAGCAAGCGGCGGAGT
>JANPEK010000155.1:0-1518 GCA_031422915.1 Phyllobacteriaceae bacterium | reverse complement strand
GGCCGAAGGCGGGCGAGACCCGTGGCTCGCCCCGTGGGTGGACGCGTAGCGGCCGGATGGGGGTGGTGGTGAAGATGCGAGGTTGCAGAACACAATGCAAACGGCTGGACAACCTTGCGCTCCGCTCTCAGGCCAATCCAGCACCCAAAGCACCTTCACCACCACCCCCATCCGTCGGCTAGCGCCGACACCTTCCCCCGCAAGGGGGAAGGCTGGAGAGCCTCACCAAGCCGCCAACTCACATCCCAAGCGCGCCCCTAAACTCCGCCGCCTGCCGCTCCGCCGCGTCCTTGGTTCCCAGCGGCCTTGATGGCAGGGCCCGGCCGATGGTGAGGTTGATTGTGGCGTACCAGTCGTCGGGGCCTTCCATTTGCTCGCGGCGCTCGACGGTAATGGATGTTATGTCGGTGGCGCGGAAGGTTTGGCGGGTGCTGCCCCACAGAGAGTGCCAATCAACGATGAGGAAGCCTTGCGTGAAGTGGTAATCAATCGACGGCGTGAATGCGCCTGCGTAGAAGACGCCCGCGCCGACGCTCATGCCGCCGAGCATGATGACGCCGAAGAACGGCGACGTGATATTGAGCGGCCAGAAGCCGCGCCACAGCTCGTATGGGCATATGATGAGCACAAACAGGCCGGCGGCTACGAAGATGGCGCGCTGGAAATTTGTGTTCGGCAGGTCATTATGAAGCGCGGATGCAGTCATGGCGGGAGAATAGCAGCGATGGATTGCAAAATTGTAATCGGGATCGCTAAAAACCGGTGCTTGACGCGCGCTGCGGGAATGCGACTGATGGCACAATGAGTGACGAATCGCCTTCCAACGTTGCCGAATTTACAGTCTCGGAGATTTCCGGGGCGCTGAAGCGGCTTGTTGAGGATTCGTTCGGCAATGTGCGGGTGCGCGGCGAGATTTCGGGCTATCGCGGGCCGCATTCTTCGGGCCATGCGTATTTTTCGCTGAAGGACGACAAGGCGCGGCTGGAGGCCGTCGTCTGGCGCGGATCGATGTCGAAGCTGAAATTCCTGCCTGAAGAGGGCATGGAGGTGATCGCCACCGGCAAGCTGACCACTTTCCCCGGCTCGTCGAAATACCAGATTGTTATCGAGCAGATCGAGCCTGCGGGCGCGGGCGCGCTGATGGCACTTTTGGAAGAGCGCAAGCGCAAGCTTTCTGCCGAGGGTCTGTTTTCCGACGCGGTCAAGCAGCTTTTGCCATTCATGCCGAAGGTGATCGGCGTAGTAACGTCGCCAACCGGCGCGGTTATCCGCGACATCATCCACCGCATCACCGACCGGTTTCCGTTGCATGTGATCGTTTGGCCGGTGCGGGTTCAGGGCGAAAGCTGCGGTCCGGAAGTGGCGACGGCGGTGAATGGGTTCAATGCGCTTGACCCGGCGCTTGGCATTGCCCGTCCGGATGTGATCATCGTGGCGCGCGGCGGCGGATCGCTGGAGGATCTCTGGGGTTTCAACGACGAGGTTGTTGTGCGCGCGGTGGCGGCGTCGGACATTCCG
>JANPEK010000154.1:0-10800 GCA_031422915.1 Phyllobacteriaceae bacterium | reverse complement strand
GCCAGACGTGCGGGGTGTGTGGCTTGTCACATACCTTAAATATAAGAGGCAGGACCACACACCCCGCTTCCCGTTCTTTGACAATGCCCGGCTCGCGCGCGGGGATAATGAATATTGCCAAAAATCGGCGGCATGCTGCTTGCCACGATCAGCGGTGCGTTATGCACGCACAGCAAAGAGCCCCGCAACGAATGCCCGCTCTCCATGAAAAGCCGCCGCCAGTGGTTCCAGCTGAAGTCATACTGCTCTGCGTTGCGCTGCTCAGAAGCGGTCGGCGTTCATTACCTTGGTCCAAGCTGCCACGAAGTCCCGCACGAACAGGTCCTGCCCGTCGTCCTGTGCGTAAACTTCGGAGATGGCCCTTAGCTGGGAGTTTGAGCCGAACACAAGATCGGCACGTGTTCCGGTCCACTTGAGCGCACCTGTTGCCCGGTCATGACCCTCGTAAACACCACCATCGACCGGCTTCCACACAGTGCCGATGTCAGACAGGTTGACGAAGAAGTCCGTCGTCAATTGGCCGGGGCGCGCTGTGAACAGGCCATGTTTCGTTTGATTCGCGTTGGTGTTGAGAACACGCAGACCGCCAACCAGCACTGTCATTTCCGGCGCGGTGAGCGTCAGCAATTGCGCCCTGTCGATCAGCATTTCCTCAGGCGAAACCGAATATGCCTTTTTCTGGTAGTTTCTGAAGCCGTCAACTTCTGGCTCTAGCGCGGCGAAGCTCTCGATATCAGTCTGCTCCTGGCTTGCATCCATGCGGCCCGGTGTGAACGGGGCCATCACGTCATGACCTGCGGACTTCGCTGCCTGCTCGACCGCGGCCGTGCCACCCAGCACGATCAAATCGGCCAAAGAAACCTTTTTTCCGCCTTTGGTGCCTGCGTTAAACGCTGTCTGGATAGTCTCAAAGACAGACAGAACCTTTGCAAGCTGGACAGGCTGGTTGGCTTCCCAGTCCTTCTGTGGCGCAAGGCGGATGCGGGCGCCGTTTGCCCCGCCGCGCTTGTCTGAGCCACGGAAGGTCGATGCGGATGCCCAGGCGGTTGCCACCAGTTCGGAGATTGTCAAACCGGAGGCCAGTATCTTTGACTTGAGATCGGCAACGTCCGTCGCGTCAACCAGGAGATGATCGACCGCCGGGATCGGGTCCTGCCAGATCAGGTCTTCGCCCGGCACTTCATTGCCGAGGTAGAGTTTCTTTGGCCCCATGTCGCGGTGGGTCAGTTTGAACCATGCGCGGGCGAAGGCATCGGCAAACTCATCAGGGTTCTGGTGGAAGCGGCGCGAGATCGGCTCATAGATCGCGTCCATGCGCATCGCCATGTCTGCGGTGGTCATCATCGGGCGGTGTTTGATTGCCGGATCATGGGCATCAGGGATCATGTCCTTGTCAGCCACGTCGATCGCATGCCACTGTTTTGCGCCCGCCGGGCTTCGTGACAGTTCCCATTCATAGCCGAACAGCGTGTCGAAATAGCCATTGTCCCATGTCGTCGGGTTTGGTTTCCAGGCGCCTTCGATGCCACTTGTCGTGGTGTGAAAACCATGGCCCTTGCCGAACTTGTTGATCCAGCCAAGACCCATGTCTTCGATGGCACCGCCCTCAGGCTCTATGCCAACCAGCAGCGGGTCGCCAGCGCCGTGCGCCTTGCCAAAGGTGTGGCCACCGGCGACCAGCGCCACGGTTTCCTCATCGTTCATCGCCATCCGCTTGAACGTTTCGCGGATGTCGCGGCCGGAGGCGACGGGGTCGGGATTGCCGTCCGGTCCCTCGGGGTTCACGTAGATCAGTCCCATTTGCACAGCGGCCAGCGGGTTTTCCAGAACGCGATCTCCGGAGTAACGGCTGTTCTGCTTTTCACTGGTCGCGAGCCATTCGCCCTCTGAACCCCAGTAAATATCCTCTTCCGGTTCCCATGTGTCGGCACGTCCACCGCCGAAGCCGAATGTCTTGAAGCCCATCGATTCCAGCGCGCAATTGCCGGCAAGGATCATCAGGTCGGCCCATGAAATCCTGTTGCCGTACTTTTTCTTGACTGGCCACAGAAGGCGGCGTGCCTTGTCGAGATTGCCATTGTCCGGCCAGCTGTTGAGTGGCGCAAACCGCTGCGTGCCGGTGCCTGCCCCACCGCGACCATCACCTGTGCGATAGGTGCCTGCGCTGTGCCAAGCCATGCGAATAAAGAGCGGGCCGTAATGGCCCCAGTCAGCCGGCCACCAGTCCTGACTTTCGGTCATCAGTGCGTAAACGTCCTGCTTCAAGGCTTGCAGGTCGAGCTTTTTGAACTCGTCGGCATAGTTGAATGCCGGACCCATCGGGTTGGAAAGAGCTGTGTTCTGGTGCAAGATTTTCAGGTTCAGCTGGCTCGGCCACCAGTCACGGTTGGAGCGACCGGCGAACGTCACATGCTTGGTGCCGCCATGCATGACCGGGCATTGGCCTGCGTTCACTTCTGCCATTATGTTCATCTGTTCTCTCCCGTTGGATTGCCTGCCTGTCTGCGAAACACTTGCTGACGAGTAGCTCAATGCGTGAAATCTCATGAAGTCGCGACAGCCCTGTGAAAACAGACCACCGGTTGTCCTTATCATTTCTATAGCTTTATCGCTCAGGCATGATAATTTCCAATCGAAACGAATGCCATCGACAATAGGTTTTTCCTATCATGACCATGACCCTTCGTCATATGCGCTATTTCGATGCCTTGGCGACGACGATGCATTTCACGAAAGCGGCGGAACTGGCGCGGATATCGCAGCCCGCTTTGTCTGCACAGATCGCGGATCTGGAGGCAATTGTTGGCGCGCAGTTGGTTGAGCGTAGCAAAAGTGGCGTCAAGATGACCGAAAAGGGCAGTGAAATGCTGGTGAAATTCCGTGAAATCCTTCAGCAGGTAAAGCTGCTGGAAGACAGCGCCAAGCCCGCCAGATCTGTGCTCTCCGGCAAGATCGCCATCGGTGCAATTCCTACCGTCGCACCCTACCTTATTCCGAAGCTGATACCGCTTCTGCGGCAGGAATACGCTGACCTTGATATCGAACTGCGCGAGGCGGTGACCTCGACACTGATTGATGAACTGGCGTTTGGACGCATTGATGTGATGATTGCCGCTTTGCCCGTCGCCAATGCGGCATTTGAATTCGAGGCCTTGTTCACAGACCGCTTTCTTGTTGCCGTTGCAGACAATGACCGTGACGTTTTGCACGGACCAGTGGTGCAGGAGAATTTCGCGCCGGAACGGCTGCTGCTGCTTGAAGAAGGCCATTGCCTGCGCGATCAGGCGCTGGACGTCTGTGGAACCGGATCGCGGCGGCTGGTCAACTTCGGGGCAACGAGCCTGTCAACGCTGCTGCAACTTGTCAGCAATGGTCTGGGAATGACCCTGATTCCGGAAATTGCTGTCGATGTCGAAAGGCAACGCAACGCTATGCGCATCGTGCGGTTTGATGAGCCACAACCGAGCCGGACAATCGGAATGATCTGGCGCAAATCGTCAACGAGCAAATCCGACATAAAAACACTCGGCGAATTGATCCGCCGAGTGCATGTTCAGTCTGTGTTGAACTGATCAATCGCGGCTGAGCAGCGACTTCCAGATGATCGCGCCAAGTGCGGCACCAGCCAGCGGGGCGACCCAGAACAACCAGACCTGACCGAGCGCTCCTGTATCAGCGAAAATCGCCGCACCGAGTGAACGGGCCGGGTTGACTGATGTGTTGGAGACCGGGATCGACACCAGATGGATCAGCGTCAGGCCAAGACCAATGGATATCGGCGCGAAACCCGCCGGTGCGGTCTTGGCCGTTGAACCAAGAATGATGATCAGAAAGAACGCCGTCATCACCACTTCCATAATCAACACCGCGATCAGCGAGTAGCCGCCGGGCGACAATTCGCCATAACCATTTGAAGCAAATCCGCCGGCAACAAAGCCCGCCTTGCCGGATGCTATGATGTAGAGAACCAGCGCGCCTGCAATGCCACCTGCAACCTGGGCGATCCAGTAACCAATCATGTCCCTGTATTCAAACCGTCCGCCAATCGCCAAGCCAAGCGAGACTGCCGGGTTGAAATGCCCGCCGGAAATGCCGCCGACTGTGTAGGCCATGGTCAAGACAGTCAGGCCGAATGCCAGCGAAACGCCAACGAGACCAAGCCAACCTCGGGAAAAGCTGCTGCCAGCACTGCGCTGCCGCAGCCACCGAAAACGAGCCAAAATGTGCCGAAAAACTCTGCTGCAAGTTTGTTCATGATACCCCTCCGAATCATTTACCGCCATGCATTCATACAAGTTGAAGCTGATGTTCGGTAGGGAGAGGGGTTGCGCTACGCTGCGATCAATCTCGCAGCAATGAGCGCCCAAAGCACGAATGTGAAAACAAAACCGGCCATAAACAACGGACGGCGCAAGCGAAGGCGGTTTGTCGTAACATGAACATAGGCGTGTGCCATGCGCGAAAGTGCAAACAGCCATGCGACAAGCACAGTGAACGATCCCGCCGCGCCTAGCACAAACAGCATCATACAGGCCATATAAAACAGCACCGGCAGCTCGAACTGGTTGATCAGATTGCGCGCCACTGTAGCGCTCGCCTCGGGCTCAACTGTCGGAATGCGGAAGTCTGCCGCCTTGGCTTTGCCATCGCGGATTGAGCCCATGCGGCGCATTGACATCACACTGTAAATCGCAAAAGTCAGGGCCATCTGCGCAAGCATCGGCCAAAAAATCGCTTCACCGTTCATCGCAGCCTCTTGTGATTCAACATCGACAAAATAAACGCTACTGCAACGGCCCCCGCCACTGACAGTGCTGTGATCTTTAATGTGGTCAGCACCTCGATCAAGGGCAATAATGCATCATCCCCTGACTTTAGCCACTGGACCACATTCCAGTTCTCGCTGTAATCGGCCAACGCATAGGCGATTGGCAAGATCGATGCGCCGAACCACTTGGCTTTGTCACCCATTTTCGCAAAGCGCGGCAGCGTCTCGCCGACCCGTAAGATGAGCACGGTCAACGCAAACGCTAGCAACAATGGAAAGACCAGATCGAGCCCAAGCGAATGCCAGCGGACGAATGCCTCCAAACCTGCGGCATCATTTTCTGTCAGGCATGTTTTGGTGGCTTCATAAATCGCGGCGTCCGGCGGAAAATTCGCGTCAGGGGTAATGAATTCGCAGCCCGCCTGCCGCTCAATTGCCCAACGCACCGGCGCAAATGCAAGATAGCCCAAGGCAGTCACCGCCATCAGCAGTGTTTCGCTGCGCTTCAAATGCAACATCTACATACCCCCAGAGTAATTCGGGCTTTCGCGCGTGATGGTGACGTCATGGGCATGGGATTCGCGCAAGCCCGCGCTCGAAATGCGCACGAAAGTTGCCTTGTCGCGGAACTCGGCAAGGTTCGCTGCGCCGGTGTAGCCCATCGCGGCACGAAGGCCGCCGGCAAGCTGATGCAGCACCGCCGACACCGGGCCCTTGTAGGGCACCTGCCCTTCGATGCCTTCCGGCACGAGTTTGAGCGTGTCGCGCACCTCGGCCTGAAAGTAGCGGTCCGCCGAACCGCGTGCCATGGCACCGACTGAGCCCATGCCGCGGTAGGCTTTGAACGAGCGGCCCTGATACAAGTAAACCTCGCCGGGGCTTTCATCCGTGCCAGCCAGCAGCGAGCCGATCATGGATGCCGATGCGCCCGCTGCCAGTGCCTTGGCCAAGTCGCCTGAAAATTTGATACCGCCATCGGCGATGACCGGGATGCCATGCTTTTGCGCGATTTCCACCGATTCCATGATCGCGGTCAGCTGCGGCACGCCGACACCGGCAACAATGCGAGTGGTGCAGATTGAGCCGGGGCCGATGCCGACCTTTACTGCATCCGCACCCGCATCAATCAGTGCCAGCGTACCTTCGCGGGTCGCGACGTTGCCCGCTATGATGCGCACGGAATTGGAAAGTTTCTTGGCGCGTGTCACGGCATCCAGCACGCGCTGCGAATGGCCGTGCGCCGTATCGATGACGATCACGTCGACGCCCGCATCAATCAGCCGCTCGCAGCGCTCATACCCATCGTCGCCAACAGACGTCGCGGCGGCGGCGCGCAGGCGGCCCTGCGCATCCTTCGATGCATGCGGGTTGAGCTGCGACTTTTCGATATCCTTGACCGTGATCAGGCCAACGCAATGGCCATTTTGATCGATGACCACCAGCTTTTCGATGCGATGTTGATGCAACAGATGTTTGGCCTGTTCCTGATCGACATTTTCCGTAACGGTAATCAGATTGTCGCGGGTCATCAGTTCGTAGATTTTCTGGTTTGGATCGGATGCAAAGCGCACATCGCGGTTGGTGAGAATTCCAACCAGCCGCCCGGTCTTGCCAGGTGCCGCGCCCTCAACCACCGGAATGCCGGAAATGCCATGCGCACTCATCAATCCGCGCGCTGCAAACAGGGTTTCATCCGGTCCGATGGTAACCGGATTGACCACCATGCCGCTCTCAAACTTTTTGACCTGTCGCACCTCTTCAGCTTGCCGCTCGGGGTCAAGGTTGCGGTGGATAACGCCGATGCCGCCAGCCTGCGCCATCGCTATGGCAAGTCGCGATTCGGTTACAGTGTCCATCGCCGACGAGATGATCGGGATGTTGAGGTCGATGTCCTTGGCAATTGTCGTGCGCAGGTCAGTCTGGCCGGGCATCACTTCCGAATGGCCGGGCTGCAAGAGCACGTCATCAAACGTCAGCGCGTGCGCGCCGGTGACTGTTTCGCGGATGATTGCCATGGTCATTCCCTTGATAAACGCGTTCGACGGTGCGAATAGAGCACCGGCCCGCTTCCGGCCATTGAGGATTGACGGTGGCGTCTAACACCATTGTTCCACATTGGGAAGGCGGGCAACCGGGCCGTTCCCCGCTTTTTTGAGCCGCACAAAAGCAAGGCAAGTCTCGGTGTCCAAAAGCAAAACTTGACAATTCATTCGTACGCGCCCATATCAGTGGCATCGAAGCTTGTTTGACTGATCTTTGTTGCTGCCAGCGCTCAGCGCTCCTGTGCGAATATCCCCTTCAAAATTCGAAAAAACCACCGTGTTGCGCATGTCGCGCTTCACATTCTTCAATACCATCGAAAGGGTTCGTCATGGCCACTGGTACAGTTAAATGGTTCAATTCCACCAAAGGCTTCGGCTTCATTCAGCCTGACAACGGCGGCGCGGACGTATTCGTCCACATTTCCGCTGTTGAGCGCGCAGGTCTGCGCACGATCAACGAAGGCCAGAAGCTTTCGTTCGAATCCGAGCGTGATGCTCGTTCGGGCAAGATGTCTGCCGGTCAGCTTCAGGCTCTCTGAGTATCAGAATCTGGCACTGTTAACCTTTGGTTAACCATGCACGGGTGATGCTGAAAATCTGAAAACTCCCGGTGACCACGGATGTACTGGCACTGGTGTAGTTTAAGCGGAATTGAAAGGCCGGGCGAAAGCCCGGTCTTTTTGTTTGTGGGCGAAGCTGTCCCTACTCTCTGTTAAACCATCTCATTGAATTTATTGAATTTCGTTATTTTTCTGACGGTAGTTATCTACATTTCTCCAGCCCGCTTGCACAGTCCGCGCGCGCGTTGCAATGGCGTCAGTAGCTTGCGCCCTATGTCGCGGTTTTTTGAACAGACCGGATTTGAAAGTAGGCGCGATGCGGGATAATTACGCGCACCAGCCTTCTCCCTTGCGGGGAAGGTGTCGCCACTAGGCGACGGATGGGGGTGGTGGTGAAGATGCAGATTCGCAGAACTTGGCAACGGGCGGCATCGATGCGGCGTTGGGCTTCAGTTTCATCCGTCACGAAAGCATCTTCACCACCACCCCCATCCGTCGGCTTGCGCCGACACCTTCCCGGCAAGGGGGAAGGCTGGCGGTGCGGACGAAGGGCCCGTCCAAACTTTTCCAAGCAAGTTGCTCAGCTCTCCGTTTCGTCCATTACTTCCACCTCAGCCCGCCCCTTGAACCCCTTCGCCAATATATACAGCTCCACCGACTCCTGCCGCGAGGCCGGGGGCTTGACGTGGTGGACGGATTTGAAATTGCGCTTCAACAGGGCGAGCACGGTGTTTTCGGTGCCGCCCTGGAAGGTTTTCGACAGGAAATGCCCGCCTGGCTTGAGATTGTCGATGGCGAACTGGGCGGCGATTTCGCAGAGGTTCATCGTTCGCATGTGGTCGGTGCGGCGGTGGCCGGTCGTTGGCGCAGCCATGTCGGACATGACAACATCCGGCGCGCCTTTCAGTGCATCAAGCACAGCCTGCGGTGCGGCATCATCCAGAAAATCCATCAACAAAAGCTGGACGCCGGGCAATGGCGCGAC
Organism: Phyllobacteriaceae bacterium; assembly: GCA_031422915.1. GTDB lineage: Bacteria > Pseudomonadota > Alphaproteobacteria > Rhizobiales > Rhizobiaceae > JANMEX01. Next base: position 2,445 of record JANPEK010000154.1, on the reverse strand, counting down.
TTCAAGGAAATCGATGCCGACGACGTGCGGATGCTCGTTTGACGAGCCGACAATCTCGGCTGATATCTGGCACCACCCGCCCGGTGCCGCGCCAAGGTCAATCACGCGGTCGCCCTTTTTCAGGATTTTGTAGCGGTCGTTTATTTCGGTCAGCTTGTAGGCAGCGCGCGAGCGCATGCCTTCTGCGCGGGAGCGATGCACATAGGGATCATTCATGTGGCGCTCAAGCCAGCGGCGCGAACTGTCCTTGATCGTGCCCGCCTTCTTCTTGACACGCACATGCATGCCCCGCGCGCCGGTGCCGGGCGATTTTGCACCGGGGGCTTTCGCACTGGGTTTTTTCGGGCCGGAACCGGGCGTCTTTGCCATGTCACTGGCCTCCAAAACTGCGGCGGCGCCAAGCGCCATCTGTTGCCATCATTTCCGTCAGCAGGCCTTCGCGAAGTCCGCGGTCGGCGACGCGAAGTCGGTCTGACGGCCAGGTCCGGCGGATGCCGTCGAGTATGGCGCAACCCGCCAGCACCAGATCGGCGCGCTCCGCGCCGATGCACGCGTTGGCGACGCGCTGTTCAAACGTCCACGATTGCAGGCGTGCGGACATCGCCGTCACCTCTTCGTCGAGCATCCACAGGCCATCAACACGGCGGCGGTCATAACGTTCAAGTCCGAGGTGAATTCCGGCAAGCGTTGTCACCGTGCCGGACGTGCCCAAAAGATGAAACCTGTCTCCGCTCGCCAAGGTGCCGAGCGCATGGCGCCCGTCGAAGCGTGAGATCATGCCAAGCACATCGTCCACCATGGCAGTGTAAACTTCCGCCGAGACATGCTTGCCGCCAAAACGTTCGGCCAGCGAGACCACGCCGACGGGCAGCGACGTCCAGGCGACTATCTGATCGGCAAGGCGCGGCGAGCGGCGCTTGGACCGGTCGATCAGAGCGACTTCTGATGAGCCGCCTCCAATGTCAAACAGCACCAGCGCATCGGTATGGCCGCCGACCAGCGGGCCGCAGCCCGAAACGGCAAGCCGCGCCTCGGTCTCGCGGTCGACAATCTCCAGATCGAGCCCGGTCTCGGCCAAGACGCGGGCGAGGAACGCCTCGCCGTTCTCTGCCGCGCGGCAGGCTTCAGTGGCAATGAGACGCGACTTTCTGACAGGACGGTTGCGCAGCTTCTCGGAGCAAATTTTAAGTGCCTCGACTGCGCGATCCATCGCGCCCTCGTTCAGCCTCCCGGTTGCGGTCAGCCCCTCGCCCAGTCTGACGATACGCGAAAATGCGTCCATGACGCGAAATTGTCCCGGCTTGGTCGGCGTTGCGATCAGCAGGCGGCAATTGTTGGTGCCCAGATCAAGGGCGGCAAAAAGTTCGGGCCTGCGCTGCGCGTCCTCGTCACTGCGAGGCGCATGCGCGGAAGTGTCAGGCATAAGCGGTTTGGCGTGAGGCTGCGGCGCAGCACTTGGAGAGACCTTCTCCGCCAGCGGCGGACGCGCGGCTGTATAAGCCGTTTTTGAGCGGCGACGGCGACGTTTGGCGCGTTTGCGCGCGGGGCTGCCCTCTTGATCGGCGTTTGCCGGGCGACCGGAGGAAGGCCCGCTGTTGCGATCCTGTCCGGTTTTCAGCGGATTTTGAGTCCCTTTCGGGGCTCTATCCGGATCAGACACCGGATTTTGCCGCTGCGCCCCTGCGCCGGGCGCGTGCGCGCCAGCTTCGGGGTCTTCCACTATTGTTCCTTTCGCGCGCGCAGGCCGCAAGGGCCGCGCAAGCGCTGTCAATTCGTGTCGTTGGGCAAAAGGTAACAGGCGCGCGGTGTTTTTGCAAAGACCAAACGCGCCCGTCGGCGCAAAGCGCGACCGCTGACCATTTTGGGGGTTTGCAGCGCCCGTCTTTTCGCCTATACGACCGGCGTTGCCGCCCCGCGCGCAGCATCCAAATGGCGAAACGTCGTTTGACAGTTGGGGAATAGTTTAACGGTAGAACAGCGGACTCTGACTCCGTCAATCTTGGTTCGAATCCAGGTTCCCCAGCCAGCCTTTCAAGTTTCCGGTCTGAATACAGTCTCTCGAAAGGCCGGTTTTTCGGCAATGAGATGCCCAAATTTGTCCCAAATGCAGTGCGTGGCCGCTGCTGGCGATGTGGCGGCCTTGATGCGGAGTTTTTGGAGTGAGGTGCGGTCAGCGCTGCGGACAAAACGACCCAGTAAGTCGTATTGAGCGATAAGCGCCGTGAGCAAAGCGAAGGGCTTAGGTCGTAGGTCCATGTTGCCTTCAGTGTCGTGCCGATGATCAGCGTCTTGTTGCGGACGCCGGCGTTGACGAGCAGCACCCACAGGTTGCCGATCGTGGTCGTCAGGTTCCAGAAGCTCATCACCACGCCTTTCATGGCTTGTGGTGCCTGGCTGTAGGCGAATTCCAAACCGGTGGCCGATACTAAAACTTCACCGAAGGTT
>JANPEK010000153.1:0-1816 GCA_031422915.1 Phyllobacteriaceae bacterium | reverse complement strand
CAACCCATGGCAACAGTTGCGGCATTTTCCCTTTGATCGTTGTGGAACCGGTGATATAGGAACGCCCGATTTCGGAGCTTCGGCCAGCCGAAGCGGGTGTGGCGGAATTGGTAGACGCACTGGATTTAGGTTCCAGCGCCGTAAGGCGTGGAGGTTCGAGTCCTCTCACCCGCACCAGGCCGACACGGGAACAGCAACGATCCGGCAAAAGGCCCCGGCATTCACGCGCGGGCATGGGCCGGTTGAACGATATGAAGGTTTTTGTCATGCAGGTTACTGAAACGCTGAACGAGGGTCTGAAACGCGCCGTAAAGGTTGTCGTGCCCGCCAAGGACATGGAAACGCGGCTCGCACAGCGATTGGAAACAGCGCGCGGCAAGGCCAAGATCAACGGCTTCCGCCCCGGCAAAGTACCGACCGCCCATCTGCGCAAGATGTATGGCAAGTCGTTCATGGCCGAACTGGTCAATGAGATCATCAGCGAACAGGCCAAGGCCGTTCCCGCTTCACGTGGCGAAAAGGCTGCGATGAAGCCGGAAGTCGTGATGACGGAAGACGAAAAGGAAGCCGGACAGATTCTCGAAGGCAAGGCTGATTTCTCGTTCGACATCAATTACGAAGTTCTGCCAACCTTCACCATCGCCGAAACCTCGTCGATTTCGATCTCGCGCCCGATCGTAGAGATCAGCGATGCGGAAATCGAAGAGCAGGTTGGCCGTATTGCAGAATCGGCCAAGACCTATGCCGAAAAGAAGGGCAAAGCCGCCAATGGCGACCGCGTCACGATTGATTACCTTGGCAAAGTAGACGGCGTTGCCTTTGATGGCGGCAAGGATGAGGGCGCAAACCTAGTGCTCGGCTCCAACCAGTTCATCCCGGGCTTTGAGGAACAGCTCGTCGGTGTCAAGGCTGGCGATGAGAAGCAGATCAACGTCACGTTCCCCGAAAATTACGGCGCTGCAAACCTCGCCGGCAAGGACGCCACATTCGATATTTCAGTGAAGACCGTTTCGGCTGCCGAGACGCTTGTAATGGATGATGAACTGGCCAAAAAGCTCGGTATCGAATCGATGGAGCGTCTGCGCACCGTCGTTCGCGAGCAGATTGAGAGCCAGTATGGCTCGCACACCCGCCAGAAGGTCAAGCGTCAATTGCTCGACCAGTTGGATGCGCTGCACCAGTTCGAATCACCGTCAAAGCTTGTTGACGCGGAATTCGACAACATCTGGCAGCAGATCACCCGCGAGCTGGAAGGCGCAGGCAAGACTTTCGCCGACGAAGAGACCACGGAAGAAGACGCCCGCGCTGAATACCGCAAGCTGGCGGAGCGCCGCGTGCGGCTTGGTCTGGTGCTCTCGGAGATTGGCCAGAAGGCCAATGTCGAAGTGACCGAGCAGGAATTGCAGCGCGCCATGTATGACCAGGTCCGTCAGTACAAGGGCCAGGAACAGCAGGTTTACGATTTCTTCCGCAACAACCCTGACGCAATCGCTGGCCTTCGCGCGCCGATCTTTGAGGAAAAGGTTGTCGACAAGCTGTTGGCGGAAGTCAACGTCACGGATGTCGTGGTGACCAAGGAAGCCTTGATGGCGGACGATGATGACGCAAAGGCAGAAGAAAAGCCGGTCAAGGCCAAGAAGGCTCCGGCGAAGAAGGCCAAGAAGGACGACGCGGAGTAGCAGGCCCCTCTCCGTCACGGCTGTCGCCGCGACACCTCTCCCCGCAAGCGGGGCGAGGTTAAAGCCGCGCGGGTTGGTTTAACCACGCCCCGCTTGCGGGGAGAGGTGTCGGCGAAGCCGACGGCGAGGGGACTGCG
>JANPEK010000152.1:0-37914 GCA_031422915.1 Phyllobacteriaceae bacterium | reverse complement strand
CCGAAGTGCGTGTCGATGATGCCGACACGGGCGAATATGATGAACAGCGGCAGCGACAGGGCAATGCCCGGCACGGTGCGGGTGAGCATAAAGCCCAGGAACAGGCCGGATTTGCCCTTGAAGCGAAAGCGGGCGAATGCGTAGCCGCCTGACATGCCGATGGCGATGGCGATGGCCGTTGAGGTGACCGAGATGATCAGTGAATTGCGGAAGTAGGACCAAACGGGAATTCCGCCCTGCCCGACTTTGCCGAACATGGCGACATAGGCATCCAGAGACAAATCCTGCGGGATCCAGATCGCGGGCTTGGCCATGATTTCGACTGTCGGGCGGAGCGAACTGAGAACAATCCAGAAGCCGGGCAACAGGATTATGAGCATTGCAATGGCAAGGCCAATGAAATGGGCGAGCGACAGGAGACGGCGGCGGATGCGGTGTTGCTGGTTGGAGGCCATGATCACCACTCCGCCGCAATTTGCGCCCGCGCCGAGGCGAGCTTGCGGTAGAAGTAGAAGGTGAAGAAGATCGACAGCAGAATGGAGATGTATGCCATGGCGTTGGCAAAACCCATCTTTGCGTCAGAATAGGCGGTGCGGCCGATGAGGGTCCAGAGCAATTCCGTGCGGCGCGCCGGGCCGCCGTCCGTCATGATTTTCACGATGTCATAGGCGCGCGCGACATCAAGCGAACGGATGGTCATGGCGATGTAGGCAAACGGCATGATGAAGGGGAGCGTCACATAGCGGAAGCTCTGCCAAGGTGTGCAGCCATCGACCTTTGCGGCCTCCATCGGCTCTTTCGGCATGGCCATAAGGCCTGCAAGAATGAGAATGGCGAACACGGATGTTGACGACCAGACTTCGGCGACGATGATGGAGAACAGCGCCAGATTGCCGTCGATTAGCCAGGGGATCGCCTGATCGGTAAGGCCAAGCGATTGCAGCGCGTTGTTGACGAGGCCGACGTTGTCGTTGAACAGGAATTTGAACTGGAAGCCCACAAGGATCGGTGAGAACATCATCGGAAACATCATCATCGTGCGCAGCAGACGCTGGCCGCGTGTGGCCTTTTCGACCATCATGGCAAGGCCGAGGCCGAGCATCATTTCCAAATTGAGCGCGATGGTGAGGAGAAGAACCGTGCGTCCGAACGCTGTCCAGAAGATCGGATCGGACATGGCGGTGATGTAGTTGCGCAAGCCAATGAAGACGTAAAGCGTGTCCGGCTTCGTCAGCTTGAACGGCGTGAACGATGACCAGAGCGACAGCAGGAGCGGCAAGACGACTACTGCCGCCAAAACGACGAACGCCGGAAGCAACAACAGGGTTGGGGTGCTGAGGCGGATGTGTTTCATCTAAGGTTGGCCGGTCCGTTTCTGGATCGAGAGCATACAGGCTTCCCGATCCGCGCAAAGCAGGCGGATAAGGTCAGCTGCAAAAGTGAAATGAATGGCAAAGGGCCGGAGCCCTTTGCCATTGCCCGACAAGGAGAATTACAGCTTGCCAGCGTCCTTGAGGATCTGCGTCGCTTTCTCGGCGGCGGTATCAAGCGCTTCCTTCGATGTCTTGTCACCTAGAATGGCGGCCTGAAGCTCAGGATAGACCACGTTGGAGATTTCGATCCATTCGGCGATCGGCGGCACGGCAAATGCGTGGGTCGATGCGGCCTGAAACGCCTTCAGGACTTCGCTTTTATAGGCATCGCCTTCAGCGGCCTTGACGACATGGTCCCAAACGGCTGTGCGGGTCGGCAATGGACCGGCACCTGCCTCAAGCTTCTGGCTGTCTTCGTTGGTCAGGAACCAGACGAGCGAAGCAGCAGCTTCCTTGCTGGCACAAGCTTCGGTAACCGAGAAGCCATGATGGCCGGACCAACCGGTGCGCTTGCCTGACGAGCCTGCCGGCTGGACGATGACGCCGACATTGCCCGCAACCTTCGAGGACTTCGGATCGTTGAAGAAACCCGCCCAGCCCGGCCAATCTAGATTGAGCGCGACCGTGCCGGAGGCGAAGCCTTGGCCAAGATCATCCCACAGATAGTTGGTGGTGCCTGCCGGGACGGCTTTGGCCTTGTACATGTTGACGAACCAGTCGAGGGCACGCACGCCAGCTTCCGAATTGAACGCAGGCGCGCCCTTGTCGTCGAGGTAGGCGCCGCCTTCGGCAACGACCATTTCGTAGAAGCGGCCGTTGATGGCCTCTTCCTTGCCGGCAAATTGCGTGCCGTAGAAGTTGGGCGGATTGGCAAAGAAGATCGCCTGATCGGAGACCTGTGCCCACGTATCCGGCGGGGCAAGATCATAGCCGTATTTGGTCTTGAACGCGGCCTTCTTGGCGTCGTCGGTGTAGAGGCTCTTCTGGTAATACATTGCCGACACGTCGAACTGGGCGCGTGGCAGCATGGTCAGCTTGCCTGCAACCGTCGAGGCCGAGATGTTGGCGGGTACGTACTGCGCGACTTCTTCCGCCGGAATGAGCGGCGTGAGATCGGTGTAAAGATCCGGATATTGCGGGGCGAAGGATGAATGGTTCGAGCCGACGCAGAAGTTGATCGACCCGGACGCGATGTCTGACTTGAACTCCTTGTCGAGTTCAAAATGGTTCTTCTTGGAAACGATGTTGACCTTGGCGCCAGTGACTTTCTCCCATTCGGCGATGCGGGCGTACAGCGGCTCGTATTGCTGGCCGCCGATCAGTTTGGCGTCGATGGTGACACCGTCGAATTTGCCGGGCAAATCAATTGCAAAGGCTGCGGTTGCGCCAAGACCGAGCGCCAAAACGGCGAGCGAGACGGCGCTGAATGTCGTCTTCATGAATTCCTCCCTGGAATGACCCGGCTTCTCCCATTTCAGCCGGACTAGACTGCCCATTGATGAGTGTCCTATTTATGGATAAACAGACCATTCATTTTCGTCAAGCGATCTGCGCGAGTTTATTGGCTCAATCCGGACTTGCGAAAAGCCGCGGTGCTGCCGCATATGAACGAGGGGGACTTAGAGATGGTATCGACAGAGGACATCGACCGGTATCGCGCTCCGGCGCTCGACAAGGGGCTCGACATACTTGAGCTCCTGGCAGGCATTGAAGGCGGGATGACGCAAGCGGAGATATCAAAATCGCTCGGACGCACTCCGAACGAGTTTTACCGGATGCTGGACCGGCTGGTGCGGCGCGGTTATGTTTCGCGCTCGGAAGGGGACCGGTATGAGTTGACGCTCAAGCTGTTTGGCCTTGCTCATCTGCATGCGCCCATCCGGCGGCTGGTTGCGCTGTCCGCGCCACTGATGCGCGATCTGGCAGCGCGATCCATGCAAGCCAACCATCTGGCGATCTACGACAAATCGGGTGTCACCGTGATTGCGCAGGTGGATTCGCCCGGATATTGGGGGATTTCGATCCGTGTCGGTGCGCGCATCAGCCTATTCAATACCGGTTCTGGCCACATTCTACTGGCGTTTCGCGCTGTGGGGGAACGGGCGTTGATGATTGCCGAGCATGAATTCCAGCCTGATGACGCTGATCACCCTGAAGACCTGGAGCAGCGCATCGATCAGATCCGCAATCGCGGCTACGAGGTGATGCCATCGTTGCAGACGTCTGGTGTCTATAATTTGTCTGCACCCATTCTTGGCGCGGACGGACAGGCGATGGCGGCACTGACTTGCCCATACATGGCACCGATCAACCGGCCAAAGGCACCCGACATGCCGGCCACCATCCAGTTGGTTGCGGAGACGGCAGCGCGCATTTCCGCCATGGTCGGCGGGCGCGGTGTCGAGAATGAGGTTTTCGAAATATCGCAGGCCTGAACATTTGTCATTTCACATGCAGCACTTTTGCGCGCACACATTGACTATTTACATATGATTGTTGTTGGTCATATATAAATTCAAGAGCGTTCGGGAGGAGCGCAGCATGAGCAACCAGATTACGGGGATTATCGATACGCATTTGCATGTCATTGACATGGGCAGACTGAGCTATCCGTGGCTTGCAGGCTTCGAGCCGCTGCGTCGTGACTATCCATTGGAGATGTACGAATTGGAGGCCAGGCGCTGCGGCATCGCAACGGCACTGCATATGGAAGTGGATGTGGCTGAAGCTGACATTGAGGCGGAAACCTTAATGGTTGAAGGGTTCATGGCGCGCCCCGGCGGCGTGGTGATCGGCGCGATTTCGTCTTGCCGACCTGAAAGTGGTGACTTTCCCGCGAGTCTGGAGCGGACCTTGCAGAACAAGGCGGTCAAGGGTTTGCGCCGGGTGCTGCATGTCATGCCGGATGAATTGTCGACGACAACCGTCTTTCGCGACAACATCAAGCTTCTTTCCAAGACAGGCCTCCCGTTCGACGTCTGCGTCCTGCCTCACCAACTTCCATTGGCCATCGCGCTTGCCGACCACGCGACTGATGTGCAGTTTGTGCTTGATCATTGCGGTGTGCCGGGCATCAAGGACAGGGCGTTCGAGCCATGGGCCAGTCACATCACCGAAATTTCCAGACGCCCGAATGTGGCGGTGAAAATTTCCGGGGTCTCTGTCTATGGCGATGCGACGACTTGGACGGTGGTTGATTTGCGACCGTTTGTTGAGCACGCCATCAATGCCTTCGGCTGGGACCGCTGCGTTTGGGGCGGAGACTGGCCAGTGGTGACGCTGGGCTCGTCGCTCTCCACATGGGTGGCGGCGACGCATGCACTGATTGATGGCTGTTCGGCATCTGAAAAGTCTGCGCTGCTGTCGTCAAACGCCAAGCGGATATGGAGGCTTTGACATCATGAGCGAAGCTGCCTTCACGCCGACCGTTGGCGTGCACTCAACTCACCCCACCGATATGCCGGAAGCTCACGCGGCCTTGCCTGTCTGGAATGCTGAAAACTGGTTCTACGAGGACTTCGCCATCGGTCACAAAATCCGCTCGCTGCGCCGGACCATCTCGGAAGGCGAGTCCATGCAGTTCAACGCGCTTGTGCTCGACATGCATCCTTATGTCGGCGACCAGATGTTTGCCGAACGCGAGGGCATTTTCGGCAAGCGGCTGGTGGCCGGTGCCTTCGTGTTTTCGGCAGGGCTTGGGCTTGTTGCGACCAATTGTGTGAACGCGTTTTCATACGGTTACGACAGGCTGCGATTCATCAAGCCGACCTTTATCGGCGATACGATCTACACCATCCGCACAAACCTTTCCAAAGAACCGAAGTACAAGGATATGGGCCTGACCAAGGCTTCCTACGAAGTGTTCAAGGGCGAAGGCGAATTGGTGCTTTACTGTGAGCATTTGCAGACTGTGCGCTATCGCGACGCGGCCAATTTTAGCCCAAAGGAAGGCTGATTGATGCAACAACAGGCAGAGCAGCTTCGTGACACCAAAGAGAGTGAGTCCCTGCTTGACGGCATACTTGTCCTTGATATGGCGCAGTTTCTTTCTGGTCCGTTTGCGGCATTGCGACTGGGTGATCTTGGCGCACGGGTGATCAAGATCGAGCGGCCGGACGGGGGTGATCTGTGCCGTCGGTTATACCTGACCGACACGGAGATCGGCGGTGACTCGACACTTTTCCACGCCATCAATCGCGGCAAGGAGAGCTTCGCCGCTGATTTCAAGAATCCGGGTGATCTGGCGTCCATCCGAAAGCTGGTTGCCAAGGCTGACGTCATTATCCAGAATTTCCGACCGGGCGTGATTGAGCGGCTGGGGCTCGACTATGAGACTGTCCGCGCGATCAATCCGGGCATCGTCTACGCGTCTATCACAGGCTATGGAAGTGAAGGTCCTTGGCGTGACCTGCCGGGGCAGGATTTGCTGGCGCAGGCGCGCTCAGGCCTCATGTGGCTAAATGGCGACGCCGATCAAGGCCCGGTTCCGTTCGGATTGGCAGTGGCAGACCTTCTGGCTGGAAATGCCATTGTGCAGGGCCTGCTTGCCGGTCTCGTGCGGCGCGGGCGCACCGGAAAGGGTGCGCATGTTGAGACAAGCCTGTTGGAAGCGCTGCTCGATTTTCAGTTTGAGGTTTTGACGACGCATTTGAATGACGGCGGACGCATCCCGAAACGTTCCGACTTCCGCAACGCGCATGCCTATCTCTCCGCGCCCTATGGCGTTTATGAATGCGCAAATGGCTGGCTGGCGCTGGCCATGACGCCACTCGACCGGCTCGGGAAACTCATCGATCTTCCGTCAATCGAAGGACTCGCCGCCAAGGATGCCTTCACGGCGCGTGATCCAATCAAGAGGATGATTGCCGATCATTTGAAATCAAAGCCGCTATCGCATTGGCTGGCAATTCTTCAAGCCGCTGACATATGGTGTGCCGAGGTGCTGGACTGGCCATCAATGCTGGAGAGCGAGGCGTTCAAGCGACTCGACATGTTGCAGACCGTCTCACGCGACGACGGCACGCTTGTGCGCACAACTGCGTGCCCGATCACAATCAACGGCATGCGGCCACACCGAAGCCGCGCTGCACCGGTCATTGGTGAGCACACAAAGGCGATACTCGCGGAATTCATGCAGACAGCTTCGTAGCGCTGCAAACCATCACTTCAAATCTGCTCGCCACCTGCCGACCCTTGAATGGCCCGTCGCATGGCACGGTGCGCGGCATCAGGGTCGCGGGCCTCGATTGCAAGAACGATGTCACGGTGCACCTGGACTGCCACCGCAAACAATTCACGACCAGCCTCCGGCGCGATATCCTTGAAGGTTGCCGCCAGTGACAATTCAACAATGCCGCCGATTGAGCGCATAAAGGGGTTTTGTGACGCCTCGGCAATGGTACGGTGCAGTTCAAGATCAGCGAGTGCGAAATTCTCTGTTGAGTCGATGGAGTTTTCCATCTGGTTGACCCAGTAATGCAGCGTGCGCACATGGTCAGCCGAACGCCGCACGGCAGCAAGCTCTGCCGCCTTAGTTTCAAGCGCCAGCCGGATGTCGGCAAGGCTTGCGAGGAACGCCTGATCAGGTCCCGCATTGAAATGCCAAGCCAGCACCTGCGCGTCAAACAGGTTCCAGCGGCTGCGCGGCGAGACCCTTGTGCCAACCTTCGGTTTGGCTTCGACCAAACCTTTTGCCTCAAGCGTTTTCAGCGCCTCGCGCAGCACTGTGCGGGAAACTCCGTATTGCACCATCATCAACGCGTCGTTTGGTAACACTGAGCCGACCGGAAAGCGGCCCGAAACAATACCGATGCCGATTTCGGAAATGACATAGGAATGGAAATTTCGCGCTGTCGCCCGCCCGGTCAGATTGCGGAGCAGACTGCCGGGTTCACTCATGCTTCCCGTTTCCGGAACAGGAACACCCGGGACGGCGTTGATGAAAAGACCAGCCGCTGGAGAATGATGAACACAAACAGCAGCGCGCCGATGACAATTTTGGTCCACCAGCTCGACAGTGTGCCGTCAAACACGATGTAGGTTTGCACAAGTCCCTGCAGCATCACGCCAATGAATGTCCCGAACATGAATCCATACCCGCCCGTCAACAACGTGCCGCCGATGACCACAGCGGCAATCGAATCAAGCTCAACGCCCACTGCAGCCAGTGGATAGCCCGCAGACGTGTAGAGCGAAAACACAATTCCGGCCAATCCACTCAAAAAGCTTGCGACGGCATAGACGCCAATTGTCGTCCTGCCGACGGGCACGCCCATCAACGACGCGGATGCGGCATTGCCTCCGAGCGCGTAGACATAGGAGCCGAACTTGGTCCTGTGTGCGATGATGGCGCCGATCACAAATATCAGCACCATTGTGCCGCCAATCAGGCTTATGCGACCGCCGCCCGGCATCTTCAGGTAAAAGGTCGAAACTGCACTGTAGAAGCTGTGATTGATCGGAATGGAATCTTGCGTGAGAACCGACGCCGCCCCGCGCGCGAGAAACATGCCAGCCAATGTGACAATAAATGGTGGGACTTCGAGGAAGTGAATCACTGCTCCCATCGCCGCGCCAAAGCCTGCCGCGACAATGAGAACAATGGCAAACGCTACGAGTGGATGGATGTTGAACCACGAAATCAGGATTGCCAGAAGCACGCCGGTAAACCCGATCACTGCGCCTACAGAAAGATCAATGCCGCCGGACAAAATGACAAAGGTGGTGCCGACTGCGGCAATGCCAAGGAAGGCGTTGTCTGTCAGGAAATTGCCAAGCACCCGCGTTGACCACATCGCAGGAAACTGAAAAACGCAGACTGCGTAGGCTATGAGGAAAATGGCTGCGGTCGCGGCAAGCGGGCGGAATCTCGGGTTCATGACGCTGTTTGCCCCTTGCGCACGGAGGTTTTGTTGAAACTGAAAAACATGGCTGCCTTGGGCGACTGAATGACAAGGATGAGAATGATGACACCGGCTTTGACGATCAGGTTGAACTCCGGTCTGAAACCGGAGACCAGTATCCCTGTGTTCATGGCCTGTATGATAACCGCTCCAAGGACAGATAGGGGAATGGAAAACCTCCCTCCGAGCAGCGATGTGCCACCGATGACGACAGCGAGGATTGCATCCAGCTCAAGCCACAGACCGGCATTGTTGGCATCCGCACCGCGGATGTCGGCGGCAGCAATGATGCCGGCGATGGCTGCGCAAAGGCCGCTGAACGCATATATGGCAATCAACAGCGCTTTGCTGCGCAATCCTGCATAGGTGGCAGCAGAGCGGTTGACACCTACTGCTTCGATGAAGAGCCCAAGCGCGGTCTTTCTGACCAGAAGATGCACCAACAGCAAAAGCGCGGCGGCAATGACCGCTGCCATCGGTATGCCTGCAAGTGAACCAGTCCCGATAAAGATCAGTCCGGGGTCGGTGAAGGTCACGATTGACCCCTCGGTGATCAGCTGTGCAATGCCACGTCCCGCAACCATCAGCACCAGCGTGGCAATGATCGGCTGAATGTCGAATATCGCCACCAGCAAACCGTTCCAGAGGCCGCAGACCAACCCGATCAACAATGCCGCGCCAACCACTACGGCGAGCGGCTGGCCAGATTCGACGAATGTTGCCGCGACCGCTCCGGCAACGGCCATCACCGCGCCGACAGAAAGATCAACACCTTTGGTCGCAATGACGGCGGTCATGCCGATGGCGAGGATCGCAACCGGCGCGCCGCGGTTGATGACGTCGATGACACTGCCGAAAAACCGTCCGTCCTGCCACGTTACATTGAAGAAGCCGGGAAACAGCAGCCAGTTGAAAATCAGGACGCCAATCAGTGCAACTGTCTGCGGATTGACCAGGCGGGAAAGACCTGTGCGGTTCATGCGGGGATGCTCTCGGGTTGGGCGTCGATGGCCTGAACGATTGTCGCAGGCGAGATCAGGTCGCCGCGCAGCTCAGCCACCATCTCGCGGTCACGCATGACCACGACGCGCGAACTGTAAGCAACAATTTCATCGAGCTCGGAAGAAATGACGACCAGCGCCAGACCATCGTCGCGAAGCCTGTTGATCATGCGGACGATTTCCGCATGCGCGCCGACATCAATGCCGCGCGTTGGCTCATCCAATATCAGAAAGCGCGGGTCTGTTGCCAGCCAGCGCGCCAAAATGACCTTTTGCTGATTGCCTCCAGACAGGAACTTCACCGGCATGACTGTAGATGCCGCGCGGATATCCAGCGCCTCAATGAATTTTTCGGCAATTTCCGACTGCTCGTCATTGTTCAGCGCGCGGTGCCAGCCAAGGCTACCCTGCAACGCGATGATGATATTTTCGCGCACTGAGAGATCGCCCAAGATGCCGTCCGCCTTGCGGTCTTCCGGACAAAATCCGAAGCCAAGCGAGATCGCATCGCTGGAATGGCGGAGGGAAACACGTTTGCCATCAACAGTCGCCTGCCCGACATCTGCCGTGTCGATGCCGAACATCAGCCGCGCGATTTCTGTGCGGCCCGAGCCAAGGAGCCCTGCGACGCCGACAACTTCGCCCTTGCGGATTTCCAAGCCGAACGGGCGTACCTTGCCGTTGAGGCCGAAATTTTCAAATTTCACCAGCACATCACCGGTTGCGCGTTCGCCGCCAGCAATTGCCGAGCCGTATGTAATCACGTCCTTGCCGAGCATCATGCGTACGACGTCTGTCCTGCTGAGCTTCGGGATGGTCTGCGATGATACAAGCGAGCCATTGCGCAACACGGTGACCTGGTCTGCCAGCTCAAAGACCTGATCGAGAAAATGCGTGATGAACACGATTGCCATCCCCCGCGCTTTCAGGCCGCGCACCACGTCAAACAGCGCGTCCACTTCGTGGCGGTCCAGGCTTGCGGTCGGCTCGTCGAGGACCAAGACTTTGCCAGACAATTCCACGGCTCGCGCAATGGCAACAATCTGCTGCACGGCAACCGAATAGCTGCCCAGATCAGCGCGGACATCGAGCTCAAGACCATATTTTTTCAGGATTTCGCGGGATTGGCTGTCCATGCTTTTCTTGTCAACCAACCCGAACCGCGTCGGCTGCCGTCCGACAAACAGGTTTTCCGACACTGTCATGTTCGGCAGAAGATTGACTTCCTGATAGACAGTTCCGATGCCGAGAGTTTGGGCGTGCAGCGTGTCACGCGGCTTGACAGGGTGGCCGTCGAGAAAGATCTCGCCTGAGTCCGGACGGTAGGCACCTGTCAGAATCTTGATGAGCGTAGACTTGCCCGCACCATTTTCACCGAGAAGCGCGTGGACCTCACCTGCGTGAAGGGCGATTTCCACATCATTCAGCGCTGGAATTCCTGCAAATGATTTGCAGACGCCTTTGGCTTGCAGGACAATTTCAGGTTCAGGCATGATCCCCTCCGGCTCAAGGCCAACCCTACGAGCCTGACTGAAAATTCACTTTGATGGCCAACTGGAGCAATTTTCTGCGCTTCCGGTGCTCACGTACTTTCTGCCCCGCCCTAAAGCGGCAAGCCGCTGGCGGGGACCCCAGAAGTACGCTCCGCTCCGGTTCTCGAAAATCGCTCCATTTGACTCATCAAACCGAATTTTGAGTCAGACCCTACGGCTTTTGAAAATTTGAACAAGAAAAACCCGCCGAGTATGAAGGACCGGCGGGCGAGGTTGGATCAGTAACCCAGGCCCTTGCGGGCTTCGTATTCACCCTGCGGATTGTCTGCAGGTGTGTAGAGCTTGGATTCCGTAATGATGAACTTGGCCGGCATGGTGCCGTCTTTCAGGAATGCATCAAGTGCATCAAACGCGGGGCCGGCCATGTTTGGCGTTAGTTCCACGGTGGCGTTGGCTTCGCCGGCGGCCATGGCAGAGAAGATGTCCGGCACAGCGTCGATCGAGGCGACCAGAATGTCTGTGCCCGGCTTCAGACCTGCATCCTTGATGGCCTGAATGCCACCGACGGCCATGTCATCATTGTGCGCATACATGGCGCAAATGCCCTTGCCGCCGTTTTCGGCCTTAAGGAAACCTTCCATCACTTCCTTGCCCTTGGCGCGGGTGAAATCGCCGGTCTGGCTGCGGATGATGGAGATGTTGGCATGCGCGGCGATGGCTTCTTCAAAGCCCTTCTTGCGGTTGATCGCGGGGGTCGAGCCAACCGTGCCCTGAAGTTCAACGACCTTGCATTCCTTGTCGCCCACAGTCTTGGCCAGCCACTCGCCAGCAACGCGGCCTTCCTTGACCTGATCGGACGCCACTGACGTCAGATAGAGATCTTCCGGTGCATCGACGCCACGATCCAGAAGGATAACCGGAATTTTGGCTTCCTTTGCTTCGGTCAGCACTTCATCCCAGCCTGTGGCAACGACCGGCGCGACCAGGATGGCGTTGACGCCCTGCGCGATAAAGCCCCGGATCGCCTTGATCTGGTTCTCCTGTTTTTGCTGTGCGTCGGCAAATTTCAGGTCGATGCCGCGCGTTTCGGCCTGTTGTTTGGTGACTGACGTCTCGGCGGCGCGCCAGCCGGATTCCGAACCGATCTGCGAAAAGCCGACGACAAGCTTGTCGGCAAAGGCGGCGTTGGACAACAGCGCGGCCATGCTTGCGCCAAGCGCAAGTTTACGAAGCGTATTCATGATGTGTCTCCCATTTGTACGCCTGACCGTTCTCCTCCAGCAGGCGATGAGTAACGCTATCAATAGTAATATTATATGTAAAGTGGCTAGTTTCAGATTGCGTACGCGGCCACTCGATGCATCCCGCTTAATGTGAATCCCGCTTGACTACCGAACCCCGACAGCCAACCAGAAAGTCCATGTCGGCACCCTTGTGCGCCTGTTGCACATGGTCGAGGTAGAGCCGCACGTAACCGCTTTTGGCATCTTCGACCGGTGACACCCATGTCGCCTTGCGCGCGGCAAGCTCGGCATCGGAGACATCCAGATGCAGCCGCCGCGCCGGAATATCGACCTCGATCATGTCGCCGGTTTTAACCAACGCCAATGGACCACCATCGGCCGCTTCCGGCGAGACGTGCAGGATCACCGTGCCGTAAGCTGTTCCGGACATGCGCGCATCGGAGATGCGGATCATGTCCTTGATCCCTTTCTTCAACACCTTCGGGGGAAGCCCCATGTTGCCGACCTCAGCCATGCCGGGGTAGCCTTTCGGACCGCAATATTTCAGCACCATGATCGAGTTTTCATCAATGTCGAGGCTGTCATCGTTGATGGTGCCGTGGAACTCTTCGATGGATTCGAACACATAGGCGCGGCCCCTGTGCTGCATCAGATGGGGCGACGCGGCAGAGGGTTTGAGCACGGCGCCATTGGGTGCCAAATTGCCTTTCACCACAGCGATGCCGCCGGATTTGACCAGCGCCTTTTCCACAGGGCGGATGACATCCTCGTTCCAGTTCTTGGCGACAGAGACTTCCTCGCCGATGGTCTTGCCGGAGACCGTGATGGCGTCGCTGTTCAGCAATCCGGCATCGTGGAGCGTCTTGATCACGACCGGCAGACCGCCCGCATAGAAGAACTCTTCCATCAGATATTTGCCCGATGGCATCAAATTGACAATCGTCGGCACATCGCGGCCCAGACGGTCCCAATCGTCGAGCGTCAGCGGAACGCCGACGCGGCCCGCCATGGCGAGAAGATGCACGACGGCATTGGTCGAACCGCCAATCGCACCGTTGACGCGGATGGCGTTTTCGAACGCCTTCATTGTCATGATGTCAGATGGTTTCAGGTCATCCTTGACCATGTCGACAATGCGCCTGCCGGTGAGTTGCGCCATGACACGGCGGCGGGAATCGACGGCGGGAATGGCTGCATTGCCGGAGAGCGCCATACCGAGGGCTTCGGCCATCGAGGCCATCGTTGAGGCCGTGCCCATCGTATTGCATGAGCCCGGCGAGCGCGACATGCCCTGCTCGGCTTCGAGGAAATCCTCATTGGTGATTTCGCCGGATTTCACCATCTCCGACATTTGCCAGAGCGCGGTGCCGGAGCCGACATCCTGACCGCGCCATTTGCCGTTCAGCATCGGCCCGCCGGATACGAGAATGGCTGGAATATCGACACTGCCCGCCCCCATCAACAAGGCGGGCGTGGTTTTGTCGCATCCGGCCAACAGCACCACGCCATCCAGCGGATTGGCGCGGATCGCTTCTTCGACGTCCATGGCGCAGAGATTGCGGTATAGCATTGCCGTCGGGCGCAGCGCGCTTTCGGACGGCGAGAACACCGGAAACTCCAGCGGAAAACCGCCAGCCTCATAGACGCCGCGCTTCACCCGCTCGGCGAGATCGCGCAGATGGGCATTGCAAGGCGTCAATTCCGACCAAGTGTTGCAAATGCCGATGACCGGACGGCCATCAAACATGTCCGCCGGGAAGCCTTGGTTCTTCATCCATGAACGGTGGTAGATCGCGTCGCGACTGGTGCCGCCGAACCAGTCCTGCGAGCGCAAATGGCGCGGCCATTCGGCATTTTTGAATGTCATCTTTTCCTCCGGTGCGTGCCGCTGCGCGGCTATCTTGTCTCGCCGGGATTGGCTGCCAGCGACTGGCGCACATCCCGGTATGCCGTCTCGATCAGTCGGCGCATGTGCAGCGCTGCAAGTTCCTCATCACCGGCGACGATCGCCTCAACCACCTGCCCGTGCAGTTTCAGCGTCTGTCCGGTCTCGCTCTTGCGCCAGCTGAGCGAAAACGACACGGACAGGCTGTTCTCAATGAGCGCGCCGAATGACCGCAGCACCGGGTTTCCAGTCGCCTCCAAAATGGTGCGGTGAAACGCAAGGTCGGCGGCGATCAGGTCTTGCGACCCGCGCGGATTTTCGCTCATTCCTTCAAGCGCCGCCTTCAAAAACTGGACTTGCGCGCCAGCAATCCGGCCTGCGGCGAGGCGCGCCGCCTCCGGCTCGATGATCAGCCGCATCTCATAAAGCGCTTCGATGAACGCTGCGGATGCTGTGCCACTGAGATGCCAATCCATCACTTCCGGATCGAGCATGTTCCATTCGGACGGGGGTCGCACTTTCGTTCCGACTTTCGGGCCGACGGACACAAGACCCTTGGACGCCAGATGGCGGATGGCTTCACGCACCACCGTGCGCGACACGCCAAATTCCGACTGCAGTTCGCCTTCCGTCGGCAGCGATGCGCCTGTCCCAAGCTGGCGCGCGACAATCTTGCCCCCAAGCTGCGCTGCCATGGCCATCGTGAGGTTGGGCCCTGAATCCAGGCGATTGCCATCTTTTTTGTTGGGGGTAACCGTTGACATGGATCGCACCAATCTTACTCAATCATACGATGATTGCGATTTCATGAGCAAAAATCAAGTGACAAGTGGCAAATTATTGCAATATAGTATGATCAATAGAGACAGGAGAACCTCGTGCAGCACGCAAACCTGATCAACGGCCAATGGGTTGAAGCCGCGTCATCAAGGCCGAATGTGAACCCGTCAGACACAAACGATATCGTCGGCCAGTATGCCTCCGCCGATGAGTCCGCTGTAGACGCTGCCGTTGACGCCGCCAAAGCCGCGTTGCCCCAATGGGCGTCCGCCTCGCCGCAACTGCGGTTTGATGTGCTAGACGCGGTCGGCAATACAATCCTTGCCCGCAAGGACGAGATTGGCCGGCTGCTGTCGCGCGAAGAGGGCAAGTCGCTTGCCGAAGGCATTGGCGAGACTGTCCGTGCGGCGATGATTTTCAAATTCTTTGCTGGAGAAGCGCTGCGCGTTGCTGGCGAAAAGCTGGCCTCCGTGCGTCCCAATATTGAAGTGCTGATAGACCGCGAGCCGGTTGGCGTGGTCGGTATCATTGCGCCGTGGAATTTTCCAATCGCCATTCCCGCGTGGAAAATTGCACCTGCTCTGGCGTATGGCAACACGGTGGTCATGAAGCCTGCTGATCTGGTGCCTGGCTGCTCTTGGGAAATTGCGAAAATCCTGCATGAAAGCGGCTGCCCGAAAGGCGTGTTCAATCTCGTTATGGGACCGGGTTCGAGTGTCGGCCAACGCATTGTAGATCATCCGGATATCAATGCCATTTCCTTTACCGGGTCTGTCGGCACAGGAAAGCGTATCGGCCTTCGCGCCATGGAGCTTGGCAAAAAGGTCCAGCTGGAAATGGGCGGCAAGAACCCGCTGGTGGTGCTGGATGATGCGGACCTTGATCTGGCCGTAACCGTCGCAATCAACGGCGCGTTCTTTTCCACCGGCCAGCGCTGCACTGCGTCCTCACGCATCATCGTCACCGCAGGCATTCACGACAAATTCCTTGAAAAGTTCAAGGCCGCCGCAGCCGCTCTCAAGGTTGGGGACCCGCTTGATCCGTCCACGCAGGTCGGCCCGGTTGTTGACGAAAAGCAGTTGGCCACAAATCTGTCCTATGTTGAACTCGCCAAGTCCGAAGGGTGCGACGTCTCAGGCGGCCAGCGACTTGGTGAGAGCGGCTTTTTCCAGCAACCGGCAATATTCGCGAACGCTACCAATGCCATGAGGGTCTCGCGCGAAGAAATCTTCGGACCCTGCGCTTCTGTTATCAAGGTTTCTGATTTCGCCGAGGCGTTGGCGACGGCCAATGACACGGAGTTCGGCCTGTGCGCCGGTATCTGCACCACATCGCTCAAGCATGCGACAGCGTTCCGCAAACAGGCGAAAGCCGGCATGGTCATGGTCAATCTGCCGACGGCCGGTGTTGATTATCATGTGCCGTTCGGCGGCACGAAGGGTTCAAGTTATGGCCCGCGCGAGCAAGGGTCACATGCTCGCGAATTCTACACCACCGTCAAGACTTCCTACGTTTTTGCCTGAGGTCTAGAGATGACAAACCGTCCCTACACCGGCATATGGCCGGTCGCTCCGACACCGTTCAACGACGATGGCAGTCTTGATCTTGAAGGCATGAAGCGCGTGCTCGATCTGTTGATTGATCAGGGCGTGGACGGGATCTGTATTCTTGCCAATTTCTCCGAACAGTTCCTGCTTTCCGACGATGAGCGTGAAGTGTTGACCCGGCTGTGCCTAGCTCACGTTGCAGGCCGCGTGCCGGTGATTGTAACTGTGTCGCACTTCTCGACGCAGATCGTTGAGACCCGCGCGAAGCTTGCCGCGTCTCTCGGCGCAGCGATGCTGATGATGATGCCGCCCTATCACGGCACCGGACTGCGCGCCGATGAGAACTCGGCAATCGAGCATTTCCAGCGTGTCGGCAAAGCCGGTGGCATCCCGATCATGCTGCAGGACGCGCCGTTGTCCGGTGTGCAGCTTACGGTTTCGCAGATCGTCCGGATGGCGCGCGAAGTGCCGGAACTTCGCTATTTCAAGATTGAGACGCCGCAGACGGCAGCGAAACTGCGGGGGCTGATCGCCGACGGTGGCGACCTGATCGAAGGCCCGTTCGACGGCGAGGAAGGCATCACGCTGATGGCTGACTTGAACGCCGGTGCGACGGGCTCGATGACGTCCGGCATGATCTGCGACCTGATCCGCCCGATTATTGTCGACTTCCGCGAGGGCCGCAAGGATGCGGCGAAGGAAGGCTACCGCCGCGTTCTGCCTGCAATCAATTTCGAGAACCGCCAGTGCGGCTGGCGCTCGGCCAAAATCGCCATGAAGGCGGGCGGCGTCATCAAGTCGGATTTCGTGCGTCACCCGACAAAGGCTGTGCATCCGGACACTGCGGCCGAACTTCTTGATTTGCTTCGCGAGCTTGACCCGCTGGTGCTGCGCTGGGGCAAATAGCCGTCACAGGTTCTGTCGTTCGACTTCCTGGATAATGTGCTCATAGAGCGTCATTGCCGCCGGTGAAAGCTGGCGGTCACGCACGGTGATCAGGCTGAACGGTTGGACATTGATGTCGAATCCCAAGTTGAGGATGGCGAGCGGACCGTCTGTGTGCTGACGAGCAAAGCGCTTGGCGACTTCATAGGCTATCGGCGAAATGGCGTTGGATTCCTGCACCATCATCATCGTCATCAGCATGGACGAGGTGTTGACGATGCGCTCCGGCAACGGCACGGAACGCGAGAGGAAGAGCTTCTCGACCGTCCGGTTGAGCAGTGATCCATCGGGCTGGAAAACCCATTCAAATGCATTCAACTCTTCAAGCGCGACACGTTCGCGCGCGGCCAGCGGGTGATCCCGCCGAACGATCAGGCAGGCTTTCTCAATGCCGATCTCACGGCTCGAGAACTGGCGTGGATTGAGATCATCGGGGATGCGGGCGATGATGAAATCATGGCGCGAACCCAGAAGGTCCTTGGCAAGTATATTGCTCGTTTCCACCTGCACATTGATCTTGATGCGCGGATATTGTTCACGAATTTTCCGAATAGCCGGAATGACAATCTGGACAGCCGGCGCGGTGACCGCACCGAGGTGAACCGAGCCGCCGGTGCCGTTCTTCAGGTCCACGATCTCGCGGCCTGCTTCGCGCAATTCAAGCAATATGGTTCGCGACCTTCTGGCGAGCGCCTTGCCGTGGGGTGTCAGCGCAATGCCTCTCGGCAGCCGCTCACAAAGCGGAGCGTCCAGAATTGCCTCCATGTCCGAAAGCATGCGCGAGGCGGCGGGCTGTGACATGTTGAGCACTGACGCCGCCGCGCTGATTTGGCCATAATCATCAAGGGAAACGATCAGTTTCAAATGGGGAATGCGTATGCCCGTTCTGGCAAGCTGGTCCTCATCCGAAGTGTCGTCGATCGGTTGGGGCAAAGGTTCCGGCAAATTTTTCATATTGACACCCTCGCACCTAAACATACCATTATTTACATATTAACGGGGAAAATTTGCATTTGACAGTTATACCAATTTCTACCAACGTCATGCAACGCTGTCTGCGATGGTGCCGGAGCAAAAATTCTGGCTGCAGGCGGGGTACACATCAATACGGCGACACAAAAGCCGGGTGAATTGGCCGTCCATGTATCGGGCATGGCCAAATCTGCCGGTGTTGTCACAAGGGAGGACTACATGATCAACCGTAGAAATTTTGGCATTCTGGCCACCGCCACTGCCATTGCGCTGTCATCAAGCTGGGCGATGGCTCAGGACAAGGGCCTGATCGGCATTTCGATGCCGACCAAATCGTCCACCCGTTGGATTTCCGACGGCGAATCGATGGTGAAGGAATTCACCGGCAAGGGTTACACCGCCGATCTTCAGTATGCTGAAGACGACATTCCGAACCAGCTTGCGCAGATCGAGAACATGGTCACCAAGGGTGCCAAGGTTCTGATCATTGCCGCTATCGACGGCACGACGCTTTCGGACGTGTTGCAGAAGGCACGCGATGCGGGCATCAAGGTGTTTGCTTATGACCGCCTGATCTCCAAGACTGAGAACGTTGACTATTACACCACGTTCGACAATTTCGGCGTCGGCGTCCTTCAGGGCAACTCGCTGATCGCGGGCCTCAAGGAACGTTTCCCATCGGTCAAGCCATGGAATGTTGAACTGTTTGGCGGATCGCCCGACGACACCAACGCATTCTACTTTTACGACGGCGCGATGTCAGTCATCCAGCCGATGATCGACAGCGGCGAAATCGCCATCGTGTCTGGCCAGATGGGCATGGACAAGGTCGGCACGCTGCGCTGGGACGGCGCGGTTGCACAGGCCCGCATGGATAACCTTCTGTCAGCCAACTATACCGACAAGAAGGTCAACGGCGTTTTGGCACCGTATGATGGCCTGTCGCGCGGCATCATCTCCTCGCTCAAGGGCGTCGGCTATGCTCCGGGCGCAGAAATGCCGGTCGTTACCGGTCAGGATGCCGAACTGCCGTCCGTCAAGGGCATGATGGCTGGCGAGCAGTATTCGACCGTGTTCAAGGACACGCGCGAACTGGCCAAGGTCACCGCCACCATGGTTGACACCGTTCTGTCCGGCAAAGAGCCGGAAATCAACGACACCAAGACCTACAACAACGGTGTGAAGATCGTTCCGTCCTACCTCCTGACCCCGTATTCGGTCGGCAAGGACGACATTAAGAAGCAGCTGGTTGACTCCGGCTACTACACGCAAGATCAGATCGACAATTAATCTGATGAATACGGCGGGCCTCGCACTTGCGGGGTCCGCTTTTTTTCGCTTAGCTGACTGACGGGAGAAACCCTGGCGCCAATTGGAGACAGCGCTGCGGGTGGCGAGGAAACACATGCAGCCAATCCTCGAAATGCGGGGCATTACGAAGACATTTCCGGGCGTCAATGCGCTTAAAGATGTGCAATTGACCGTTTATCCGGGTGAAATTCACGCTGTCGTCGGCGAAAATGGCGCGGGCAAGTCCACGCTGATGAAAGTCCTGTCCGGCGTCTATCCGCACGGGACTTATTCCGGTGACATTGTTTTTGAAGGCCAGCCGCGCAAATTCGCAGCCATTTCCAACAGCGAAGACATCGGCATCATCATCATTCATCAAGAGCTGGCGCTGGTGCCACTCTTGTCTATCGCCGAAAATATCTTCCTCGGCCATGAGCCGGCCAAATCGGGCGTCATCAACTGGTATGAGGCTTTTTCACGCACCAAAAAGCTTCTGGACAAGGTCGGCCTCAAGGAACACCCGAACACGCTGATAACCAACATCGGCACGGGCAAACAGCAATTGGTCGAGATCGCCAAAGCGCTCAACAAGAAGGTCAAGCTGCTGATCCTCGACGAGCCGACTTCATCGCTGAACGAGCATGATTCCAACGCGCTGCTGGAACTGCTCAACGGGATCAAGGCACAGGGGATTCCGTCGATCCTGATCACCCACAAGCTGAACGAGGTGATGAAGGTTGCCGACCACATCACCGTCATCCGCGATGGCAAGACGGTCGACCTGCTCGATGTAAAATCCGGTACTGTCGATGAAGACCGTATCATCAAGGCGATGGTCGGACGTGAACTGACTGACCGGTTCCCGCCGCGCGTGCCGCACGTCGGCAAGCCGGTGCTCGAGGTCAAGGACTGGAATTGCTACCACCCGCTCCACGCCGACCGGCATGTGATCAAGAACGTGTCGCTGAATGTCCGTGCGGGTGAAGTTGTCGGCATTGCCGGATTGATGGGTTCAGGCCGCACAGAGCTGGCCATGTCGCTGTTTGGCCGTGCCTGGGGCCAAAAGGTCAGCGGCGAGGTGAAAATCCACGGCAAGAATGCGGACGTGTCCACTATCCCCAAAGCTATGAAGGCCGGCATGGCCTATGCTACTGAGGATCGCAAGACCTACGGCCTCGTGCTGATCGACCACATCAAGCATAATGTCACGCTTGCAAATCTCGAAGGCGTTGCCAAACGATCTGTCATTGACGATTTGAAGGAATTGTCGGTCGCCAACAAATATCGCAAGGAATTGGCAATCCGCTCCTCCGGCGTATTCCAGACAACGCTCAACCTTTCAGGCGGCAACCAGCAAAAGGTGGTTCTGGCGAAATGGCTGTTCTCGGGACCGGACATCCTCATTCTCGATGAGCCGACACGCGGTATTGACGTTGGTGCCAAATACGAAATCTACGGCATCATCAACCAGTTGGCTGCACAGGGCAAAGCTGTCATCGTCATTTCCTCGGAAATGCCGGAACTGCTCGGCATTTCCGACCGAATCTATGTGATGAACGAAGGGCGATTTGTCGCCGAAATGCCGACGAAAGAAGCGACGCAGGAAAAGATCATGCGCGCGATCATGAAATCATGGGAAGAGTGACATGAGCCAGATACAAGCCGATACACAGGCCAAGCCTGACTTCATGCGTTTCGTGAAAGCCAACATCCGCGACTACGCGCTGCTGCTTTCGCTGCTGGCCATCATGGTGTTTTTCCAGTTCACCACCAACGGCACGCTCTTCAAGCCTGTCAACATGACCAATCTGATCCTGCAGAACAGCTACATCGTCATCATGGCGCTTGGCATGCTTTTGATCATTGTCGCAGGGCATATCGACCTGTCGGTGGGGTCGGTTTCAGGCTTTGTCGGTGCGGTCGCTGCCGTGCTGATGGTCAACCTTAAAGTCGATGTTTTCACTTCCGTGCTGCTGTGCATTGCGCTCGGGGGTGTCATCGGAGGTGTTCAAGGTTACTTCACCGCTTACTATAAAATACCGGCGTTCATTGTCACGCTTGCTGGCATGCTCATCTTCAAGGGCTTGGCGCTCTCAGTGCTTGGCGGCGCGTCGGTCGGGCCATTTCCGAAGAACTTCCAGCTCTTGTCGTCCGGTTTCGTCCCCGACATTTTCAACGGTTCCATGGGTGGACAGCCGTTCAACATTCTGGCGCTGGTAATCGGCGCGGCAACGACGGCGCTCATCATCTATTTCAATTTCAAAGAGCGCTCGAACCAGCTTGAGCACGGCCTCGCCGAAGAGCCGGATCTGATATTCTACGGACGCAACATTTTGATCGCTGTCGCGTTCCTCGGCTTCTCGTTCCTGATGGCACGGTACAAGGGTCTGCCGAACGTGCTTGTCGTCATGTTCGCGCTGATCGCCCTGTTCGTATTCCTGACCACAAACACGACGTTCGGACGGCGCATCTATGCACTCGGCGGCAATGAAAAGGCGACCAAACTCTCGGGCATCAACACGGAGCGGCTGACGTTCCTGACCTTTGTCATCATGGGCGCGCTTGCAGCGCTTGCGGGCCTCATCTTCGCTGCCCGTCTCAATGTTGCTACGCCCAAAGCAGGATTGGGCTTTGAGCTTGACGTGATCGCAGCCTGCTTCATCGGCGGAGCGGCGACCACCGGCGGCGTCGGCAAGGTCGTTGGCGCGGTCATCGGCGCGTTCATCATGGGTGTGATGAACAATGGCATGTCGATCATGGGCATTGGTATCGACTGGCAGCAGGTGATCAAGGGCGTTGTCCTGATGCTCGCCGTGTTCCTGGATGTTTATTACAAGAACAAGGGGTGAGGAACCGTCGGGCCGCGCGTCCGTAGTCCACAAAATCCCTTTGTGCACTGCAAAAAGTGTGACAGGTTTGGCTTCCTGACACGGTGGTCCCATCAACAATGTCGATACAAACCGCGCTTCACCACCTCACGCATTACAAGTATGACCGGCCGGTGGTTCTCGGCCCGCAGACTATCAGGTTGCGACCTGCGCCGCACAGCCGGACTCGGATCATCTCGCATTCGCTGAGCGTCAGTCCTGCCGATCATTTCGTCAATTACCAGCAGGACCCTTACGGCAACTGGCTGGCCCGTTACGTGTTTCCAAATCCGGTTACCGAATTCAAGATCGAAGTCGATCTTGTCGCCGACATGACGGTTTACAATCCGTTCGATTTCTTTGTCGAGGAAAGCGCCGAGTATTGGCCATTTGATTACAGCGACGACATCCGGGCGGATCTTGCCATCTATCAATTGGGCGAACCGGTGGGTCCGCTGCTGCGGGGTTTTATCGACGGCATTGACAAGACCCGCACGCGCACGGTGGACTTTGTCGTCGGCATCAATGCGCAACTGGCAACCACTGTCGGCTATGTTATTCGCATGGAGCCCGGCGTGCAGACGCCGGAGGAGACATTTCAGACCGGAACAGGCTCGTGCCGTGATACCAGCTGGGTGCTTGTGCATGTGCTGCGCCATCTTGGCTTTGCCGCGCGGTTTGTCTCCGGCTATCTCATTCAGCTGAAACCCGACCTGACAGCCATCGACGGACCTGCGGGCACCGACCATGACTTCACTGATCTGCATGCATGGGCAGAGGTCTACATCCCCGGTGCCGGCTGGATCGGGCTTGACCCGACGTCCGGCCTGTTGACCGGTGAGAGCCATATCCCGCTCGCGGCCACCCCGCATTTTCGCAACGCCGCGCCAATCTCCGGCATGGCTTCCTTTGCGGAAGTGGACTTCGGCTTTGACATGCGCGTAGACCGTGTCGCTGAAAGCCCCCGCATCACCAAGCCCTTCTCGGAAGAATCATGGCAAGCGTTGAATGCACTTGGCCACCAGGTTGATGAATCTCTCAAGGCCGGCGATGTGCGCCTGACGCTTGGCGGCGAACCGACATTCGTTTCAATTGATGATTTTGAAGCTGCCGAATGGAATACCGATGCCGTTGGACCAACCAAGCGCGTGCTTGCCGACAAGTTGATCCGCAGGTTGCGCGACAAGTTCGCGCCGGGCGGTTTCCTGCACTACGGACAGGGCAAATGGTATCCCGGCGAAACGCTGCCGCGCTGGACGTTTTCTCTCTACTGGCGGCGCGACGGCGTTCCGATCTGGGCGGATGAGAAGCTGATCTCGCAGGAAGGCGCTGACAGTGGTGCGAGCGCGAAGACCGCCGAGGCGCTCCTCAAGACGATGGCGGCGGAGCTTGGCGTTGCTGATGAGTTTGTGCTGCCGGCGTTTGAAGATCCGGCGGAATGGATCGTCAAGGAAGCCAACCTTCCCGACAATGTAACGCCGCAAAACTCCAAGCTGAAAGACCCGGAAGAGCGCTTCCGCATTGCGCAGGTGTTCGGACGCGGGCTCACTGAGCCGTCCGGCTTTGTGCTGCCGATCCAGCGCTGGCAGGCCAAGAGCAGCGGGCCAAAATGGCGTTCGGAAAAATGGAAGACCAGGCGTGGCAATCTGTTTCTGGTGCCCGGCGACAGTCCGGTGGGTTACCGTCTGCCGCTCGGCACGTTGCCCTATGTGAAACCCTCAGAATATCCTTTTGTCTACGAAGCCGACCCCACCGTGTCGCGCGGGCCGCTGCCTGTTTCAGCTGTCCACGACGAAGCCGGAAATGAACAGGTTGTGCGCGAGCAGCCAGTGGCATCCTTCGCCAGCGCCGAACCCGGTCAGCAGCGCGTCGAGCAAGTCCCCGGCGAGCTTGGCGGTGTGGTGCGCACGGCGATGTCTGTCGAGCCGCGCGATGGCAGGCTTTGCGTCTTCATGCCGCCGATGGAGCGCGTGGAGGACTATCTGGAATTGGTCGCTGTCGCCGAGATAGCCGCGCGTAAACTTGGGCTTCCCGTGCACATCGAGGGCTACGGCCCGCCGCACGACCCGCGCCTCAATGTCATCCGTGTCGCGCCTGACCCCGGCGTCATCGAAGTCAACATCCATCCGGCATCCACATGGGACGAATGCGTGATCACAACGCAGACGGTCTACGAAGAAGCGCGGCAGACACGGCTCGGCGCAGACAAATACATGATTGACGGACGTCAGGCTGGAACCGGTGGCGGCAATCATGTGGTGCTGGGCGCGGCAACACCGCTTGATAGCCCATTCCTGCGGCGTCCAGACCTTCTGAAGAGCACAATCCTGCATTGGCAACGTCATCCGAGCCTGTCCTATCTGTTTTCCGGCATGTTCATCGGACCGACGAGCCAGGCGCCACGCATTGACGAGGCGCGGCATGACGGGCTCTACGAGCTTGAGACCGCGTTGTCACAAATTCCCAAGCCCGGCGAAGGCGTGCAGCCCGCGCCATGGCTGGTTGACCGGCTGCTGCGCAATCTTCTGGTCGATGTCAGCGGCAACACGCACCGCGCCGAGATCTGTATCGACAAGCTCTATTCGCCCGATGGTCCGACAGGGCGGCTCGGCCTCATCGAATTCCGAGGCTTCGAGATGCCGCCAGACCCGCGCATGAGTCTGGCGCAACAGGTGCTGATCCGCGCGCTGGTTGCACGGCTTTGGCACTCTCCGCTCTCTGGCGCGCTGACCCGCTGGGGTACGACGCTGCACGACCGCTTCATGCTGCCGCATTATGTCTGGGAAGATTTCCTCGAAGTGCTGCGCGACCTTGGCGACCATGGCTTCACCTTGCGTCCGGAATGGTACGAAGCGCAGGCTGAGTTCCGCTTCCCGCGCTGTGGCGAAGTGGAATACGAAGGCGTGCATCTGGAAATCCGGCAAGCGCTGGAGCCATGGCATGTGCTTGGTGAGACGGGGGCCATCGGCGGCACCGTTCGCTACACGGACAGTTCTGTAGAGCGGCTGCAGGTCAAGCTGACCACTGCTGATCCGGAGCGTTACGTCGTTGCCTGCAACACGAGGCGCGTGCCGCTCAAGAAGACGAATGTCGGCGGCGTATCCGTCGGCGGCGTTCGCTTCAAGGCTTGGCAGCCATCACTTGCCTTGCATCCGGTTCTACCGGTCAACGCGCCGCTGACGTTCGACATTTACGATACGTGGAACGGGCGGGCGCTTGGCGGGTGTGTCTATCATGTCGCTCACCCGGGCGGGCGCTCGTACGACACTTTTCCGGTGAATGGCAACGAAGCGGAGGCCCGCCGCCTTGCGCGCTTTGAGCCGCGCGGCCATACTCCGGGCTCCTACGCACCGCCGCCGGAATCAACGCAAGGCGAATTCCCCATGACCCTCGATCTGCGGCGCCCAGCCGGAATGTTGTAAATGCCTTCGCAGTCCGCCAAGCCCCGGCCAGATCCTGTTTCACGGCTTCTGGCCGGATACCGGACGATGGATGGCGTGCCGGATGAATTGATGACTGCGGACGGGCAGTTGCGCCCGGCATGGACGCAACTGGTTAGCGCGATTGCATCAATGCCTGTGAAGGAACTCGCGGAACGGTTTGCCAGCGGCAATCAGTATCTGCGTGACGCGGGCGTGTTTTACCGGCGTTACGGCGCAGAGGATTCAGCCGAGCGCGACTGGCCGCTCAGCCATATGCCAGTGATCATTGCCGAGGACGAGTGGGCGGATATCAGCGCAGGCCTCATCCAACGCGCGGACCTGCTTGAGCAGGTGGTTGCTGATCTTTACGGCGCCAATCAACTTGTCACGGACGGCCATTTGCCTGCGGCAGTCGTGGCTCGAAACCCCGAATGGTTGCGCCCGCTCGTCGGCGTCAAACCGCGTTCCGGCCACTTTTTGCATTTTGTCGCGTTCGACATCGGTCGCGGTCCCAAAGGTCAATGGTGGGTTATCGGCGATCGCACACAAGCGCCGTCCGGCGCAGGCTTTGCGCTCGAAAACCGGATTGCGACATCGCGCATTTATTCCGGACATTACGCCCGCAGCAATGTCCTGCGGCTCGCAGGCTTCTTCCGATCTTTCCGCGACAGGCTGCAGAACATGCGCGAGGGTGTGGACAGCCGTGTCGGTGTCCTTACACCGGGGCCGATGAACGACACCTATTTCGAACACGCCTACATTGCCCGCTATCTCGGCCTGATGCTTCTGGAAGGCGAAGATCTGACAGTGCGTGACGGGCACTTGATGGTGCGCACTGTCGCAGGGCTGAAGCCGGTGAATGTGTTGTGGCGGCGGCTGGATGCGTCGTGGGCCGATCCGCTTGAGCTTAACGAAAACTCCAAGCTGGGCACAGCCGGATTGTTGGGAACGGTCCGCGCGGGCAATCTCTCGCTGGTCAATGCGCTGGGATCAGGCGTCCTTGAAAGCCGCGCGTTACTCGCGTTCCTGCCACGCATCAGCACGGCTTTGACGGGCAAGCCGCTTGCCATGCCCAACATAGCGACTTGGTGGTGCGGGCAGGAGGATGAGCGTGAATACGTGAAGGCCAATGCCAGGCGCATGTCCATCGGCGATGCCTTCTCGACGCGGCCATTGTTCGATTTTGACGACGGCGCGGTCGTTGGCGGGCGCTTTAAGGATAGTTCCGACCAGCCGCTCGATGCATGGATCGACGAGGGCGCGGGTGGGCTTGTTGGACAGGAGGCAGTCTCGCTCTCTACCACACCAACCTTTGAGAATGGTGTTCTTGTGCCAAGGCCGATGGGGCTTCGCCTGTTTCTGGCGCGCACGGATAGCGGATGGCAGGTCATGCCCGGCGGCTTTGCGCGAATTGGCCGGGCGGATTCTGCAACGGCGCTGGCGCTTCAGGGCGGCGGATCGACTGCTGATGTCTGGGTAGTCTCAGACACACCAGTCGCCGCAGACAGCATGATGGCGTCCACGTCAGTTCCCTACATGAGGCAGCAGCCGGTGGTGCTGCCGAGCCGTGCGGCGGACAATCTCTTCTGGCTTGGCCGCTACGTGGAACGCGCCGAATATACGATCCGGCTGTTGCGCGCCTATCATTTGCGTCTGGCCGAATCCGTCTCCGCAAAAACGCCATTGCTGGTGTTCATTGCAGGCGAGCTGGACAAACTGGGAGCCAAGCCGAACGAAGGTCTGCCGCATGGGATCGCCAGGATGCTCGGTTCGGCAACGACCGCGGCAGGTCATGTGCGCGATCGCTTTTCGATTGACGGCTGGCTGGCGCTGCATGATTTGTCGAAAACCGTGCAGCAGCTGGGCAAGACGGCAAAGCCGGGCCACGACATGGCACGGGCCATGGGCGTGCTGCTGCGCAAACTATCCGGCTTTTCCGGACTGGTACACGAAAACATGTATCATTTCACGGGCTGGCGTTTCTTGAGCATCGGCCGTTCGCTGGAGCGTGGTGCGTCATTGTGCGGTCTTCTTGCGGCGTTTGCCGATCCCAAAGCGCCGGACGGCAGTCTCGATCTTGCCGTTGAAGCGGCAGACAGCGCAATGTCGCACCGGACGCGTTTTGCGGTATCCACCAACCGTGCAACGGTCATTGACCTTCTGGCGCTCGACCAGCTTAATCCGCGTTCGATCCTGTTCCAGCTCAACGAAGTCAACAGCCACATCGGCTTTCTGCCCGAGACCGAAGCCGATAGTCCGTTATCCCCGTTACAGCGTTCCATCATGAAGGCGCACACCAATCTTGCGCTGCAAACGCCGGAAACGCTCAGCTCATCGTCCCTGTTGTCCATTCGTCAGGAATTCTTCTCCATGTCCAATCAGCTTTCATCAGCCTATCTGGCGTGAGGCTGCACATGCTTTATGATGTCACGCTCAAGATTGAATATGCCTATGCCAGCGCGGCGGAGGCGAGCCGCCAGATCATGCGCCTCATGCCGCTTGATTTGCCAGGTGAGCAGCGCCTTGTTGCAGGCACTCAAGACGTCAACCCAAAGCCGCAGGAGTGGATCAACCGGCCCGACTTCTTTGGCAACCGCAGTGTCGAAATCGCTTACACAAAGGCCCATCGCGACATTGTTTTTACCATGCATTCGCGCGTCGAAAGGTTTGAGCGCACAGCAGTTGCCGACACTTCTCCACTGCTTGAACGGCTTCGTGATGAGGTTGAACAGATCACGAGTCTTGATGCAGCGACTCCGTATCACTTTCTTGGGGCGTCACCGCGTGTGAGACTCGAAAAGGCGACGACCGGTTATGCCCGCTCGGTGGTCAAGGAATTCTCGAGCACTTACGCCGCCGTCATTGCCATCGGTAAAGCTCTGCATGATGACATGACGTATGACGCCGAAGCGACGAGCGTGGACACGCCGATGCTTGAGGCATTTGAGGGACGGCGCGGGGTGTGCCAGGATTTCTCGCACATCATGATCGCCTGCCTGCGCGGTCTCGGCATTCCTGCAGGCTATGTCAGCGGTTTCCTGCGCACCACACCGCCGCCAGGCAAGCCACGCCTCGAAGGGGCTGATGCGATGCACGCATGGGTCCGGGCATGGTGCGGCCGTTCAATGGGCTGGATCGAGTATGATCCGACCAATGCAATTCTGGTTGGCACAAATCATATTGTCGTTGCCCGGGGCCGCGACTATTTTGATGTCGCGCCGGTAAAAGGCATGCTGCGCACATCCGGCGATCATACCACTGAGCAGTATGTCGACGTGGTGCCGCTCGCCGCTGGCGGAGCCTGAGCCCCATATTTGCCCCGCCATGGATTGGAAACTTGCTCAGCGGAAGGCATCTGTCGCGATGCGCGCCGGTGTGCCACAGATGCAGTCACGTGGATAAATATTCTCAACTTGGCATTGTCCGCTTGCACCCTAAATTGGGTTGATATACACTTACATTTGGTCCGTATGTAAACGCTGTGTTTTTTGCTTTGAACAGGCAGAGAGCATTTGGTCATCTATTTTGATCACCGGGAGCAATACTATGGACCCCACACAATCAAGACAGATTTTTTCTGATAATTTCATAGTCATGAGCGCTGCCGGGGCTCTGATTATAGTTGCGCTGACAGTCGGTTTTCTTGCCTATCGTGATTGGCAAATCTCCAAGACATCGCCCGATGAGCAAAACCGGATGCCCTTCAGTGCGAAGTTCCTGCTGATTGTGCTTGGCGGCGTTGTTTTTGTCTGGATGGTTGATTCAATCTTCAGCAACACATCGCAAGGAACGGGCTTTGCCACAGTCGCCGGGCTCATTCTGCTCGGTGTCGCCGCCGTTATCGGCATCATGAATCTGCTCAGCGTGTCGGCAGCAAGGATCGGCATCATTGACGGACGCCAGCCATTCGGCCTGCCGGAAGGCTCCGTCAGGGCAATCCTCACGATGGCATTCATAGTGCTGGTCGGCGTGCTGTCGTCATTCCTGTTGACCGGAAACCAAAGCCGCAGCCCGTTTCACACCCTTGGCATGGAGACAGCCCGAGTTGCCGCGCGACCGCAAGCTGACGCGTTGGCGCTGGAACTGCGCAAGATATACGTCGCAGACGCCGTTGTCGAAGTCAGAACCATTGTGGCGGCTGACAAGACGGAAACGTTTGCCCTGATCATCCATCCAAAGATCGACTTCACCGTCGCCGACGACATCGCCAAACAAACCCTGACAATGATCTCGACCATCCTTGCAGCCATGATCGGCTTCTACTTCGCAGCGCGCGGCGGCGGCGAAGGGGCGGACCCGGCGGTCTCAAAACGAGCAAAGGCGCAGCTTGATCTCGCCGACATGGTTTCAAAATCCGCGGTCGGCGCCGAATTGGCTGAACAGCGCGTCAGGCTCGAAAACTTGAAAACTGCAATCAAGAAGAGCGGCGATGCCAACGAGCGACGACATTTGACCGAGATGTTGGTCGCGCCGGCAGCGGCCTTGCAACAGTTTACAGATCAGCTGGCAGGGGTGAAGGCAATCGCTGAGAACAAGGATGCCACCTTTGCGGACATCGAAGCCGCCAAAGCCTTGCTTGGTGAGCTTTCGGAAAAACTGGGGCGCTCAGCAGGCACCTTGACAACGCTGAAGCAGCAAATTGACCCGTAAATCGCGTGCTGACGAACCGGACGTGGAAGTCTGCATAAAGGGTTGAAAATGGCTGAGAGCATTGCACCGATAGACTTGACACCTGATTTGATCCGATCGCTCGTCTTCGAGACATTCGGTTTGCGCAGGTTCACACAGGATTCGCCGATTAATGCCGATGTTTGGGTGCGCTTCCTGAATTTGGCAAGGTGGCGGCTGAATGCTCCGGGCGAACGCAGCGGAGTGATCGAATCCTACCGGGTTCCACTGATCCTCACTCCAAAACAAACAATGGATTCTGAAGGGACGCCCGCAGGCCACGCCGGGCTGCTGGCACGCAAAATCCGAAAGGCCATAAATGGCGGAAAGACGCCGACAGAAGCGCAGCTTGAATCAATGGCGTATTTCCGGATTGCAGCAACCAGCCGCCATGTCGCCATAGACGCAACTTTCTACGACTTGTTGAGCTATCTCCTTCCACTTTGTGATTGGTGGCGCAAGCTGCCTCCCGTTGAACTTGAAGAGCAAAAAAAACTGATGGCGCGCGAACTCAACAAAGGCACGCCAATCCCTCAGATCATTACGATGTTGCCAAACACCGAAGCCTATCGTTTTGCCGCTTTGGCAACCATTGTCTATGGCCTGCTGACCAAGACCGTGGAAGACCTGGATCTGGCGGGCATCATGCGGGTGATAGCGCCAACCCACTCGCCAAATGAAGATATGAAGCTCGACCAAGAACTGTTTGGCTCGATGGGACGCAAACCGTCACCAGCTGAGACGGAGAGCAATTTGCGTTTTTTCGTATGGCTTGACGGCACTTATGCCGAGTTGGTGAGCCAGACCGACATGAACCGCAAAATCCCGGAAAAAGGCGGCATCAACGGCGGGAAAAATACGTCAATCTGGAAAATACACCTCAACCGTCCTGCTATTCGACAAGCATCATCGCCAAAGCCTCTGGCTGGCAAGACCGCCGACAGGATCGACAACAGTTCGATCATTACCATCAAGGCGGATGCAGCGCGACGGCTGTTCAACATTGGCACGGCCAACCTCTGTTGGGCGGTCATCGACACGGGAATTGATGCCACGCATCCTGCGTTCCACGACCCTGCTGATCCGGGCAAGACGCGTGTCGTCGCCACGCTGGATTTTACAATGTTGCAAGAAATCCTGTCGGCGCGCGAGGGGATGCTGGACGAAATCTCGAAGAAAATAGAGCTTGAAATTCGTGAAGATGACAAGGAGTTGCGTGCTGCAAAGGCCCGACGAAGGATAAATCAGCTCTCAAATGATCTGAAGACACTTCGGCAACACGTGACCAGAGGCCATCAAATCGACTGGGGTTTGGTCGAAAGAATTATCACAATCGATCCCAAGGATGCGACTGTGCCTTCTGATCAGCACGGCACCCACGTCGCCGGAATCATTGGCGGCAATATTCCGGCACCAAGCACGATGTCGGCGGCGGGTAAGAAACATGTCTCTCTGAAAAACGCGGCTGAACGGTTTGGGCCATTTGAAGGCGTATGTCCGGATATCCGCTTCTACGACCTTCGTGTTCTCGGCAACGCAGTATCCGAACAGGGCAAAGCAGAACGCGTGAAAAGCGACGAGTTCGTCATCCTCGCAGCCCTTGACTATATTGCATGGAAAAACAGTGATCCGATCAGGCCTGTTATCCACGGCGTGAACATATCGCTCGCCATTCCGTTCGCGGTCGGCGCGCATGCTTGCGGCCATACGCCGGTCTGCGACGCCTGCGACCGTCTGGTCTGGAACGGCACCGTCGTTGTTGCCGCCGCAGGCAATTCCGGGTTTGATGAAAGCGATTTTCTGTCTGGCCTTGGCATCGGCTACCGCGACATATCGATCACTGATCCGGGGAACGCCAACGAAGTGATAACGGTTGGATCAACCCATTTCTGCGAACCCCACACCTACGGAGTTAGCTACTTTTCTGGCCGCGGACCAACCGGTGACGGACGCATGAAACCGGACATTGTGGCGCCGGGTCACAAGATTTACTCCACCGTGCCCGGCGACGAAATGGCCGTTCTGGATGGGACATCCATGGCAGCGCCTCACATTTCTGGCGTTTGCGCGCTCATCATGGGACGTCATACCGAACTGATGGGCGAGCCTGAACGGATCAAGAAGATCCTGATGAACACCGCCACAGACCTTGGCCGCGAGCGGCATTTCCAGGGTGCCGGGCTCGTCGATGCGCTGCGGGCACTACAATCAGTGTGAAAGTGAAGGAGGCGACAATGCCTGAAAAAGTAATAGACAAGATTATCTTTGAGGCAATGGATGCCGGACATGGCGACGCAATTCTGGTGCGCTATCCGGGCACAACGGACTATGAGAAGATCCTCTGGATTGACGGTGGTCCGGCCAGCACCGGAAGCCACTACAAGGATGCGTTCAATCCGCTTGAGATATCCATTCTGCCGCGCCTGATGAAAATAAAGAAAGAAATAGATTTACGGGGCATAGACAAAGATGCGAACGCCGGAGCGGTCGAATTGCCGCTGGAACTAGTGGTCTGCACCCACGTGCACGATGATCACATCGTGGGTGTGCTCCAGTTCTTCAAGGAGAAGGCGCGCAATCCAAACAAAATCGCAAACGTCAAGAAGTTCGAAATTCGGCAGCTGTGGCACAATTCCTTTTCGGCCACACTCGTTGGCGTCGATATCATCGACGCAACATCCAAGGGGATTAAGCCTGTCTCCGTTGGTCAAGGCGACTCGCTGACAAAGTTGGCACACCAGCTCAAGACGGCTGTGAACCTCGACGCAGACGGCAGTCTCGTTGCGCAGGGCCAGGTTTTCGATTTTCCGCCCGTGACCATCACAGTGCTCAATCCCGGTGCGGAAGATTTGGCGAAGCTCAAAAAAGCCTGGGATGAAAGTGGCAAACAGGAAACTGCCGGAGGCATCCAGCCCGAAGCGCTGGGCGATGGGACTGCCCTGTTCAACAATGACAATGACGAGTTCAATCTCTCGTCCATTACGATGCTCTTGGAAGGGTTTGGTCGCAAGCTCCTCCTGACCGGTGACCAGTTGGGCGAGAACATCGTCGATGCGCTAGAGGCACTTAAGGACAAAAAAGGCAAGCCGCTGAAGGAAATAGGCAAACCTGTCCATTTCGACTTGATCAAGGTGCCGCATCATGGCTCGAAGGCAAATGTGCAGAAGCGTTTTGTCGATGAAGTTACGGCGGATATTTACGTGTTCTCGGCCAACGGCAATGACCAGAACCCTGATCCCGAAGTGCTGGAATTGTTCATCGCTGCCGCGAGGGATCGCAAATTCATCATGGGCTTCACCAACGGCGACTTCAAATACAAACCCCGAAAAGGCAAATTTCCTGCGTTCACGGATGGAACCGTCGTCAAGACACTGAAAGATGCGATCAAGCACCTGCAAACCGAGAGCAAGAATTTTCGTGAGAACGTCACGATCGAAGTCCGCGGCGGTGAAAACCAGCGCGCGGTGAAAAACCAGCACGCCCTCATTTACGAACTCGCTGCCAAACCCTGAAGGAGAAGACCATGCCTGCTGTTCAACCCAAACTCTCCGCAATCGACGGCGAAAAGCTTCAGGATGGCTCGGGGCTTTGCATTTCCGGCGGCGGGTACCGTGCGATGTTGTTTCATGCTGGGGCGATCTTCCGGATGAACGAACTCGGGCTAGTGTCGAAACTTGACCGGGTTTCAAGTGTGTCCGGCGGGTCGATGACCGCTGCTGCACTTGCAGTCGCCTGGAAGGGTCTCAAATTCAATCCGCAAGGTGTTGCCACCAATTTGCGTGAGAAATTTCTGCAGCCGCTGCTGGCACAAGCGGAGGACTCCATTGATGTCGGATCGATCCTGGGCGGGCTTCTTCCGTTTGTCTCGGCAGGAGAGTTGGCGGCCCGGAGCTATGCGAAGAACCTGACAAAGGGCGCAAACCTTGCCGACATTCCGCAGTCGCCGCGTTTTGTGTTCAACGCCACCAATTTGATGACAGGTGGCCTGATGCGATTCCGTGGCGATTTGGTTGCCGAATGGCGCATCGGGCAAATCCGCAATCTCAAACTCAAGCTCGCCGACGTCGTCGCCTGCTCTGCAGCGTTCCCTCCGTTTCTTTCGCCGGTCGATATTGACCTTTCCGGCGGCGTACTTGAAGCGGATCCAGGTGCCACCCTGTCGCGGCCACCGTTCACCGAGCGAGCCGCGCTCACGGATGGCGGCGTCTATGACAATATGGGAACCGAGGCGGTATGGAAGCGGTACCGCACGGTGTTTGTCAGCAATGCCGGCAAGCCGTTTGGACCGCAGGAGAAACCGTCAAACGACTGGCTGCAGCACTCGCTCCGCGTCATCGATATTTTGATGGATCAATCCGAGAATCTGCGTGAGCGCATCCTCGGCGACGCCTATTCCACAGGCGCGCGCACGGGCACGATGTGGGGGCTTACCACCGGGCTCAACAGCCCGGAAGACCGGCCAAAGATGCTCTCCCAGGAAGAGTACGAGGCCGCGCAGAACATTTCGACACGGCTGACCCGGCTATCGAAGGCAGATCAGAATCTGATCATGAAAGCAGGCTACGCGCATGCGGCCAGCCGCATCCGCAAATATCATACGCCTGAAAAGGGCGGGCCTACCGACTTGCCGGATGGAACGCCACCGGTCGCCTGAGGACATAGCAGTTTTTTAAAATCGAACAGGAGGCATCGATGTCAATTACCAACAATCTGATCGACGGAATTGCCATGCAGCCGTTGACGCATGTTGGCGCGAACCAGACGCCCGGTCTGCTGGTTATCCACTATTCGGTGACCGACACAGTCGCGCAGGCCGTGTCGGCGCTGAACTCCCGGGTGCTGAGCTATCACATCCTGATCGCCAAGGATGGCACGGCGTTTCAAACGCGCCCGTTCACCAAGACTGCCGCGCATCCAGGCCTCAGCAACTGGAAAGAGCAAAGCGATGTCACGCTCAGCGCCTCTGTCAGCCGCGGTTCTGTTGGCATCTGCCTGATGAACAAGGGGTTTGCCCATGGTGGTTCGCCGCATGCGGCGGGCAAGCTGATTTACAATCCGGATGATCCATCGATGCAGCAGTGGGAGACTTTCCCGAATGCACAGGTAGCCAAGTGCCGGGAGATTGCCGCAGATATTCTGGCCGCTTATCCCGTGACCGATGTGGTCGGACACCATGATATTGCAATCATGGGCAAGTTTGATCCCGGTCCGTTGTTTGATCTCGACGTTCTGAAAGCTATGGTGACGCAGCCGAAATCGCTCGGGTTCAAGACAAAGGTCAAGGCAAGTGATACCTTGAACCTGCGGCGCGGGCCCGATGCGGGCACAACGCTTATCAGAGCGCTGCCAGCTGGTTCTGACCTCCACATCCGTTCGATTGTCTACGGACCAAGGGCCAAGTGCATCCAGCCAAGTCCTCCGTCAAAGGCGCGCTACCTGACCAAATGGGCGTCCGTCGATGTTGACGGCAGCGATAGGCATGCCGGTTTTGTCAACATGAGCGGGCTGGTGGCAACGCCGCTGTCGGCGGGGCTGGCCGGGTTTCTGTAGGGCAAACCGCTTCACTCTTGAAGTTTCCAATGCGCACTTCAAAACAGGAGAGGATCATGACCAGGTATATCGTGACCAACGTTTACACAGGGGCCAACCTGCGAGCCAGCGCATCGCCGAGCGGCGCACTTTTGCGAAATCTGCCGTTTGGGACAAACCTTGATCTTGTTAACGACACGGGGACCAGTTGGAAAGAAGTGCGCATCGTGCAGGCTGGACCTGCCGTCACGGGCTTCGTGTCCGACGTCAATCTGACAATTGCCAAGACAGACGCGATTTCGAGGCTGATCTCGGCGTCTGCATTTTACTGGGAGCTGTTTGATCGCGGTTCCGGCACCGAGGATGTCGCGCCGTTCAAGGCTCACGTTTTGACCATGTGGGCAGAGCTTGGCATGGGCAGCCCTCCGGGCGACAACACCAGCCATCCGGACTGGCCCTGGTCAGCGGCGGGCATGTGCGCCTTTGTCCGGAAGGCCGGCGGCTACACCGGCTTCAAGCCGTCCACAAAACACGCGCGCTACATCAATGACAGCATCGTCAAAATGAAGGCCAACACGCCCGCGCCGTTTTGGGGCTTCAGGATCAACGAGAAGAGGCCCGAAGTCGGGGATTTGATCGCGCAGTGGCGCGTCACCAGGATCGACTATGATTTTGCCGCCACCCACGCAGATTTCTCGTCGCACACTGACGTTGTCTGCCAGGTGCTTGGCGACAGCGTGCGCGCCATCGGGGCCAATGTCCCGACGGATACGGTCGGCGTGAAGGTCTACAGGCTGGATGCGAATGGTTTCCTCAAAGGCCAACGCAACGAAATTGCTATCATGAAAAACATGGCTGAATGAACCAGCGCAAGGGGCCGCCGGCAAGCGGGAAAGCTGCCGGCGGCAATACACTCACAGGCCGTGCACCGCAAAATTCCAGTCACCTGAGTTTACCCTTCCTTTGCCCAAGGCGATCGTGCCTTTGCGGTTGAGCACCACGTGGCGCCATTGCGCGCTGGCCGTTTGCGCCCGCAGAAAACTCATGCAGAGCAACTCGAGCTTCTCGCCGTTTGCGTTGTTCCGCCACAGGGCACCGTTCCTTCGCGCGTCCTTGGCATGGCCGCTGTTGCCAGTGCGCGATTCCAGAAAATCACAAATCAGGTCATCGACCTTGTCGGGCATGTTGTCTTCGATGAACTTGGCGGTCTTCTTCGGCGTCAACCCTTCGAGGCTGCCATTTTGAGTACGCAGATCGAAGAACCAGCAGAACAGCCGCTTGGTCGCGTCGGTCCCGTCCCGCTCCTTCGCCCAGGCGTTCGCCGCATCAAATGCGCCGTCGGCGAGCAGCGCGATCTTGCGCTTTTGCTCTGTGACCATCTCTGCCGAACCCATCAGCGCGCGAAGCTCGGCCTTCGGCTTGGCCCGCAGCTTGGTTCCGCTCTGCCAACTGCGGACAATCGTCAGGCCGTTTGCGGTGGTCCCGTTGCAGGCGGTCCACATTTCGTTGCCGAACGTCGGCATGTTGGCGAGCACCACTGTCTTGCCGACTGTCTTGACCATCGGCTGCAATGACTTCATGCCGATGTTCCATTGCAGCGCGCCGCAGGAAATGCCCATGCCGTCAAAATCGCCGCTGACACCGCGATAGGGGTCACCCGACACTTCAAAACCCGGTGTTATTGCGACCGCCGAGTTGAACCAATCCACTGGGGTATCCATGATTTCGCTCCATTTGTTGGTGGTGGTGAAAATTGGTTTCGTCTGCTTTGCATGCCGGACGGACGCGCTCACCCGTTCATATTCTTGCTGATTGCCCTGGATATGCTCGCGCCCCAGCCATTGACGAGCTGCGTGAATAGCGCCTTCTCGTTGGCATTCAATCCGTCCAGCGTGTTGTCTTTTCCGCGGTTGACCATCTGGTAGGTCTTGACCAAAAGATCAGCCTTGCCCGGACCGAAGCCGACGTAGCCCTGAACCGCATCGCGTATCTGGTC
>JANPEK010000151.1:0-2114 GCA_031422915.1 Phyllobacteriaceae bacterium | reverse complement strand
GCGGCCCGAGAATGGTTTCGGGCGCGTGCAAAAATGGATTGATGATCGTCAGACCAGCAATTTCGTGGCCGTCCTGTAAATCTTCCGAAAGGAAATGGCTACAGCCAAGTTCAAGGACTTATTGAATGGAACTTTGAAGTCACTCCTTGCCAAACAGCCGTTTCAGCATCGCGGCCATCGGGCCGGTCTGCGGAATCTTGATTTCTGGCTTGTGTGGGCGGGCCTGACGGATGTGGCTTTGGGCGGCGGGTTTGGGTGCTTCCGTGCGCTCGTTTTTGCCGAGCAGAAGTGCCACCTTGGTGGCGAAGGCGCCTTCATCTTTGGAGGTGAGAAGCGGTGCGGCTTCGGCTATTGCGTCGAGAAATTCATCGAGCCAGACCTTGTCGGCCTTGGCAAAGTCGCCGAGTACATGGTTCAAAACCAGGTCTTTTTCACCCGGATGGCCGATGCCGAGGCGGATGCGGCGGTAGTCTTTGCCGATGTGCTGATCTATGGATTTGATGCCGTTGTGACCGCCCGAACCGCCGCCGGTCTTGACGCGCAATTTGCCCTGAACAAGATCGAGCTCGTCATAGATCACGGCGATGTTC
The DNA here is from genome assembly GCA_031422915.1 of Phyllobacteriaceae bacterium. Lineage (GTDB taxonomy): Bacteria > Pseudomonadota > Alphaproteobacteria > Rhizobiales > Rhizobiaceae > JANMEX01. The sequence continues at coordinate 1,524 of JANPEK010000151.1, read as the reverse complement.
GACGGCTCCAGTTTGTAGAAGCGCATGGCCTCGCCGACTGACTGGCCGGAATTGTTCATGAAGGTTTGCGGCTTGATGAGGGTGGCTTTCTCGCCGCCAAGCATGCCTTCAGCAATTTCGGCGGAGAATTTCTTCTGCCAGGGGCCAAAATTGTGGCGGCGGACTATCAAGTCCGCCGCCATGAAACCGATGTTGTGGCGGTTGCCAGCGTATTTTGCGCCGGGATTGCCAAGACCTGCGATGAGCAGCATGGAACCCGGCTCCTTCTATCAGGCAGCCGGGGCTGCTTCTGCTTCTTCGAGCGCGCCGCCCGGAGAGACAATTGTGGCAACCGTGAAATCGCGGTCGATGGTTGGCTTGAGGCCTTCCGGAACAGCGACGGCGGAAATGTGGACAGAATGGCCGATGTCCACCAAGGCCAGATCGACCGTGATGAAATCCGGAATGGCATCGACCGGGCACATGAATTCGACTTCATGGCGCACGATGTTGAGAATGCCGCCGCGCTTCAGGCCGACCGAAATATCCTGGTTGATGAAGTGGACCGGGATTTCAACCTTGATGCGCGAGTTTGCGGACACGCGCAGGAAATCGACATGGGTAGGAAAATCCTTGACCGGATCCAGCTGATAATCCTTCGGCAGGACGCGGATCTTGTCGCCGTTCACATCAATCGTTGCGACAGTATGCAGGAAACCACCACCGTGGATTTTGTAGTAAAGTTCCTTGTAGTCGAGGGAAATGGAAATTGGCGCCTGCTTGTCACCATAAATGACAGCGGGAACACGACCGTTGCGACGAACTGCCCTGGCGGACCCCTTACCAGCCAGAACACGCGCCTCGGCCTTGAGCTCGTAAGATTTGCTCATGACTTTGACCTTTCAGGTTACTGGAGTGGCCCCACCGCACCTCATCTGAGAAGCAGTCAAACCGGCGCGGTTCTTGTTGAAGGAAACACAGCCATCCGCGCTGCCTCCAAGGGTGTCTGCACGGACGGGCGGCGTATAGCCCATGGGAGCGAGGGGTGCAAGAGTGGTGATTTTGGGATCACCCCGTATCCGGCCCGTTGACCGAATGAAGCGCCAGACCGTGGCATTCCCGCAGCACATCATCGACCGTGTGGATGCTCCGCTGTCTCCAGCCGGGTGGCAGACCGGGGCGGAAGATTGAAATGCGCATTGGTTTGAATGCGGTTTTGCTTTTGAGCAATTCATCGCGGCGGGCCTGCCAGCGGGCTAGGCGGCGGGCTTGTTTTGGGATGTCGCTCAGCGCAGCCCGCAGGGCGCGCATGCGGCTGAAGAGTTGGGCGGCGTTGATGGGTTGGTCGGGTTGCGAAATGGATTGCGCGAAGTCGCTTGGGTCCCAGGAGCTGGAGAAGCTGGTGTGCGGGTTGGCGTTTGTGTTGAAGTCTTCGAGCGAGAAGTGTTTGAGCGGGTCGAGGAGCGCGAAGGACGGGATAAGCGATGCGTTGGTGGCTGCGAAGGCCGGGAAGTTTGGCAGGAGATGCTGCGAGGTGCGTGGCTT
>JANPEK010000150.1:0-8864 GCA_031422915.1 Phyllobacteriaceae bacterium | reverse complement strand
GCCAGGACTGACAGCATGGATGAGTCCTGAACGTCAAACGGGATGGCAAGCATGGTTCCGTTCGGCTGCGGTTCCAATCTTGCGCGGACGTAGTCCTGGCGCTGGTCATTGGCGCGCATGGGTTTTCCGAGGCGCGCGGTTGTGAGCTGAGCGGTGTATTGCCTGCCTGACAGAAGGGCAATCAGCGGCAACAGGAAGAGGTATGCGCAGACGAGGCTTGAGACCGGATTGCCCGGAAGGCCCAAGACGTGACTGTTGCCATGACGACCGTGCATCAGCGGCTTGCCGGGTCGCATGGCAATCTGCCAGAAGCCGAGCGGCACGCCAAGAGTGGCGAGCACCGGCTTGATGAGGTCATGATCGCCGACAGATGCGCCGCCGAGCGTGACGAGAATGTCTGCGCCATCGGCAAAGGCCTTTGAGACTGCCGCGCTGATCAATGCGTGATCGTCGGGTACTATGCCAAGATCGAAAACGTCAGCTCCGGCTTTTCGCGCCAGCGCTGCGACGCCAAAGCCGTTTGACGCGACGATCTGGTCCGGGCCGGGTATCGTGCCCGGCAGAACCAACTCATCGCCGGTCGCAAGAATGGCAACGCGCGGGCGGCGCACGACCGGCAGTTCCGCATGGCCCCCGGCAGCGGCAAGCGATAGACTGGCCGCGTCGAGGACCGCGCCCTGGACGAGGAGCGTCCGGCCTTCGGTAAAATCCAGCCCGCGCTTGCGCACATGACGACCGGGCTGGACGGTTCCATCAATCCGGATGGCACCGGGTCCAGTCACGGAAACATCTTCCTGCATCACCACGGTGCCCGCTCCGTCCGGCACTGGCGCGCCGGTGAAAATGCGGACGGCTTGTGCGGTCGCTAAGACGCCGCCGAAGGCCCGGCCGGCAGCTGATTCGCCGATGACCGCGAGCTCGGCGCCCTGCCGCGCGTCCGCATCGCAGACGGCATAGCCATCCATGGCGGCGGCGTTGAAGGGCGGCTGGGTGCGCAGGGCGACGATATCGGCTGCCAACACACGCCAGGCTGCATCATGCAAGGTTGCCGGTTCTGCCGACAGCGGCTGTGTGTCCTCAAGGACTTGAGCGACTGCTTCTTCAACTGAAATCAGCTGTTTCATGAGGAGGCTTTGTAGTCGCCGGACTTGCCACCGGACTTGGTCATAACGCGAATGCCAGAGATTTCCATGCCGCGGTCAACGGCTTTGGCCATGTCATAGATGGTGAGGCAAGCAACGGAAACGGCGGTCAGAGCTTCCATTTCGACGCCTGTTTTGCCGGTAAGTTTGACAATGGATGTAACCCGCAGGCCGGGCAGGGCTTCGTCCACACTGATATCGACACTAACTTTGCTGATAAACAGCGGGTGGCAGAGCGGTATCAGTTCGTGGGTCCGTTTCGCGGCCATGATGCCTGCAATGCGCGCGGCACCCATGACGTCGCCCTTCTTGGCATTGCCGGAGCGGATCAACGCAAGTGTTTCGGGAAGCATCTTCACATGGCCTTCGGCGCTTGCCTCGCGGGCGGTGTCGGACTTTTCTGCAACATCGACCATGTTTGCCGCGCCGCTCGCATCAAGATGGGTCAGACTGCCGCTCATGTCAGGCTCCCTTCAACAAGAGGCGTGTGGCAGCGGCAACATCATCCTGCCGCATCAGGCTTTCGCCGACGAGGAATGTGCCGATGCCGGATTTTTGGAGGCGCTGGCAGTCAGAATGATTGAAAATTCCGCTTTCGCTGACAAGCAGATAGTCCGCAGGAACCATGGCGGAAAGCCGCTCTGAGACTTTGAGGCTGACATCAAACGTCCTCAGATTGCGGTTGTTGATGCCCAGAAGCCGGGATTTAAGTTTCAGTGCCCGTTCAGTTTCTGCTTCATCGTGCACCTCAACAAGCGCATCCATGCCAAGATCGAACGCTGTCTGTTCGAGTTCAGAAGCCAACTCGTCGCTGACGCTTGCCATGATGATGAGGATGGCGTCGGCACCCCATGCGCGGGCTTCGTGCACTTGGTAGGAATCAAACAGGAAATCCTTGCGCAGCGCGGGCAGGGATGAGGCGTTGCGGGCGTTGGTCAGGAATTCCGGCGCACCCTGGAATGACGGCGTGTCGGTGAGCACCGAAAGACAGGCGGCGCCACCGGCCTCATAGGCTTTGGCAAGCGCTGGCGGGTCGAAAACCGCGCGTATCAAGCCTTTGGACGGGCTGGCTTTTTTGATTTCGGCGATGAGCGCATAGTTGCCAACCGCTCGTTTGGATTTCAGCGCATTCAGGAAGCCGCGCGGGGCGCTTTGGTCACTTGCCATCGCTTTCAGTTCGGCAAGCGGAACGCGGTCCTTGGCAGCGCTGATTTCCTCGCGCTTGTAGGCTTCAATCTTGCGCAGAATGTCGGCCACCTCAGGCGTCCCGACCGTTTGAGACGGCAATGAGTGTGTCGAGGGCTGCAAGTGCCTTGCCGCTGTCTATGGAAGCGGCTGCCAAAGCGACGCCTTCTTTGAGCGTGTTAGCCCTGCCGGCGACGATCAGTGCAGCGGCTGAATTGAGCAATGTGATGTCGCGGTAGGCGCCCGGATTGCGCTCCAAAAGTGCACGAAGTGCGCGCGCATTGTGCTCGGAATCGCCGCCTTTGAGCGCTGCAGCATCGGTGCGAGCAAGCCCGGCGTCTTCGGGCGTTACGTCAAAACAGCGCACCTTGCCGTCCTTGAGTTCGGCAACTTTGGTTGTGCCGGTCAGCGTCATTTCATCAAGGCCGTCGCCATGAACAACCCATGCCGCTTTGCAACCAAGGTCATTGAGCACATGCGCCAAAGGCTCGACCCATTCGGGCGCGAAGACGCCGAGCAGCTGACGCTTGACACCGGCCGGATTGGAGAGCGGGCCGAGCAGGTTGAAGATCGTGCGGGTGCCAAGTTCAACTCTCGTGGGTCCGACGTGGCGCATGGCTGAGTGATGCGCTGGCGCGAACATGAAGCCGATGCCGGCGAGCCTGATGCATTTGGAAATGCCCTCGGGGCCGAGTTCGAGATTGACGCCGAGTGCGGCGAGCGTGTCGGCAGCACCGGAGCGGGAGGTCAGGGCGCGATTGCCGTGCTTGGCGACCGGCACACCGCAGCCGGCGACTACCAGCGCGCTTGCTGTCGAGACATTCCACGAGCCCGACGCATCGCCGCCCGTGCCGACAATGTCCATTGCATCATCCGGTGCATCGACTTTCAGCATTTTGCCGCGCATGGTTGAAACCGCGCCAGCGATCTCGTGCACGCTCTCACCGCGCAGCCGCAGCGCCATCAGGAATGCGCCGATCTGGCTGGCGGTGGCCTCGCCGGACATGATGATGCCGAACGCATCTTCTGCTTCTGGACGGCTGAGGGGCTGTCCGGTTGCCAGTTTTTGCAGGAAGGGCTTCATCGCCGCTGACATCAGAACGAACCCGACTGGATGGCCGCGTTCATGACGCCGCTGTTTATCGTGACCGGATAGACTTCGCGCAGCCGCGCGACCAGTTGGTCGAGCAGATCATCGGACAGGCCGCGGGCGAGCTGTTGCCTGCGGTTTTCCGGCACGGCGGCGTCGGAACTGTCTGTCGGCTCAAACACTTCGGTGACTTTGAGGACTGTTTGCTGCTCGCCGGTGGCGTTTGCAACAGCCGCAACATGTTCCAGCCCGCCGCCGAATGCCGCTTCAACGCCGTCAGTGCCAAGGTCTGCATCGTCGGTGCCGCGTGTCAGGCCGCGTTTGGTGACTTTGGTCAGTGAAAGTTCTGTCGCCACAGCATCCAGCGTCTTGCCACCGGCGACCGCCTTGCGGATGTCTTCCGCCTTGGCCGCAAGCTGCTCGTTGAGCGTGGCGGTCTTGAAGTCGGCGGTCACCTTCTCGCGCACTTCGTCGAGCGTCCGGTCGCGGGCAGGGGTGACTTTTTCCACTTCATACCAGATGAAGCCATTGCCACCGGCGTTGAGCGGCGTGTTTTCCGTGCCTTCTTCAGCGTCAAAGACTGCGGACATCAGGTTTTGCGCCTCTGGCAAGTCTTTCACCAATTGGCCGTCCAGCGATTGCCCGGTCTGGTCCATGGCATCAATGGTTACGACCTTCAGCTTGACCTTGTCAGCGGCACCTTTGAGAGAATCGCCGCCGCCGCGCGCATCTTCATAGGAATCATGCACTTCGAGCACCAGATTGGCCGCTTCGTAGAGTGCCAGATCCTTGCGGATGGTCTCCTTGATGCTGTCAAACGGCTGCACGACTTCCGGCGTGATGGACGTCACGCGCACCAGGACGGGGCCAAACGGGCCGGGAATGACATCGGACACGGCACCGGATGCAAGGGCGAATGCGGCATCAGCAATCTTGGCGTCGGGCACGTCTGTTTTCTTCAAGACGCCGAGCGTTACATCTGACATGGACTTGTTTTCAAGTTTCACGACGTCTTCAAATGACGTGCCACCGGCGAGTTTCACTTTTGCAGCCTTTGCCGCCGCATCATTGGCGAACACGATTTGGTCGATGGCGCGGGTTTCCGGCGTGGTGAAGCGGATTTTGTTCTTATCGTAGTCCGCCTGAACATCGGCATCGGCGATCAGTTTCGGATCGGCAATATCATCCGGCAACAGACGGACATAACTGAACTTGCGGTATTCAGGAGCTCTGTAGGAATCCTTGCGTTCGTCAAAAAATTTCTTCAGCGCGACTTCATCGACCGTTGTGATTGCGGATACGACGGAGGCGGGGATTGTCACGAAATCAACGGTCCGGTTTTCGCCATCGTGTTGCGCAACTGCCGAGAGGAATGTCTTTGGCAAGGGCAGGCTATCTGTCACCGCGTCGACAATTTGCTGGCGAACAGCGATTTTCTCGCGACTTTTGAGATAATCCTCCGGCCGCATGCCGACGCTGCGCAACACGGCGTCGAATTGCGTGCGGCTGAACGAACCGTCATTTCCCTTGAACGCAGGATCTTCGCCGGTGAGAGCTGCAAGACGGTCACGCGACAGTCCGAGATTCATCATGCGCGCCTGCTCATCCAGCACCGCTCCAGCGACCAGTTGCTCGGTCACCTGACCATCAAGGCCGAGCGCCTTGGCCTGTTCGGCTGATATGCGCGCACCCATCTGCTGCTGCGCGACCTGCAATTGCCGGGCATACGCGAGGCGGAATTCGGTTGGCGTGACAATGGTTTTGCCCGCCGTCAACACAGACGTCCCGACAAAATTGGAGCGGAACACATCGGCAATGCCAAGCGCGGCAAACGACAGGACCAGAAGCGCAAGGAAAATCTTGGCGGTAGGGCCTTTTGCGCCATCTCGAAGTCTGTCCAGCATTGTATTTTCCCGTCGTGCAGCCGTGCGAGGCATTTGGTGTTTGGAGCGTCTTTTAGGCAGGTTGACGACACTTGGCAATCAAATCGGCAACGCGTCTTTTCAACGCAATTGCGCCACCTGCGTTGCAACGCCGCGCAAATTTGCTAGACCGCATCGAACACATCAACAGGAATGATCCGATGACGCCGTCAATCAAGCCGCTGGTTGCGGGAAACTGGAAGATGAATGGGCTTGCAGCCGGGCTTTCCGAGCTGCGCACCATCAGAGATGCGTTTGTTGCCGGGCTTGATACGGAGACGGATGCGCTGCTGTGCGTTCCGGCGACCTTGATTGAACGCGCAGCTTTAACTTGCAAAGGCTCGCCGCTCGCCATTGGCGGACAGGACTGCCATGGCGATGACAGCGGGGCGCACACGGGCGATGTCTCTGCGCCGATGCTGAAGGATGCGGGTGCACATCATGTCATCGTTGGGCATTCCGAGCGCCGCATCGACCATCACGAATCAAATGCTGCAGTGCGTGCGAAGACTGAAGCGGCACACCGGAGCGGGCTTGTGGCGATTGTCTGCATTGGCGAACTTGAGTCGGAGCGTCGCGGCGGAACCACGTTGCAGGTTTTGTCAGAGCAACTGCTTGGCTCGCTGCCTGATGGCATCACCGCCAAGAACACAGTGATTGCCTACGAGCCGGTCTGGGCGATTGGCACGGGCCTCACGCCGACTGCGGGTGACGTTGCCGAGGCGCATGCGCACATTCGCGCAGAACTCGCCAAGAGGTTTGCGGACGACGCCCCGCATGTCCGAATCCTTTACGGCGGTTCGGTGAAGCCTTCAAATGCAGGCGAGCTGCTGGCGGTGGCCAATGTCGATGGCGCTCTAGTCGGTGGCGCTTCGCTGAATGCGGGTGATTTTCTGGGGATCTGCGAAGCATATCGTCAGATGTAGTCCGGCGTTGTAGCCCCGTTTCTTTCTGCAATTAGAGGCAGCTGATGCGTCACTTGGCTTTTTGATCACAACGTCCGGAAACGTTCGACTTGCGGACTTCGCGTTTACGCGCCGATGCGTACCCGATTCAGTAAAAGGCTCACAACCACGCCCTCAGTTGGCCACTTGAACGAAATCGTGCCGCCCAATTGACCTTCCACGCTCGCAGTGACAAGCCGGCTGCCGAAGCCGGATGAGCGAGGAGCCGACGTCACAAGCGGACCGCCCGTTTCTTTCCAACTGATCTCAACACTGTCGCCGTCTTCCTGCCCGGAAATAGCCAGATTGCCCGTTGGTGCAGACAGTGCGCCATATTTCATGGAATTTGTTGCCAGTTCATGCACGACCAGCGCTATGGCCGTCGCCGAATGTTCGCCCACAAGCATTGTTGGAACAGATATGCTGACACGTGAATCGACTGACCCACCATCCAAATATGGTTTGAGGAGTACAGCAAGCAGGTCGCCCAATTCGCGCGCACGTGACTGAGCGCCGGAATCGGGCCGGATCAGATCATGCGCTTCGGAAAGCGAAATCAACCGCTGCGTCAAATCTCGCGTCATTGCTTCTTTTGACGTTGTGGTGCGCGACGCAATTCCTGCCAAAGCAGAAGCCAGTGCAAAGAGATTCTTGATGCGGTGATGCATTTCGCCGGTGATCAGTTCGCGAGCTTCTTCGGCGAGTTTCCGGACGCTGACGTCAATGAAAACGCCGTACATCACCCGACCGCGAATCCCTTCATCATCGCCTCTGCCGCGCGCAGAAATCCACCGAACTTCTTTGCCGAATAGAATGCGGAAATCCGTTTCATACGGCCCATAGGACTCGCGTGTTGCAGCAAATGCCGCCCGGACTTTGTCCAAATCCTCGGGGTGGATACGAGAAGACAATTCCTCGAAGGTAACACTGGCGTCCCGTTCCACGCCCCAGAGTTCCAGTGCCCTGTCATCAAGCGTAATTCTATCGGTATCGACGTTCCACGACCACAACGCGACGCCAGCTGCATCGACCGCAATTCGCAGACGGTCAACGTCCCAAGTGCCGCCGCTCATGGTTTTCCAATCAATTATGTTTCGTAGGGCATAACGGTCTTTCGTGATTGATCAAGTGACCGCCTTAGCACGCGATGCAGCATAATGTCGGACGTATTTGACTAAAGTACAGAGGCTGTCAGTTCCATCAAAGTGCCAGCGATCAATTCATTTGACGCGCATGGACTCGAAAACTGTGCTGTGCGGCACCACATCTTGCCCAATCATCGCGCACGGGCTTGGAAAATCAGGCTTGAGCGTGTAAAGACCCGCGCAAATCCACACTGGCAGCTATGCTTTTGGTGCTGCAAATCCGGAATTATACATGCAAACCGTCCTTATTGTCGTCCATCTGATGATTGTTATCGCCCTTGTCGGCGTTGTTCTTTTGCAACGTTCGGAAGGCGGCGGGCTTGGCATGGGCGGCGGCTCAGGATTTATGACCGCGCGCGGCGCAGCCAATGCTCTGACCCGCGCGACGGCCATTCTTGCAGCCGGCTTCTTTGCGACTTCGCTGCTTTTGTCGATCATGGCGCGCTATGGCGACAAGCCTGCCGACATTCTCGACAAGGTGCCTGCAACGCAGCAGACCGACGGCAAGGGCATTCTCAATCAGCTTGGTGGCAACGATATCCCCAAACCGGCTGACGGCGCAGCAGCACCGGCTGCGCCTGCACCGGATGTCGCAGCGCCTGCCGCGCCAGCGGCTCCTGCCGCGCCCGCCACACCCGTTACGCCTGCAGCGCCAGTTGTACCTGTTGCCCCCGCTGCTCCGGCAACTGGCGGTGCCCAGGTTCCGAACTCGCAATAAGCGCCAGTCGCAGGGAAAGTTTCAGGCAGGGCCGGATCACTTCCGGCCCTGTTGCATTTCAGTATCGCTTGGCGGCAATCACACGCTTGTCATTTGATCCATCTTGAGCAGTGACGCGCATTTCCGTAAAAGGTAAGTGTTCCGGCGGTTTCCTCCCACCGCCATCCAACCTTTTGAAATGGTAGTCCTGACAAATGATATCTCGCCGCTTTCTTCTTACAGGGGCTGCATCGCTTCTCATGGCCTCGCAGTCTGAGGCCGCTTTTTTGTTCTTCAAGTCCGAAAAAGAACTGGCCGCCGAGCGCACCAAGGGCTTGGCCGAACTGAAGGCACTGCGCAAGAAAGCCAAGCTCGCCAAGCTGGTGAAGAAGGGCAAAAAGGGCAAGCTGAGCGAGATCGAAATTTCAAGACTGGCTGAACTTGAAAAGCTTGAGCCGAAATGGGTTGTCGCCGAGAAGGCCGCCAAGTCTAAAATGAAGGCATCCGAGCAGGTTGCCGCTGCCAAAAAGACGGCAAAGGAAGACGCGGCGGCGCTGAAGAAAAAGGCGCTTGAGGGCGACGAAGTGATCGGCTCAAGTGATGGCAGCTTCCAGTTTTTCAAGCGCAAGCAGAACAAGGAAGATCAGCTGGTCACCGAAATTTCGCAGGATCAGGTCGAGCGATTTGATGCGCAGGCGATCAAGAACAAGAACGTTGTGCAGGCATCGTTGCGCAAGCC
>JANPEK010000149.1:0-4454 GCA_031422915.1 Phyllobacteriaceae bacterium | reverse complement strand
GGAAGGTGATGGTCGTGCCAAAACGGGGGTTGGAATAGGTATAGTCGGCAGCAAAAGTAGGTGAGCCGGACGTTATCAGCGTCAAAAACACCAGCAATAATACAAGCGGGCGCATGGCGCAGCTACCCACCCGTCACACTCATGTGCCGTGAAACCGAAGGCTTGTTGTGGCGCCGGTCGATGATGAAATCATGGCCCTTGGGCTTGCGGCCGATGGCTTCATCGATGGCGGCATTGAGAAAGTCATTGCCCTCCGAGGCGCGCAGCGGCGCGCGGAGATCGGCGGCGTCTTCCTGGCCGAGGCACATGTAAAGCGTGCCCGTGCAGGTCAGCCGCACGCGGTTGCAACTCTCGCAGAAATTATGGGTCAGCGGCGTGATGAAGCCGAGCCGTCCGCCGGTTTCCTTCACCTCGACATAGCGCGCCGGTCCGCCGGTCTTGTAATCGATGTCAGAAAGCGTGAATTGCTGCTCCAAATCAGCGCGCACCTGGCTCAGCGGCAGATACTGGTCTGTGCGGTCCTCGTCGATCTCGCCCATCGGCATGGTTTCGATCAGCGTGAGATCGGCCCCGCGCGCGTGCGCCCAGCGCATCAGATCGGGAATTTCCTTATCGTTGAAATCTTTCAGCGCTACGGCGTTGATCTTGACCTTCAGCCCCGCCTTTTGCGCCGCATCAACGCCTTCAAGCACTTTGCCAAGATCGCCCCAGCGTGTGATGGCGCGGAACTTGTCCGGGTCCAGCGTATCGATGGAAACATTGATGCGCCTGACGCCGCAGTCGGCGAGCTCCTGCGCATATTTTGCCAGTTGCGAGCCGTTGGTGGTGAGCGTCAATTCCTTCAGCGCGCCGCTTGCCAAATGCCGCGACAGCGAGCGGATCAGCTGCGTGATGTTCTTGCGCACCAGCGGCTCGCCGCCGGTAAGGCGCAGTTTATGGACGCCCTTTTCGATGAACGCCGAACAGAGCCGGTCGAGTTCTTCCAGCGTCAGCAGATCCTTCTTCGGCAGAAAAATCATGTCTTCGGCCATGCAATAGGTGCAGCGGAAATCGCATCGGTCGGTGACCGAGACGCGCAAATACGACACATGCCGCCCGAACGGGTCGATCATCGATGTCGGGTTTGCGTTGAGGGCGATAGCGTTTTCCATGGGCCCTATGTCGGACTGCGCAAGCCTTCCGTCAAGCGGCAACAGCTTGAAGCGGCTCAAGATTGCACCTAAGCACGAGCCAACTGCATTTTGAGGTGTCTTATGACCGATTCCAAACCCTGGCCGACCGAACTGCGTGTTTCGCCCGACAAGCGGCTATTGACCGTGACGTTCAACGGCGGCGCGCAACACCAGTTCACTGCCGAAATGCTGCGTGTCCTGTCGCCCTCGGCCGAAGTGCAGGGCCATTCGCCCGAACAGCGCGTAACCGTGCCAAACAAGGCCAACGTCTCGATCAGCCAGCTGCTGCCCGTCGGCAACTACGCCATCCGCATCGTGTTCGACGACGGGCATGATTCCGGGCTGTTCACGTGGGTCTATCTGGCGGAGTTGGGCAAGGACAAGGTGGCCAAGTGGCAGGCGTATCTGGATGAGTTGAAGGAGAAGGGGCTGGGGCGAGGGGCGGGGTTGAATTGAGGGGTGTCATTCAACATCCGTATTTGTCGCACATGAATAGTCGAAGCTTGCGAAGCTGCGAGCTTGCAGCCTATGTAATTGAATTTGAACTCACTTTTTACTTGTGATAATGCAGATTACTGGGGAAGAACAAAAGACATGGCGTTGAAAATGCGAATCTTTGATCCAGCCAACTATCTCGATACCGAGGACGTTCGGAAGCAATTTCTGGAGGTCACGATCAATGGCGGAATGCCAGATGACATCGCGGAGGCGACTCGCATTATTGCCCGTTCGCGCGTGCTATCGGATGTAGCGTGCAAGTCAGGTTCCTCGTTACGAAAGTCCTGACCTATATCTCGCTCTTCATCTTAGAAGTTCAAATTTGTCCGATCTTTTCAACTGCATGAAGATTTGAATTTGAAGGATTTCGTACCAGATTTTGCTATTTTCAATTGAAAATGTAACTTAGGGTAGACGGCGTTTGATGAAAATTGAAATTGGCTTTGATCGGAGCGTTAAATGCCCATTCGACATGCTTTGTGGACCGTTTCTACAACTCCAATTGAGGTTCAGGTAACCCCGCTGGAAAAGGAAAGTCTTCTGCATGATATGATTGTCGCAGAACCCAAGATTCTGTCGAGTGAGTGGATGTTGATAGGGAGCGAAGTAGATACCCGCGGCACAAGTGGCCGTATCGATTTACTTGCGATCGCGCCGGACGGGGGATTAATACTTATTGAACTAAAAAAAGATCGCGCGTCTCGTGACGTTGTGGCTCAGGCGCTGGATTATGCTTGTTGGGTAGAAGAAAGAAAGCCAGCAGACGTTGTATCAATTTACAGCAAATTTGCTCCGGGACGTAGTTTAGCCCAAGATTTTCAAACGCATTTTGGGCAGCCCTTGGAGGAAGACTCCCTAAATTCATCACATCAGATAGTCATTGTTGCTGCATCTTTGGATCCCAAGACCGAACGCATTATCAAATATCTCAATGATCGAGATTTAGCGATTAACGTTTTGTTCTTTGAAGTGTTTCAGCACGGCGAAGCCAAATTTCTCAGCCGCGCATGGCTAATCGATCCCGTGGAATCGCAGGTGAACGCAGCGTCCACACCTGACCGAGAAAAGGAGCCATGGAATGGTGAGTTTTACGCATGTTTTGGCGAGAGCGACACGCGCTCTTGGACAGACGCAGTCAAATACGGCTTTATTTCTGGGGGCGGTGGTTCTTGGTACAGCAACACACTCAACTTATTGGATGTGGGAGATCGCGTCTGGGTTAAAGTGCCAGGCCGAGGTTTTGTAGGCGTTGGCAGAGTAACGGGCCCCAGAATTTCATTGGGTGAATTTAAAATAGGCGACTTACCCGCAATTGACGTGTTAAGTGCAGGCTATCACCGCGCTTTCATTGACGATCCAGATCGTGCTGAGTATTTTGTTCCAATTGATTGGCAGCAGACAGTGCCTCTCGATAGGGCGGTTCAAGAAGTTGGCATGTTTGGGAATCAAAATACCGTCTGTAAACCAAAAACGCCGCTTTGGCGCACAACAGTGGAAAGGCTCAAACAGCGCTTTCCAAATTTTGATTAGTAAGTTTGACATGAGCGGACTAATTCGATTCCTTCTTCAATATCTCCACCATTTTCATCATCTGTCCGCCGACCAGATCGCACTCTTCCGGCGTGGATGCGCCCATCGCCTTGTCGATCAGCTGCGAATAAAGCTCCAGCGCCTGCATGAGAAGTGTGGTTCCAATTGGCGTCAGCGCCAGCCTCTGTACGCGCTTGTCTTTGGCATCGGTTTCGCGGCTGACCAGCCCGCGCGCCATCAGGCCGGGCATCAGCATGGTTATGTTCGAGCGCCCGACGATCAGCCGTTCGGCCAGTTCTTGCTGCGACAGGCCGGGATGGCGGTGGATGTTCATCATCATGTCGAGCTGCGCCGGTTTCAGATCGAGCGGCTTCATCACGTCCGCAATGGCGCGCTCCACCGCGTGCGCCGCCTTGGCCACCGCCACCCAATTGCGAAAGCGCGGGTTGTCCCACGGCAGATGTGCCGTGTTTGGCGCTTGCTTTTCGTTCATGATTGAACAATATTGTTCATGGTTGAACCAATCTGGAGTCGGGTGATGGCCATTTCAAGTCAGCAAGTCATACGCGCCGCGCTTGGTCAAGGCGGTCGGCTGTTTCCGGCGCTTGCGGGGCGGCTGGCGTTTGAATTGTTTTGCCGGACGGACGACCCTTCAAAGCCTGGCAAGAAAGAGCAGGCAGCCATCGACCGCGCTCAGCCAATCATGGCCGAAGCCCGCAAACACCGGCTGAAAATCTCCACTGGCTGCGTGGTTGCGCACCAGTTCCGCGCCAGTGCATCAGTTCCAAACAAGGGCAAAATTCTTGTCATCCACGGCTGGCGCTCGCGCACGGATTTCATGGCGCGGATGATCGCCAGCCTTGCCGCCGACGGCTTTGATGTCGTCGGCCTCGATCTGCCCGGCCATGGCCTTTCCAAGGGCCGCACGCTCAATGTCAAACGCGGCGTCGAAGCCGTGCATGCCGCGTCCACCTGGCTTGGGCCGTTTGACATGGTCATCGGCCATTCCTTCGGCGGCGTGGTGGCGGTCAATGCTGCAATCGGCGGCATCAAGGGGTTCGCGCCGGTGCCGTTTGGGCGGATTGCAATCATAGCCTCGCCCAATTCAATGCCGGAAATGTTCAAGGGCGTCGGCCGACACTTCGGTCTTGGGCATAAGGCACAGAAGGCGATGGAGCAGCGAATACACACTGTTGCCGGCCATCCGGTCGAAACATTTGTCATGAGCGAACAGCTCAAGCGTTTCGACGGCGA
>JANPEK010000148.1:0-9843 GCA_031422915.1 Phyllobacteriaceae bacterium | reverse complement strand
TCCTTGCCCGCCTTCGCCGCCAGCGGATTTGCTGCGGCGACCATGTCGAGTTTGGTCGTTTCGGCGTTCTTGACGATGCGTCCTGTGCCAGCTTCCGGGGCAGGAGCGATAGTCTGTGCGCCGGGCGAAGACGTGCCAAAGGCGAGGATGGCCAACGCGGCGCCGAGCCGGAAGTGTTTCAGAAAGCCTTTGCCGGAACTGCGGTGATGTGGCGCATTGATTTCCTGGCGCATGACGATGCTTCCTGTCTGCTTAGGCGCAGAGTGTGGAACCGAAATGCCTTGGCGTCAATCGCAGCCCCATTCCAAGGGCACGTGGCCGGGGTCTTCCTTGCAACGACCCAGCCATTGATTGATGCGCGGGAAACGCTCCATTTCAAAGCCGCCCTTTGTTTGCGCCGAATGGGTGTAGGCATAGAGCGCGATGTCGGCGAGGGTGAAGGTATCTCCAGCGATAAACGGCGTCTTTGCCAGTTGCGCCTCCATGACACCCAGCACCCGGTGGCCGCTTTCCAACAGCTCTGCGAGGCGCTCCGGCGTCTTCTGCGCGGCGCGTTGCGGGTAGGTCAGGATCGCCGCGCGGACGGCGATGACGCCCTCGTGGTAATTCTGCTCGAAGAACATCCACTCGAACATCTTGGCGCGCGCGTACTTGTCCTCCGGCACAAAGCGGGTGCCCTCGCCGAAGTAAGTCAGGATCGCATCGGACTCCGCCAACGTGCGCCCGTCCTCCAACACCACGAGCGGCACCTTGCCGTTCGGGTTCAGTTCGCGGAAGGCGTTCGAGTTGGTGACGCCCGAGCCATATTCAGCCGCAACGTGCTTGAACGGGATGTTGAGTTTGGCGAGGATCAGCCGGACCTTGTAGGAGTTGCCGGAGCTTGGCATGGAATAGAGAGTGAGCATTTCGCGCGCCTTTCGTGAGGGTTTCGCACGCTGTTCGAGCGCGCTTTAGAACACAAATGAAAGTTTGTGAACGGCCCTATTCACGCGCGTTACGTATCAGGCGGCGCGGTGGCCGTAGCCGATAGCGAGGTCAACTTTTGCCGCTTGATGCCGCACCGCTTCGATCAGCGCGTCCCGCGCGCTCTTCGGAACTGCGGGTGTGATGAAGTGGGCAAAACTGGTCGGCGCGATCTCGGGCCGGGCGAGCGCGAACCCCTGAAGGTACGTCGCGCCCGCCGCTTCGCCAAGCTCCAGCTGCTGCAACTCCTCTATGCCTTCGAACACCGTCTCAATGCCAAGGCCGGCCAAGCGCTTCACCATGTCCTTGGCGTGGCCGTAGCCCGCGCTGGTCTCAATCAGCCGCGTGATCCAACGGCCATCGAGTTTGACGATGTCCGGCCGCAGCCGCGACAGGCGCGCCGCGTCGGAGTCTTTGGCGCCGTAATCGTCAATTGCGAGCCGGAAGCCGTTGGCCCGTATCGTGTCGGCGAGCGAGAACAGCAGCGACGGGGATTTCGCCTTGCCCTCCGTGATCTCGCACACCAGCCGCCGCGAGGCGTTGCCAGTCTTGGCCCATTGCCGCCTGACCGAGGCCAGCGCTTGAGAAATCTCCAGCAGGTCCAAGAATGCTGACGGGTCAATGTTGATGAACAGCAGCGCGCCCTGCACTGGAAGTGTTGTCGCGTTCTTCATGTGCAGGTCGCGCATTATCGTTTCCAAAGCGCTGCGCTTATCGCCCTTCACCGTGCGGAACAGCGTGGCAGGCGAGGCCGCGCGCCCGGCCAGGAATGGGCGGATCAGCGCCTCGAAGCCGGCAATCTCCGCCGTGCCTGACGAAAGTGTGAAGATCGGCTGGAACGCGCTCTTCAATTGCCAGGAGCCGAACAGCGCGCCGTGCGTGCCGTTGTCGAATGCGACCATGCGGGAGTATGTTGCGTCTGACATCGTGAACCTCAAGCGAAACCGGTAAAATGCGCCTGATTGCTTCAAGAAAGCGTTAAGCATATTCAATTCGCCAGATATTTGCCGGATTTTGCCTTGCGGTCTGACGCATCCTGCGCGATAGGGACGGCGCAATTCCTGCCCCAACGGAGTCTCCCGCCATGGCCTTTCTTGCTGATGTCCTTTCGCGCGTAAAGCCTTCCGCCACCATCGTCATCACGCAGAAAGCGCGCGACCTGAAAGCCCATGGCAAGGACATCATCTCGCTGTCGGTCGGCGAGCCGGATTTCGACACGCCCGACAACATCAAGGAAGCCGCCATTGCCGCCATCCGCCGCGGCGAGACGAAGTACACGCCGGTTTCGGGCATTCCGCAGCTGCGCGAAGCCATTGCCGCCAAGTTCAGCCGAGAGAACGGCCTCGACTATAAGCCCAGCCAAACCATCGTCGGCACCGGCGGCAAGCAGGTGCTCTACAATGCGCTCCTCGCCACGCTCAACCCCGGCGATGAAGTCGTCATCCCCGCGCCCTATTGGGTCAGCTATCCGGAAATGGTGGCGCTCAACTATGGCACGCCGGTGTTTGTCGCCACGACGCTTGAGAACAATTTCAAGCTTCAAGCCGAAGACCTTGACCGCGCGATCACGCCCAAGACCAAGTGGGTCATCCTCAACTCGCCGTCCAACCCGTCCGGCGCAGCCTACACCCGCACCGAGATGAAAGCGTTGACCGACGTTCTGGTCCGCCACCCGCATGTGTGGATCCTCACCGACGACATGTACGAGCATCTGGTCTACGGCGATTTTGAGTTTGTCACCCCGGCGCAGGTCGAGCCGTCGCTGTATGACCGTACGCTGACCATGAACGGCGTCTCCAAATCCTACGCCATGACCGGCTGGCGCATCGGCTATGCCGCCGGTCCCGAGCATCTCATCAAGGCGATGGACATGGTCCAAGGCCAGCAAACCTCGGGCGCATCGTCGATCTCGCAATGGGCAGCCGTGGAAGCGCTGAACGGCACACAGGCGCATCTCCCCGTCTTCCGCAAGGCGTTCGAAGCGCGCCGAGACCTCGTCGTCTCGATGCTAAACCAAGCCACCGGCATGGTCTGCCCCAAGCCGGAGGGTGCGTTTTATGTCTATCCGTCGGTGGCGGGGCTGATGGGCAAGAAGACGGAAACTGGCAAGGTGTTGAACACCGACGAGGATTTCGTCATTGCGCTGCTGGAGGAAGAGGGCGTCGCGGCTGTGCATGGGTCAGCGTTTGGATTGGGGCCGAACTTCCGGATTAGTTATGCGACGAGCGATGCGCTGTTGGAGGAGGCGTGCAAGCGGGTGCAGCGGTTTGCGGCGGGGTTGCGGTGAGGGGCGAGCCAAAAATGTATTTAATCAACCAAGAATTGGAAAACAAGAGATACTTTACAGAGTAAATTAATTCACGCATTTTACATCAAAAATAGACTCGTTCATTGTTTTATGAACGGTTTTCTATGGACAAGGAGCTTCATAGGTCGCGCCATATTTGTTTCGATAAAGGCAGAAAGCACCAAATCGCTCTAATTCAAAAAGAAATCCGCCATTGAAGTTTTCAGAATTGCTTATGAACTTCTTAGAATACTCGGCTTCTCTTGGGTTTGAACCAAGATATTTCACTTTCAAGTTTATCTTAATGTAATTCTCACCGTTTTTGAAGTAATCATAGACTCTCTTTTCGTTGACAAATTTCGCATTTATTTTAGCTTGGTAATTTGGGTCTAACTTTAATACCATAGTATTTTCATACGTTGAAAAATTACTATCTTCAATTTTAATGAAACTTGAAAATATGCCGTCTTCTTTAGTTGGCTCAAATATCTCATACTCTATTGTTTTATCAATGCTGAGTTGAACTGATTCAGTAGTGCTATTTCTAATTATGAGATAAAAGTTGCCTAAAGTAGCATATCTGTTCTTTATAACATCCAGTAAATTGATATTTTGTATAGAAATATATATTAGCACTGACGCCAAAGACAGAACTATCACCAATTTTTGACTCGACCAATTGTTAATAAACCATTTTATATTCTTCACGAAAATCGGTGCCTCTACATCTTTTCCTTCTGATTCCAAATCTGCAACTCCTTAGCTGTCACATTAAGACTTTTTCCGACACTTTCGCAACAAACATCACAAGAAAATACATACGATGGCAAACAAGCATAAATGCAAAATTGGATTTGACGTCCTGGACCATCAAAGCCCACCGAATTACGGTGACAGTGCACAAACTCGAATTACGGTGACAGTGCACAAAACTCGCCATCCCAGTAATTCGCACCGCGTGGATTGCGGTGACAGTGCACTTTATTGTGTTATGGCTCCACCCCCAACATTGCGGGAGAGATAACACGCGCATTATCCGCAGTGAGCTCCCACCCAACCCATTGAAATCCCTCACCCCGCAACAAATTCCCGTCCAACTTATCCACGCCCCTCGCGCCTCCCGCATAATCTCCTCGCGTGTTCCTTCGGGAAGGTCAGGCCGGTCCATCCGGTTTGATGCGAAGGAGCTGGCTTCGGTGGGGGTGGCCTAATGGAACCATCCTCTCCGGCCGACATGGGTTCCCCTAAATTGTGCGGGGGATAGTGCGTTTGAGGAGACTCTTTCGCGCGAAAAGGCCCGGGGTCCAAAAATGACGGCGCAAATGCCGTTGCCCGTCAAGGCCACGGCCTCGGGGGTCCCGGCGCATGCAAATGCAACGCGAAAGCCGAGTATTTGCCCAGTTCGGTGGATACCGACCTGTCCGGATGAAGTGCCAGACGTGCGGGGTGTGTGGCTTGTCACATACCTTAAATATCAGAGGCAGGACCACACACCCCGCTTCCCAGTTCTTTGACAATGGCCAGACCGGCAACGGGGCGTGGCGATGAGAAAACACGCGCGCCAGCCTTCGGCCCCCGCAAGGGGGAAGGCTGGAGAGAGCCACAATGTCCTGCTGCCACAATTTTGTGGCATATTGCTATACGTGTCTGTAAACGCCCAGCTTCAGGAATGGTCCGGTCCCGTGGCCGTTTCGCCAACATTTCAAGCGAGATCAACATGCCCGCCAAGAAATCCGCCACTGGTCCAACCCAACGCATGCTGCGCGTCGGCGAAATGGTGCGCCACGCGCTGACAGAAGTGTTGCAACGCAACGAGATCAACGACCCGTTGCTGGAAACCACAGTGCTATCGGTAACACAGGTGTCAATGTCGCCAGACCTTTCCAACGCCACGGCCTACATCTCGCCGCTCGGCGTGCCGGAACCTGCCCCGGTCATTGACGCGCTCAACCGACATCAGAAGTTTATCCGCGGCGCGCTTGGTCCGGCGCTACGCCAGATGCGCTCGATGCCCTCGATCCGCTTCCGGCTCGATACGTCTTTCGACAATTACGCCAAAATCGACGCGCTGCTGCGTTCGCCGGAAGTGGCGCGTGATCTTGGCAAGTCGAAAATTGACGCCGCCGAAATCGACACCAGCGATGTCGATCCGAATGGCAGCTCGGACGCCTGAGCCCATGAGCCAGAAACGCAAACGTCCGCAACGGCCGGTCTCCGGCTGGGTGATCTTTGACAAGCCCTACGGCATGGGCTCGACCGACGCTGTTTCCTTCATCAAGCGCATCTACCGTGCCGACAAGGCCGGCCACGCTGGAACACTCGATCCACTGGCTTCCGGAATCCTGCCGATTGCGCTCGGCGAGGCGACCAAAACGGTGCCATACGTGATGGACGGCACAAAGGTCTATCAATTCACGACAAGTTGGGGCGAAGAACGCTCGACGGATGATCTGGAGGGCGAAGTCACCGCCAAATCCGATTTGCGGCCAACTCGCGCCGCCATCGAGGCGCTGCTGCCGCAGTTCACCGGGGTGATCAGCCAAGTGCCGCCCAAGTTTTCCGCTATCAAGGTAGACGGCGAGCGCGCCTACGATCTTGCGCGCGGCGGCGAACATGTCGAGCTTCAAGCCCGCGACATCGAGATCGACGCTTTCAGCATTGTCGAAATGCTGGACGGCAATTCCACCGTGTTCGAAGTCGAATGCGGCAAGGGCACCTATGTCCGCTCGCTTGCCCGGGACATCGGGCGGCTGCTCGGCTGCCATGGCCATGTCAGCGCGCTCCGACGCGAAGTCGTCGCGCCGTTTGACGAGCAGGACGCGGTGACGAAGGACGAGTTGGAGTTCGCTTACGACAAAGCCAAGGTGAAGTTGGAAGCGCTTGGAACGCCCGACGGTCTTTCCCCGGAAGCGTTTGCCGAACTCGATGCTTTCCTGATCAACCCTGTCGAGGCGCTTGAAGGCCTGCCGCATCTGGCGCTGACCGGCGATTCCGCCCACCGCGTGCGGATGGGCAATCCGGTGATGGCGCTCGGCCGTGACGCACCCGTTGAAGCTGACGAGGCGTATGTCACCGAACGCGGCGCGCTGGTCGCCATCGGCGAAATCCGCGTCGGGCAATTCCACCCCAAGCGCGTGTTCAGGGCGTAGGCCGTGGCAGTCCCGGTCGCTTTACATTGTCACTGTTCTCGACAATTCTTGGCTTGGAGCATGAACTTGGGGACTGGAGGGACGGCAATGCGAAAGATCATGATGGCAGGCCTGTTTTCCACCATGGCGACAATAACACTGGCCTGCGATGGCCCGCCGGTCTGCACGGTGGTCGACCCGACCGGCACACCGCTCAATGTGCGTGAGGGCCCTAATGGAAAAATCCTGTCCACGCTCAAGAAGGGCTCTAAGGTCGAATTCATCGAGCACAAGGAAGACAAGGGCAAGAAATGGGCGCTCGTCGCCAAATATGGTGAGTCTTGGGGCTACGTGTTCGGTGATTATCTCAAATGCCGCGGTTCGGATGAGATGGGCAAGATTTGTACCGTCGCAGATCCGACTGGCACGCCGCTCAACATTCGTGAGCAGCCGGCGGGAGCAATCCTTGGCACATGGGAAAACGGTGTCCGCGTCCGGCCCTACGAGGAGAAGATACTCAATGGCAAGAAATGGATCGCCGTCGAGCGTCTCGCTGAAGACAACAAGGCTGGCTGGGTGTTCGATCCATATTTGGCCTGCGAGGAAGATGAGGGTTGACCGCACAGTCACGCCTGCGCCATCCTTCCGCCCATGATGAAATTGACCGCACTGGGCGTTGATGCCGATGACACGCTTTGGCAAAACGAGCAGTTTTTCCAACTCTCGAAAGAGAGCTTCACCGCGCTTCTTGCCGACCACGGCGACACGCACCACGTCGCGTCGCGCCTGCTGGAAGCCGAGCAGCGCAATTTGAAGCTCTACGGCTTCGGGGCCAAAGGCTTCACATTGTCGATGATCGAGACCGCTCTGGAGGTAACTGATGGCACGGTGCCGCAAGCGATGATCGGCAAGATACTGGCGCTTGGCCGGGCGATGCTCGATTATCCCATTGAGACCCTGCCGCATGTGCACGAGACGCTTGAGGCGCTGGCGGGCAAATACCGGATCATCCTGATCACCAAGGGTGACCTGTTCGATCAGGAACGCAAGCTGGCGCAGTCTGGATTGGGCGATTTCTTCGATGCGGTTGAGATTGTCTCAGACAAAAAGCCAGCCGTCTACGAGCGGGTGTTCACCCGTCATGCTGACGGACCTGCGCGCGCTATGATGATCGGCAATTCGCTGAAATCGGATGTCATTCCGGCGCTGGACGCTGGTGCATGGGGTGTGCATGTGCCGCATGAACTGGTGTGGGAACTGGACCATGCCGACGCGCCGGAGAGTCATCCGAGGTTCCGATTGATTGAAACATTGAAAGCTTTGCCAGACCTCATCGAAGCTGTATTGCGATGAGCGAACAAAAGGATTTCCACGTGCAGAAGCCCCAAAAGCGCCCCCGGATTCTCAGCGCCATCAAGGCATTTCTTGACAGCGAAACCGCAGGCGGCAACGTTTTGATGGCAGTTGCGGCCCTCGCTCTGATTGTCGCCAATTCGTCAGCTGGCCCGGCTTACTTCGAGGTACTTGAACAAAAGTATCTCGGTCTTTCAGTGCTGCATTGGATCAACGACGCGCTGATGGCGCTGTTTTTCCTGTTGGTCGGGCTTGAAATCAAGCGCGAGTTCATCGGCGGCGAATTGTCAACATGGAGCACGCGCTCGCTGCCCGCAATCGCAGCACTTGGCGGCATGGCGGTTCCGGCGCTTGTCTATGTGCTGCTGAACGCAGCAACGCCGGAGTCTCTGTCCGGCTGGGCCATTCCGGCAGCAACGGACATCGCCTTTGCACTTGGAATCTTGGCGCTGGCAGGCAAACGCGTGCCAATGTCGCTAAAAGTTTTCCTCGCCGCGCTTGCCATCATGGATGATCTCGGCGCGGTGGTCATCATTGCATTTTTCTACACCGCCGGACTGAATGTCTGGGCGCTCGGCGGCGTTGCCGCTGTGACGGCAATCCTCATTGGCATGAACCGCATCGGCATCAAGGCCTTGGCACCCTACCTCATACTTGGCGTCGGCCTGTGGATACTGATGCATGAATCCGGCGTGCATGCCACGCTTGCAGGCGTCGTGCTGGCGCTCACCATTCCGGTTTCCGGCAGTGAGAACTCGCCGCTACACCGGCTGGAGCACGCTCTGCACAAGCCTGTGGCGTTCATGATCGTGCCAATATTTGGGTTTGCCAATGCCGGCGTGTCTCTCAGCGGTCTGTCGCTGGAAACCTTCACCCATCCGATCACGCTCGGTGTGGCGGCGGGGCTGTTCCTCGGCAAGCAGATCGGCGTCTTTTGCGCCACGTGGCTCGCCGTGAAGTCAAAACTGGCTGCCATGCCACGCGATGCTACTTGGGCGCAGGTCTATGGGGTCGCGCTGCTGTGCGGCGTTGGCTTCACCATGAGCCTGTTCATCGGCCTGCTGGCGTTTCCCGGCCATGCCGATTGGGTGGAAGAGGTGAAGATCGGCGTTCTGACAGGGTCGATATTGTCGGCAATTGCGGGGCTTCTGGTGCTGAGGTTGGTGCCGGGGAAGCGAGACGGTTAGTCCGGCTGCTTCAAACTGGCTTGCATCTGTAATATGACTGGTCGCAATGCCGGAAAATGGACCGTGGCAATGTCCCAGATATCCGCCGGGTTGATCCGGTAATACTCATGCCGCAAAAGATTGCCGATACCAATGATCGCTTGCCAGTGAACATCCTGATAGCGTTTGCGTAGTTCCGGCGGCAACTCTTTGGCCGCCTCGGAGACAATCTGCACTGAGCGTTCAATGGCAAGGTTCAAGAGGGCGTTGCCGCGCGCTTGAACCGGGCTCAAACCTTGAACCGCCAACGCGACGATATCCAACTGTTGGAGAATGTGGGCGAGGCGGACTTCCGGATGCTTTGCCGATTGCATCAGAAGACGCGGATTGAACTGGCTTCAATATAAGGCAGGTAGAGCGGCGAAATGGAGTCCTTCGAGCTGAAGCTTATCTCTTTTCCCGGAAACAAGGCTTGGATTGCGCTCTGTCCCTCGGCAATGTGGATCAAAGTCAGCCTTTCGCCATCGCGGCCTTCTGCGAACAAATCTATGTCGGAATCTTCACGTGCTTCATTTCGGGCGTATGAGCCAAACAGGCGCAGTGACGCAACGCCGGTCGCCCTCAAGGCAGGCTCGGCAGATTTCAAGCGATCAATGATCTCATGACTGTTCATACGACGCCAATAACACACCCACACATTTCTGTCACGAATCTGCCGATGGTTGAAGAAGAGGAAACGCCCCTTCCATTTCCGCACGTTTTCCACTATACGCCCCGCAGCAATGACGCTTTCCGTTGCTTTCACGGCCCTTGCTGGACGACATCCCGGCTCTGGGCGTCCTTATCCTCAAACAAAAGGAAATCACGATGTCGATTACGCCTGAAAAAAAGCAGGAAATCATCAAGGAATTTGGTCAAGCCGCTGGCGACACCGGATCGCCTGAAG
>JANPEK010000147.1:0-3211 GCA_031422915.1 Phyllobacteriaceae bacterium | reverse complement strand
GCGCCCATCATGCCTGCTACAGCGCCGGACGCGCCGATCATCGGTGCAACGCTTGATGGGTCAGCAGCATAATGAAACAGCGCGGCAATCATTGAACAGGCGATCCAGAACAGCGCAAAGCGGGTGTTGCTCATTGCTTTGGCCACAGGGCTGCCAAACGCGACCAGCCACACTGAATTGTTCAACAAATGGCCGATGCTGCCGTGTAGCAGGGAGTAAGTGACGGCACTGGTGTAGGCCTCCCAATTGAGGGTTTCCCCATAACGCGCCGGAATGAACGCGCCATAGAACAGGACATAGAGATTGTCTTCTTCGTTCAGAATATAGCCCTGCGCGAAATGAATGATGAAACAGGCGGCCAAAACGGCGAGTATGCTGTTTGGAATGTTGAGCGCGGGCTGGCGCTCTTGCGGGACCTGTTCGAAACTCATGGATATCTCCGGTTTCAGGCCACATACGACGCCAAACTGGTTAAAAAAAAGGCCGCTCAAGGCATCTGCCCGGAGCGGCCGTTTTGAGTCCCTGATCTCCCCGAAGAACAACCCAAAACCAATTTAATGCTGCAAAGCCAACGGCTTCGTGAAGTGCATACTGTATGCCACGCCTGTCATGCCAAGGCAACGTAAACCACTGGTTAACCTTAACGCTGCCGCCCCGTGGATAACCCTGTGGACGTCCGACGTGCCGCTGGCATGGAAACTGCTGAGCCTTCATTGAAGAGGCTGAACCGGAGGAAGCAATCCCGTTTTGGCACAGGCATACGCAGCGCAGGCATGATGGGAATTTTGATGTCACACCCGGGAACAACCGAGCTATTTCTCTATTGGAACCGGATCCGGGATGGAAGACCCGCGCCTTACCGCACGCAAATCGAGCCGGTGGATATCCGCACACATTTGGCCGACACATTCATCCTCGAACAGGGCATGCGCAAGGAGGTTACGTTCCGTCTCGCGGGCACCCGTGTGTGTGCCATTTATGGACGCGAGTTGAAGAACTATGCATTCCTGAGCCTGTTCTCGCTTGGCGACATGAGCCTGGTCCGCCGGCTGGTCGATGCCTGTTTTGCTGAAAAGACGGTCAGCCTGATCACGTTCGATGGAGTTTCAAAAGGCAAGCGCGTGTTGGGGTTTGATGCAATCTTCCTGCCGTTGGCAAATACAAGCGAGAGCCCGAGGATGTTTGGCGCAATTTTCCCCAAGGAGAAGCCATACTGGCTAAGCGTCGATCCCATCGTAGACAGCCGGGTCACGTCCGTCAGGGTGATCGATCCCGATAAGGAGCTGGTTTTCCTCAACAACCGCCCGCGATTCGAGGTGCCGCCGCTCAGGCCTTCACTGGAAAACATATCAGGGCCGCGCTCGCTGGGCCGCGAAAATCTGGATACTGGCAAGCGCTTCGGCCATCTGACGGTGATCGCCGGCGGATTGTCGGAAGAAGAGCGAAAATAGGCCGCATTTTCCCGTCTGGGTTACGACTTGTTAATGGAACATTTGTAACGTTCAATTTGAGCTTGGGGTAATTGAACCCAAAGCCAAAATGGCGAACAGAACCATGAGCGCAGCACCATCCAGCAGATCAGAGCGCCGGGACTTCCAACGCGTCAATGTCGCGCTGTATGGCCGCTACATGCTGGAAGACCGCACGGAGCACGCCTGCAAGGTGGTGGACATGTCGCCGGGCAATTGCTCGCTGATTTCCGAACATGCCGGCGAACTTGGCGAAAAGGTCATCGCCTATATCGATCATATCGGCCGGGTTGAAGGCGTTATGACGCGCTCCCTGCCCGACGGGTTTGCCATGACGATCCTTGCTTCGGAGCGCAAGAAGGACAAGCTCGCCGCGCAACTGACGTGGCTTGCCAACCGGCATGAACTGGACTTGCCGGAAGACCGCCGCCATGAGCGCGTGTCGCCGCGCAACCCGGTGACCGTGATGTCGCTGAGCGATGGCCGCCAGTATGAATGCCGCATTGTTGATTTGTCGCTCTCTGGTGCTGCCATCGAGACCGATGTGAAGCCTGCTCTGGGAACCCAAGTGACACTCGGCACAATGCGCGGCCAGGTCGTCCGCCATTTTGATGATGGCGTTGCCGTTGAGTTTGCCGTGTTGCAACGGGTCGAGACACTGGACGCCGCCTTCGCGGGATAACGACTTTCCTTCTGGACTTATCTTGAGGCGTGGCATTGTCCGCGCCTTTTTCGCTTTGCCTCGTTGCCTATTGTAGCGATTGCCATTTACCCCTGATGCGCCGTCGTCCCGGACAAGCGCAGTGCAGATCCGGAATGACCAACGTCATGGGTATTTATTGAATAAAAACAACGATTTGCGGAGTCAACGTCTACCCCGTATCGGGCCCGTTGACCGCATGAAGCGCGAGGCCGTGGCACTCGCGCAGCACATCATCGACCGTGTGAATAGACCGTTGTCTCCAGCCGGGCGGGAGACCCGGGCGGAAGATTGAGATGCGGGTTGGACGCTTGGCTTTGAGTGCCAAATCACGGCGGGCCTGCCATCTTGCGAGGCGGCGGGCTTGTTTGGGGATGTCGCTGAGCGCGGCCCGCAAGGCGCGCATGCGGCTGAAAAGTTGGGCGGCGTTGATTGGTTCGTCGGGCTGCGAAATTGAGGGTGCGAAGTCGCTTGCATCCCAGGAGCTGGAGAAGCTCACGTGCGGGTTGGCGTTTTGGTTGAAGTCTTCGAGCAAGAAATGTTTGAGTGAGTCGAGGAGGGCGAAACTTGGGATGCGGGATGCGTTTGTGGCTGCGAAGGCCGGGAAGTTTGGCAGGGGTTGGCTCGCGTTGCGGGGTTTTAGCACAAGGCCACGCGCTGCGATGACGATGAGGCGGCGGAGTGCGGATTCGGCCGGGCGCAGGATGAGGAGGATTGCCGCGTAGAGGCGGTGTGGGAGGGTGAAGGATAAGTGTTCGTTTGCAGACACTTGGCGTTGCGGCAGTCCCCTCTCCGTCGGCTTCGCCGACACCGTGCCGGGGCGAGCCACGGGTCTCGCCCGTCCTTCGGACCCCCGCTCGCGGGGCGAGGTTAAACCAACCTGCGCGGCTTTAACCTCGCCCCTTTGGGGAGAGGTGTCGGCGAAGCCGACGGAGAGGGGACTGCCGCAACGCCAAGTGTCTGAAAACGAACACTTATCCTTCACCCTCCCACACCGCCTCTACGCGGCAATCCTCCTCATCCTGCGCCCGGCCGAATCCGC
>JANPEK010000146.1:0-3298 GCA_031422915.1 Phyllobacteriaceae bacterium | reverse complement strand
CGGATGGTTTTCTTTGGCTCGACCTTTTCGGACGCCCAGATGGCGACTTTCGCCGGAGTTGCGCAGATCGGCTTTCTGGTGCTGCCCTTCCAGGGAGCGCTATTGATCTATGGGTCGGTTTTTACGGCGTACAGCCGACCGTTTCCTCCGGTTGCGGCATCTGTCTTGATGCTGGCTGCCTTGCTGGCGTTTTCGCCTTATGCATTCGAAATGCTTCAGCTGGAGGGCGTGATGCTGGTTTACGTCGGCATCCATGTTCTGGGGGCTGCGTTCCTTACCTTTTTCCTTTACCGCACTGCGGGCAAAGGCCTTTTTGTTGCAGTATTCCGGAATTTCGCATTCTCCTTTCTGGCTCCTGCGGCTGTGTGCATCGCAATTGGCCTGACCGGGCGTTCCCTTCAGTTGGGATTGGCAGGGCAAGTCGCATTCTGCATCTTGGCCTTCGCTGGTTTCGCCGGAGCACTGATCGTGTTGGATATGCAGGCAAGAAGCATGGTTGCCGGGACGCTCAGGCGCGTCAAAGGCGGCTGATCGGCAATGCCAGGCTGCGGCGGACAGCTTGACCGCATCAGCCATTTTGGCCAGATGCGTCCTGAATGGTCGCATCCGCGATTGACATTGCCTGCCCCTCGAACCTATCAAGGTGTTGCAAATGGTTCCCGAAAGGCTTTGGCCCCAGGGATCAAAAGGGAATGCGAGGGGTGGACCCATTCAGGGCACTTTGATCGCAGCCGACCCCGCGACTGTAGAGCGGCGAGGGCCCGTCCAACAAGCCACTGGGAAACCGGGAAGGCGGACGAGACCTTAAGACCCGTGAGCCAGGAGACCTGCCGTGCGCAAATGGGCAATAGTGCCCGGTCAACAGGGATTTATCCCTCAGAGCATGTCTGAAAATTCACTTTGATGGCCAACTGTAGCAATTTTCTGCGCTTCCGGTGCTCACATACAAGAGTATGCTCCGCTCCGGTTCTCGAAAATCACTCCATTTGACGCGTCGCAGCGAATTTTGGACGATCCAGCGACGTCTGCATTCAAATGTCCGATCCCAAATCCCTAAAAAAACTGTTGCGCAATGAGACCTTGGCGCGGCGCGATGCTTTGGCTTTGGACTACCGTATCGAGATGAGTCTCCGGATTGCCGATACCGGCGCGCAGGCACTGGATTTGGTCCCGGGCGAGGTGGTTTCCGCATTCATGCCGATGCGATCTGAGGTCGATGTTCGGCCTTTAATGGCGGCGATGGCAGCGAAAGGCGGGCGTATTTGTGTTCCGGCCATTCTCGACAAGACGACAATCGAGTTCCGCGAGTTGGTGCGCGGGGCGCCGATGATTGATATGGGGTTCGGCACAGTCGGACCGGGACCGGAGGCGGCGGTGCTGGACCCGGTTTTGATGCTGGTGCCGCTGGCAGCGTTTGACGCTCAGGGAAACCGGATCGGCTATGGTGTGGGCTATTATGACCGGGCGATTGCACGGCTTCGGGCAAGGGGAATAACGCCCCGGCTCGTTGCGATAGCTTTTGACTGCCAAGAGATTGACGCTGTGCCGTTTGAGGCACATGACGTGCCTTTGGATGCAGTGCTGAGCGAAAGCGGGTTGCGCCGGTTCAAGCGTTGCGGATAAAGAACCCCTCATGCGATTTCTATTTC
This sequence comes from Phyllobacteriaceae bacterium, assembly GCA_031422915.1. Lineage (GTDB taxonomy): Bacteria > Pseudomonadota > Alphaproteobacteria > Rhizobiales > Rhizobiaceae > JANMEX01. The sequence goes on along the minus strand of JANPEK010000146.1, from coordinate 1,649 downwards.
TTGGTGACATGGTTGGCCGCTCGGGCCGTACAGCGGTTTGGAAGCAGCTTCCTGGCTTGATTTCGGATTACAAGCTGGATTTTGTGGTCGTGAATGGCGAAAACGCCGCCGGCGGATTTGGCATCACCGAAGAGATTTTCCTCGAGACGATCAATGCCGGTGCCGATGTTGTCACCACCGGCAACCATGTCTGGGACCAGCGCGAGGCGCTGGAATTTGCGACCCGCCACGAGCGCTTCATCCGTCCGGCCAATTATCCCGCAGGGACAGCTGGCAAGGGTTCCGGTCTGTTCTTGGCCAAGAACGGCGCGCGAGTTCTCGTGGCCAACATCATGGGCCGGGTGTTCATGCATCCCGAGCTGGACGATCCATTCTCCTGCGGGCGCTCTATCCTTGAGGCTTGCCCGCTTGGCGAACAGGCCGATGCGGTGATCTTTGACTTTCATGCGGAAGCCACATCGGAGAAAATGTGCTTCGGCCACTTTGTTGACGGGCGCGCCTCGCTGGTCGTCGGTACGCACACGCATCAGCCGACGGCGGATCACCAGATCCTCACCAATGGCACCGGCTACATAACCGACAGCGGCATGTGCGGTGATTATGATTCCTCGCTCGGTATGGACAAGGAGGAGCCGCTCAACCGCTTCCTGTCAAAAGTGCCAAAGGGCCGGTTTGAGGCCGCGCAAGGCGAGGCGACCATTTGCGGTGTCGGGCTGGAAATCTCCGACCGGACGGGTCTGTGCGAACGCATCGCACCGCTGAGGTTGGGACCGAGGCTTGAGCAGACAGTGCCAGGATGGTGGCGCTGAGATCTGCCAGAAGATCGGCCAAATCGTTCATTAAGTTGAAAATATCTCTTTAAAAATAATAGCTTGACTTTTACACGTAATCGGCCAAATTTGCCTGATGGAGAGCACTTTTCGTATTGAACCTGCTCGTCTGGACGACGTTCCCGAGGCGATAGCGGACCTTGTGGCGGAATTGGCCGCTGCCACTGCCAAGCTCGAAAACGCGTTCGCGCCGCAAACTGCTCACAGTCTCGCAGCTATGGTCCGGATCATCAACACCTATTACAGCAACCTTATTGAGGGCAATGTCACGTGGCCCAGAGACATTGAGACGGCATTGGGTTCGGGGGCGGTGGCTGCTGGCAAGATGCCTCAGACAGTCCAGATTGAAAAGGCGTTGGCTGGAAGCGGCAGGGCAAGTGATCTGCTGATTGAAGCTGTCGCCCATGTACGGGTTCAAGCGAAGATTGACGAAATGGCCACCGGATCGCAAGTGCCAGAACCTGCAAGTGAAGAGTTTATCAAATGGCTGCATAAAGAGTTCTACCTCGGTGCATCCGCGTCATTGCTGGAAATTTCGGGCATGGGACGCACGTATCAAATGGTACCGGGCGTTTGGCGAACTGTGGCTGAGCAGGATGTTGCTGTTGGCAGACATCAGCCGCCAGCAAGTGAACGCGTTGGCGATTTCATGGCCTACTTTTCCAAACGGTATCAATATTCCCCGATGGGCAAAGCAGCGCGCATTCTGGCTATTCCAACGGCGCATCACAGGTTCAATTACATCCATCCTTTCCCCGACGGGAATGGACGGGTCAGCCGGTTGATGAGCCATGCGATGGCTCACTCTGCGGGCATCGG
>JANPEK010000145.1:0-1923 GCA_031422915.1 Phyllobacteriaceae bacterium | reverse complement strand
GTCTCCTCCAGCGAAGGAAAAGTCTACATCGGCACTGTTGCAGATGTGCCGCCGCCACCTGAGCCAGAAGAGAAGATCTCGTGGTTTCAGCGGCTGAAGCGAGGGCTCTCACGCTCGTCGAAGGAGTTGTCCTCGTCGATCACCGGGATTTTCACCAAGCGCAAGCTTGATGAGGACACTCTGCAGGAATTGGAGGATGTGCTGATTCGTGCCGACCTCGGCATGGAAACGGCGCTCCGCATCACCGACACGCTATCTTCAGGCCGCTTTGGCAAGGACGTATCGGACGAGGAGGTGCGCGGCGTGATGCGCGCCGAGATCGAGAAGGTGCTTGCGCCTGTTGCCAAGCCGCTTGAACTCGACCTGTCGCACAAGCCGCATGTGATTCTCGTGGTCGGCGTCAACGGCACTGGCAAGACCACGACCATCGGCAAGCTGGCGGCAAAGCTGCGCGAGGCCAAACTCAATGTATGGCTCGCTGCGGGCGACACATTCCGCGCGGCGGCCATCGAACAATTGCACATCTGGGGCCAGCGCACCGGGTCGCCCGTTGTGTCCAACAAGATCGGCTCAGACGCGGCAGGTCTTGCCTATGACGCGTTTGAGAAGGCCAAAGAGGCGGGTGCGGATGTTTTGATCATCGACACAGCCGGGCGCTTGCAGAACCGCACGGAGCTGATGGACGAACTGGCCAAGATCGTGCGCGTACTCGCAAAACTTGATCCGGAAGCGCCGCACACGGTGTTGCAGACGCTTGATGCGACGACGGGCCAGAACGCCCTTAATCAGGTCGAAATCTTCCGCAATATTGCCGGCGTCAACGGCCTCGTCATGACCAAGCTGGACGGCACGGCGCGCGGCGGCATCCTTGTCGGGATCGCCGCCAAGCACAAACTGCCGGTCTACTTCATCGGCGTAGGTGAACAGGTCGCCGATCTTGAACCCTTCTCGGCAAAAGAATTTGCCGCAGCCATTGCTGGAACCGAACAATGAAATTTGAACAACTGCCCGGCACAAAGGGCGAGCGCCAAGTCAATCCGGCACTGAAGCTCGCGCTGGAGCTCGGGCCGCTGATGGTGTTCTTTTTCGCCAACTCGCGCGGTGCGTGGCTGGCGGAAAAGTTCCCGGCTCTGGCGGAGCTTGGCGGCCCGATTTTCATCGGCACGGCGTTGTTCATGGCGGCAACCGTGATTGCGCTGGTGGCCTCCAAGATCCTTACCGGCACATTGCCGATCATGCCGATGGTGTCTGGTGTTATCGTTTTGCTGTTTGGCGCGATGACGCTCTATCTGAAGGATGACACGTTCATCAAAATGAAGCCGACGATCATCAATACGCTGTTTGGTGGCGCGCTGCTTGGCGGCCTTTATTTCGGCAAGCCGTTGCTCGGCTATGTGTTCGGCTCGGCATTCAAGCTGGACGCGCAAGGCTGGAACATCTTGACGCTGCGCTGGGGCCTGTTCTTTCTGTTTCTGGCGGTGCTGAACGAGGTGCTCTGGCGCAATTTCTCGACGGATTTCTGGGTGGCATTCAAGGTCTGGGGCACGATGCCACTCACGCTGGTGTTCACATTCTTGCAGATGCCGCTGATTATGAAACATACGGTGGAAGAGAAGCTGTCCGAATAGCCGCGCGTTTCCAAATGGATTTCATCCGCCCTGTAAACTCAACGGAATAATCTGAATGACCGGCGAAGTTATCCTTTACACAAGTGAAGATGGCAACACTCAGATCGCCTTGAAGCAGATCGAAGGGTCAGTCTGGCTGTCTCAGGCCGAAATTTCTCAGCTTTTTCAGGTCACGCCGCAAATGATCACTCAGCATATTGCCGCTATTTATGCCGATGGCGAATTGGCCCAAACGGCAACTTGTAAGCATCACTTACAAGTTCAAACTGAAGGCAGTCGTCAGGTTTCGCGGCAG
>JANPEK010000144.1:0-19217 GCA_031422915.1 Phyllobacteriaceae bacterium | reverse complement strand
CGGAATAGTCGGATACGGTCAGATCAACACCGAGGTAGATCGACAGCGCGTGGACGAAGCCGTCGATGGGGCCGGTGCCTTTGCCCTCGATCCGTTTCTTCTCGCCGCGATCGAGAATCTCCGCAGCGGTGATGCGGAGCGCCGGGACTTCCGGGTCTGGGTATGAGTGGTGATCGACAAACGCGAGCCGCGCGCCGGGTTGGTTGGCGTAGAGCTCCATAAACCGATCGTAGATGCGCTTCGAAGAAAGCTCTGTGCCTTCCTCGTCTGTGATCTTCTGGACTTCGTCGCGGAACTCCACCTGGAGACCGCGCGGCAGATTGAGGCCATAGTCCTCCTGCATGATGTAGGCGATGCCGCCCTTGCCGGACTGCGAGTTGATGCGGATGATCGCCTCGTACGAGCGGCCGACATCCTGTGGGTCAATCGGCAGATAGGGAACCTCCCATAACGGCTTGTTGGCCTGCTTGATCGCCTTCATGCCCTTGTTGATCGCATCCTGATGCGAGCCGGAGAAGGCCGTATAGACGAGTTCGCCGACATACGGATGGCGTTCGGGGATCTTAAGCTGGTTGCAATGCTCGTAGACGCCCTTGATCCGGTTGATGTCCGAACAATCAAGCTCAGGGTCCACGCCTTGGGTGAACATGTTCAGCGCGAGCGTGACAATATCGACATTGCCGGTGCGCTCGCCATTGCCGAACAGTGTACCTTCAACGCGGTCCGCGCCCGCCATCAACCCCATTTCGGTGGCGGCGATGCCGGTGCCGCGGTCGTTGTGCGGATGTAGCGAGATGATCAGGCTCTCGCGGTTGTCGAGGTTGCGGCACATCCATTCGATCATGTCGGCATAGATGTTGGGCGTCGACATTTCGACCGTGGCAGGCAGATTGAAGATCAGTCTGTTGTCCGGCGTCGGCTTGATGACCTCCTGCACGGCGTTGCAGATATCGAGCGCAACTTCGAGTTCGGTGCCGGTGAAACTTTCCGGCGAATATTCAAAACGGAACCCGCCGCCGGCTTTCTCCGCCATATCGGTGATCATCTTGGCGGCATCGACGGCGATCTGCTTGATGCCTTGCACATCCTTGCCGAACACGACGCGGCGCTGGAGTTCGGATGTTGAATTGTAGAAATGCACAATCGGGTTCTTCGCGCCTTCGAGCGACTCGAATGTCCGGGTGATGAGTTCGGGGCGGCACTGGACCAGCACCTGCAGCGATACGTCATCCGGCACGCCGCCTTCCTCGATACACCAGCGGGCGAAGTCGAAATCCGTCTGCGACGCGGAAGGAAAGCCGATTTCGATTTCCTTGAAGCCCATGTCGATGAGGAGCTTGAACATGCGCGCCTTGCGCTCCTGACCCATCGGATCGATCAGCGCCTGATTACCATCGCGCAAATCGACCGAACACCACACGGGTGCCTTGGTAATTTGCTTGCCGGGCCATTGACGGTTGATCAAGTCGACCTGCGGGTAGGATTGGTACTTTTGCGCCGCGAGCGGCATGCCTTTACGGCCAGTCTGGTGGCCGGATTTAGCGGTGTTCGGCAGCGGCGTATTTGTGTGTGCGGTCATGTCTTCGGTCCCATGAGCGTCCTGTCTGAGACCATCGGCCTTCAAGACAGAATGCGCCCGTTCATTGGCGTTGGAATTCAGGTTTGTAAAGGGAGCCAGCGGATCAAACCCGCAATCGACCGCCGGACGCTCCCGTCACCGGGCCCGACGGCCGCCAATAAGCAGAAGCGGCGCGCCAAGGGTGGAGCGGGAAATGGCTTCGGTGACGGCGCGGGTTGCGATCATTGAGAGAAGGTAGCCGAGACAGGGGCGGTGTGCAAGGGTTGGGTAAGCGCCCGCCTTTATATTCTCCTGCCTTTGGAATACGCTTTGGCGTATAATTGCGCTTTATACTCTATCGCGTATCTGTAACAATTATACGCAACGACGTATATTGACATCATATACTCCAAAGCGTATTTTTGAACAGGAGGTTCGCATGACTCATCTTGCACGCACACCCAAGCAAATAGGCGCCATTGTGAAGCGCCTGCGCAAACTGCAGCAATTGACGCAAACCGACTTGGCGAGCAAGACGCACTTGCGGCAGGCGACAATCTCCGCATTGGAGAGTGGAGAGGTCGGAACACAGATCAAGACGCTTACGGACATACTCGCCGCGCTTAACCTTGAGATTGTGATCCAGAAGCGCAGTGAGGCTTCGGCCTACGAATATATGCTAGATGTCTAAGCGCCGAAAAAATCCGCCGCTGCGCGTGCTTTTGAACGGTCGGCACGTCGGATTGCTGTCACGTGCCTCAAGCGGCGCGATTGACTTCAATTACGATCAGGAATGGCTGGACGGTGACGCCCAAATTCCCGTTTCCCTGTCTCTCCCGTTGCGTGAGGACCGCTACATCGGTCGACCAGTTCTGAATGTGTTTGAGAACCTGTTGCCGGACAGCGAAAGCATCCGTAATCGTGTTGCGGCACGCGTTCAGGCAACAGGTACGGACGCCTTCAGTTTGCTCAGCAAAATCGGGCATGACTGCGTTGGCGCTCTGCAATTTGTCCCAGATGGTTCAGAGCCGGAAAAAACAGGAACGACTGCTGGAAAACCAATCAGTGACGAAGAGATTGCCCGCAAGCTGAATGATCTCAATGCAGCGCCGCTTGGACTCGATGATGATGACGATTTCCGAATATCAATTGCCGGGGCTCAGGAGAAAACCGCCCTGCTTCTTCACCATGGAAAATGGTTCACCCCGTCAGGAACGACTGCAACCACCCATATCCTGAAACCGCAAATCGGCCAGATTCCGGGCGGTATTGATCTCAGCAACAGTGTCGAGAACGAATTCCTGTGCCTGAAACTGTGTGCCGCATTGGGCCTCAAGGTTGCGAACGCTGACATCATTGATTTTGCCGGAACAAAGGCATTGTCTATTGAGCGCTTTGATCGCCAATGGACGCGAGAGGGCAGGCTATTCAGGTTGCCGCAAGAAGATATGTGCCAAGCTCTCTCAGTCCACCCGACGTTGAAATATCAAGCCGATGGCGGGCCGGACAATCAGGCCATCATGGGCCTGTTGAAGGCAAGCGATGTTCCTACCGAAGATCAAACTGCCTATTTGAAGGCACAGATCGTTTTCTGGCTGCTCGGGGCGACGGATGGGCATGCCAAGAATTTCAGCGTCTTTCTCATGCCCGGATCGAGATTCCGGATGACACCGATTTATGACGTGCTGACTGCAGAACCAAGCTTTGCGACGCGCATGGTCAACAAGAAAAAATACAAACTTGCAATTTCGGTAGGCACCAACAATCATTATCGTGTCGATGAAATTTCACCACGTCACTTTATTCAGACGACGGACAGATGTGGATTTGACCGCGCAGTCATCACAGGCGAATTTGACAGTTTGCTGGGCAGCGCTGTGACGAACATTGAAGCGCTCTATTCCACCCTCCCAGCGGGTTTTCCTCAACAACTCGCAACATCGACGCTAGAAGGAATCAAGCATCGGCTTCGCGTCATCGAACAGTGGCGGAGCTGAGACTGCATTGAAACCCGACGCAAGTTTGGTAAATGGACAACCCACATTCTGCGCGGCCGCTTGTCCGTCCATTTCGCGTTTACCTGTTCGTGCATTCGCGGTGCGAAGCAAAGGCGGGCCCTCAACGCCCCTCGCGCCACCAAGTCGCGGCCATCGCTGAGAGCAGCAGTGCCAAGCCGATCAGTCCGCCGAACAGCGGCAGCCTGTTGATGCCGAGCAGCTCTGTCTCGTCTGTTTTGCGCAGGCCGATCCAGTTTGGCCCGGCGGCTTCGCTGGTTCTGGTTACTGGAACGATGTCGGGGATGGTGAGTGTTCCCGTGGCCGAGGCGAGGCGGCGGATGGAGGCTTTGGTTTGGGTCGTCAGCGGTTTGAGCACGGCGTCGGTTGAGATGATTGACTTGAACTCGGGCGCGTCGAGCGGGCCGGCGTGGACCAATGTGGAAAGGTTGCCATTCGCCACTTGGAACAGGCCGATCTCGGTGGTTTTCAGAGTTCCACGGAACAGCCCGGGGTCAGTCTCTATCAGCTTCACGGTCGCAGTCTTGCCGGACGGCGAGATGATTTGCGCTTCGCCTGCTTCCTTTTCCATCGACTGGCGGACAATTTCTATGATGTTCCCTGATGAAACTGCGTTCAGCGCCTCTTCTTCGAGCTCGGGCTCGGCCATCAGCCAGTGGGCGGTGCGGCGGTAGAGCGAGACGTCGGGGCCGCCGCCTTCAAAGCCGCGCGCCCAGAGCCAGCCTTGGTCGGACAAAAGCATGCCGACGCGGCCCTTGCCCTTGCGGTCGAGGATCAAGAGCGGCTTCTCGTTCGGGCCCTTCATGACGACGTTGCCTTCAGGCTCCGCGACATCAATGATGCGGAACCAGCGGCCCCAGGCGGGCGGCTCTGACGCTGAGCCTTCGAGCCCGCGGGTGACGGGGTGGCGTTTGCCCTCGTCGGTGAGGCGCGGGAAGAATGCCTGCTCGGTGACACCGCCGTCTGGCAGCGCTGCAAGAGCGGGCTCGAGAGGGGTTTCGGCGATGGAGGCGGTGCCGGCATATTCCGGGCCGGCGGCAATCAGCAGCGCGCCGCCTTGTTCGACGTATTTGGCGATGTAATCGTAATAGAGGATCGGCAGCACATCGCGGTGCTGGTAGCGGTCGAAAATGATCAGGTCAAAGTCGTTGATCTTTTCCACGAAAAGCTCGCGCGTCGGGAAGGCGATCAGCGACAGTTCGTTTATCGGCGTGCCGTCCTGCTTTTCCGGCGGGCGTAGAATGGTGAAATGGACGAGATCGACTGAACCATCAGACTTCAAGAGGTTGCGCCACGTGCGCTCTCCCGCGTGCGGCTCGCCGGAAACGAGGAGCACGCGCAAGTTCTCGCGGATGCCGTCGATGGTGGCAACGGCACTGTTGTTTGAGCCCGACACTTCGCCATCGAGTGGCTCGGCAGTGAGTTCGAGGATGTTCTTGCCTGCGCGGGCAATTTGGATGTCGAGTTCGGCCGCCTGGCCTGCAACCGCTGTTTCGTCGCGCAACGGTTCGCCGTTCAAAAGCACGCGCACCCTGACCGGCGTGCCGGGCGATGCGCCATCGTCATCGACACGGTAAGAGAATTTCAGCGGTTTGCCTGTGATGCCGAATTTCGGGGATTCGAGGAGGCGGATCACGCGGTCCTTCTCGCCTTCCTTGCCGGTGAGCAGCACGTGGATCGGAGCGGAAAAGCCGAACGCTTTCGCGGGGTCAGAAGGAACATCATGCGCCTGACCATCGGTGATGACAATTGCGCCGCCGACGCGGGCGGGCGGCACGTCGGAGAAGGCATTGTTCACCGCTTCGACAATGCGAGTCGAAGCCTGTGCACCGTTGTCTCCAGCCTCTCCGGCTGAGACAACGCGGACATCAAAATCGCGGAAACGTGCGAGGCGTTCTTTAAGGCCAGTAAGTGCCGCATCGGCTTGTGCTGTGCGCTCGCCGAACGACTGGCTCTGGCTCTTGTCCATGACGATGGCGACTGTGCTCTTGAGCGGTGCGCGGTCTTCAGCTTGCAAAACCGGATTTGCGAGACCCGCAACAAGTGCTGCTGCAGCGACAGAGCGAAGAATTGATCCGCGCGCGCGCTTGTAAAGCGAATAGCTTGCGACAGCTGCTAAGGCGACGCCAGCGGCCCCTATGACGGGAAGCGGCAAGAGCGGATCAAACGTCAACGAAAATATCATTGGCCAAGCCTTTCGAGAAGGCTGGGGATGTGGACCTGATCGGATTTGTAATTGCCGGTCAGCATGTACATGACAATGTTGACGCCGGAGCGCAGCGCCATGATGCGCTGCTCGGCATCGTCAGGTTCGGTCGGGTAGAGAGGCTCGCCGTTTTCATCAAGCGCCCAGGCGGAGGCAAAATCATTGCCTGTGATGAGGATCGGCGAGACGCCGTCGCCGGTGCGCACCGGGCGGTCGGCGCGTGAGACGGTATCCAGGACCTGCTCGACCCAGAGCGGCGAGCCGGAGTAGCGGCCAGGGAACTCCTTCAACAGATAAAATGACTTGGTGAGAACATGATCATCCGGCACCGGTTCGAGTGGCGGCACGTTCATGGCACCAAGCATTGCACGAAGACGCGCGTTTGCCGCCGATGCATCATCTGTGAGACTGAACGACGAGCCGCCTTGGTCGCGTGTGTCGAACAGCACGGAGCCGCCGGCTTGCATGTAGGCGTCAACCTTTGCCAGCGCCTTGTCAGATGGCATCGGCGAATCAGGATCGACCGGCCAATAGAGCAGCGGATAGAAGGCGAGCTCGTCTGTTTCCGCGTCCACGCCGACAGGATCAGCGGGCTCGAGTGTGGTCTTGTCGGTGAGATAATAGCCAAGGCCGGTCAGACCTTCCATCGCGACCTTGTCGGTTTCGGCGCTGCCGGTCTTGATGAAGGCAAGACGGGTTACGGAGATGGCGGCAATGGCTTCGGCGTCGCCGGGGCGGGCGTCTGAGTCTTGCGCGATTGCGCGCGGCATCAGCACGGGGAGAATTGCCAGTGCCAGCAGCGCGGCAATGGCAGCACTCCGGAAGGCGGGGCGGCGGTTCATCAGGATCATGGCGATGCTGTCCAGTAGAAGAAGGAGCACGGCGAGGGCCAGCAGGATGCCCTTCAGCGAGCGGTTTTCACCGGAGACATAAGCGCGGTTTTCTACGCTGGCGGATAGGGTTGGCAGCAGTGCGGATTTGAGCGTTGCGCCTGTCGAGAGAAGGTTGAGCGCGGCTGCGCCCTCTTCGCTGCCGTAAAGGCCGGGCGGGTTTTCCAGACTGACGGTTGGTGCCGTGCCGGTGCCGATGGTCAGCGGCTTGGCGTCGGCAGGGGCAGGGCCGACGGTTCCGCTGGCTGCAATGATCCGCCAAGGCTTCAGTGCCACCTTGCCGGAAGCAGCACTGCCGGAGCCGGTGCTTGAGGCGAGCTGAATAGTCTGGCGAAACATATCAACGAAGGTGCCGGAGATCGGCAGGTTTGACCAGGTCGCTTGCGGGGCGATGTGGAAGAGGACAATGCGGCCTTTGCCGCGCGAGGCGGCGGTGACAAGCGGCGTGCCGTCGCTGAGGCTCGCCCATGTGCGGGCAGCAAGCTCGGCATCAGGTTCCGCCAGCACCTGTCGCGAGACTGTGACGTCTTTTGGCGGGGTCAGGGCAGCAAACGGGCCGTCAGCCGGAAACTCGGCGACCGGTTGTGGCTCGGTCCATGACATGGAGCCGCCGAGCGCACGTTCGCCCTTGCGCAATGTGACGGGCAGAAACGCGTTTTCGGTGGCAGCAGCAAGGCGGGGACCGGCGAAGCGGATAAGCACGCCGCCCTTGTCGATGAACTGCTGCAACGCCGGAGACACCGATGCCGGTATAGTTCCGATGTCTGCCATGACAATCACTGCGGGACGGCTTTCGAAAGCTTCCGTCAGGCCAGCGCCAATCTCTGCATTTTTCGGCACGACAATGTCAGCGAAAGGTTCGATCGCCTTGCGGATATAGTAGAGCGGCGACAGGAGTGGCTGGGCCTGATCTGCCTCGCTGCCGGATAAAAGTGCCACGCGTTTGCGCTTCAGATTGTCATCGAGAACAAAGGTCGCTGCCGCGAGGCGCTGACCTTCAATTGAGACTGACTGGATGTCGTTGCGCAGTTCGAATGGCGCTTCGAGGATTGCGTGACCGGTCTGGCCGGATGGTGTCAGAAGAGTCTCCCCGATGCGGCGGCCCTTGCCATCGAAGGCGGCGACAGTAACGGGTGCAGCTGCGCCATAGCTGGCAACCTCGATTTCAAGCGCATCGGCCGTGTTGGCGACGGAGGCAATGGCAGCGAACGGGGTGGGATCTGGCGCAAACCAGAGCAGGGTTGCCTGCCCTATCCCTTCGAGCGGTCTGTACGCGGCTTCGTCACCCTGCTGGTTAACCCCGTCGGACAAGAAGGCGAGCGTTGCACCGGACTGTTTGCCGAGTCTTGCCGCAAGCGCGTTCAAGGACGCCGCTCTGCCAGGAGAAACAGGGTGCGGTTCTATCGCGGCCAGTACGGTGCGCGCCGTGGCGGCGTCAAAGGGGCCTGTTTCGGCGGTCGCAGGTGCAGCGGTTGCGGCGATGTAGATCGTTCGTCCCTGCTGCTCTGCTTCGTCAATCAGGCTGTTGGCGGTGCGCGATTGCCTATCTGCAAGGCGGGCGGAGGGCCAGCCATTGTCAACAACTATGGCAAGCGGGCCGGCACCGCTCGCAAGGCGGGTGACCGGATTGAGTATAGGATCGGCCAGCGCAAGTATGATTGCAGCAGCAAGCGCAAGGCGCAGCACCAAGAGCCACCAAGGCATTTTGCGCGGGGTGACCTCGCTCTTGAGGACTTTCGCGAGTATTTTCAACGGAGGAAACGTCTCGACGTCCGGGCGCGGCGGGGTTACTCGCAGGAGCCACCAGATAATCGGCAAGAGCACCAAACCGCCGAGCACCAAAGGTGATGCGAAGGTAATCAAGCCGCTCATGCACCGGCACCCGCAAAAGGTGCGCCCGCGAAACTGTTGTGCAATTTCAGGATTGCGGTCGTGGCCGGATCACTGGTGCGGCTGACGGTATAGGTCCAGCCACGACGGCGCATGGTGTTCGAGAGCGTTTCGCGGCGGGCGATGTAAGCGGCTCTGTAAGCGGATGCGACTGTTTCGGCGCGACCTGCAGAAAGCCGTACGCCGGTTTCGGGATCACGGAATTCGGTACGGCCGAGATACGGGAAATCTTCTTCCACAGGGTCTGCGACTTCGACAAGATGGCCGCGCAGCCCGCGCCCGAGCAGTGGATCGAGCTTGGCAAGCGCATCTTCCGCCGGCTCGGCAAAGTCGCTGACGATCACCAGTTCGGAGAAACGTCTTGCGGGTTCAAAGCCGGGGATTTCCATTCGAGGCTTGGCAACGGCAAGGCGCATGGCAAGGCGCGCAGCACCGTCACGGGCGGCGAAAGGAGTGGCGACATCGGGCCAGGCGATGCGTTCGCCTGAGCGGGAAAGAAGTTCGGCAAGGGCGAGTGTGATCAGCAGCGCGCGGTCGGCTTTAGTAGATCGGGCGAGCGAGGATTTGAACTGCATGGATGGCGAGGCGTCTGCCCAGAGCCAAATCGTGTGGGCTGCGTCCCATTCCTTTTCGCGCACGTAGCTTGAGTCGTCGCGGGCCGAGCGCCGCCAGTCCACAAGCTGGGCCGGTTCGCCGCTCATGTGCGGCCGGAACTGCCAGAAATTCTCGCCGGAGCCACGCATTCGGCGGCCATGCCAGCCGGACGAAACTGTCGCGGCGATTCGTTGGGCTTCTACCAGCAGGTCAGGGATCGCGGCGGCGCGCGTTCTTGCTTCACCAAGGATTGTGTTGGGCGAAGCGGGTGCTGAGGTCTGGCCAAGCGCTGCCATCAAGTGATCCTAAAGCGCTGATTTGACGAGGCGGGCGACAACGTCGCGTACCGTCAGACCATCCGCGCGCGCGGCAAATGTCAACGCCATGCGGTGCTGCAAGACAGGTTCGGCGAGCGCAGCAATGTCGTCCACCGATGGCGCTAGCCGGCCATCGTAAAGTGCGCGGGCACGGGCGCACAGGGTGAGCGCCTGGCCGGCGCGCGGACCGGGACCCCAGGCTATCTGAGCTGCCGTTTCCTTGTCTGCGGTATCCGGTCGGGCGGAGCGGACAAGCTTGAGGATCGCATCAACCACGGTTTCCGGCACGGGCATCGAGCGGACGAGCGACTGCATGTCCTGCAAGCGTTCCGGCGTGATGACGGCAGTGACCGATGTCGATCCGGTGCCGGTAGTTTCAATGAGGATGCGGCGCTCTGCGTCGAGCTCGGGGTAGAGTACGTCTATCTGCATCAGGAAGCGGTCAAGTTGGGCTTCGGGCAGAGGGTAAGTGCCTTCCTGCTCCAGCGGGTTCTGTGTGGCAAGAACATGGAACGGACGGGGCAGGTCATGGCGCTCACCGGCGACCGTCACATGATATTCCTGCATTGCCTGCAAAAGCGCGGACTGGGTGCGCGGCGAGGCGCGGTTGATTTCGTCGGCCATCAAGAGCTGCGAGAACACCGGGCCCTTGATGAAGCGGAATGCGCGTTTGCCGTCCGCCGACTGATCCATGACTTCCGAGCCAATGATGTCTGCCGGCATCAGGTCCGGTGTGAACTGTATGCGGCGTTCGGCAAGACCGAGGACTGTGCCGAGCGTTTCGACGAGCTTGGTCTTGGCAAGGCCGGGAACACCGACGAGCAGGGCGTGACCGCCTGCCATGATGGCGACGAGCGAGCGCTCGACCACCGTTTCCTGACCGAAGATGAGCTTGGCAATCGTGGTGCGGATGTTTTGCAGGTCGCCTTGCGCCGCTTCCGCCATCGCGATCATGGCCTTGCCATCGGGCGCGCTGGCGTTGGTCATCGTGTTCATCTGCCGCATCTCCTGAACGTGTTGCCGCTGATTCGTAAACTACGGCGACTATCTGTAACAACCTAATCGACACGATTGACATGACAAGCGCGGCAAGAGTGACTATTTCGTGACTGCATGGTCAACGAAATCAAACACGACACCGGAACCACCGCGCAGCTGCCGCAAGGCATTGGCGATTTGCAGGCATTGATATCGCGCGCCAGCGATAGTTCGCGAGGACTGCCACCAGTGGAAAAGTGGGATCCGCCGTTCTGCGGCGACCTTGACATGGAGATAAAGGCCGACGGGACGTGGTTCTACATGGGCACGCCGATCGGGCGCGCGCCGCTGGTGCGGCTGTTCTCGACCGTGCTGAGGCGGGATGACGACGGCAAGACCTATCTCGTTACACCGGTGGAGAAAGTTGGCGTCCGCGTCGTCGATGCGCCGTTTTTGGCTGTGGAGATGGCTGTGACGGAGAAGGACGGCGGACCGCTGCTGACTTTCCGTACCAATGTTGGTGATTTGGTCGAAGCCGGGGGCGAACATCCGATGCGGTTCGAGATTGAGCCCGAGACTGGCGGACTGAAACCCTATGTGCATGTGCGCGGCAGGCTGGAGGCGCTGTTGTCCCGGCCCTTGATGTATGATCTGGCGGCGCTTGGCGAGGATATTGCCATTGACGGCGTGGACTGGTTTGCCGTGCGTTCGGGCGGCAAGGTGTTTCCAGTCATTGAAAGCGCGCGGCTGAAGGAGCTGTCGCTTTGAGCCTCTATACACTCGACGATTTCCGTGCGCGGGCAGGGCGCTTTGCCCAGCACGAACATGAAGCGTCAGGCGACTATCTTTTGAATCCGGATGTGGAACCGCTCTTGAAGGCGGCGAAGCTTCGGGATGCGGCGGTGTTGATCGGGATGCGGGCACATGAGGGTGAGTCCCGGATTGTGCTGACCCAGAGAACAGCACATTTGCGCAAGCATGCGGGCCAGGTGGCATTTCCGGGCGGGGCGATTGACCCTGAGGATGGCACGCCTGAGCGTGCAGCGCTGCGCGAGGCGCAGGAGGAGATCGGCCTTGATCCGGCGCAAGTCGAGATTGTCGGGCGGCTGCCGGATTATCTGACGTCAACCGGTTTCCGCATCAAACCGGTGCTGGCGGTAATTTCATCGCAAGCGCAGTTTGTTGCCAACCCCGAAGAGGTCGATGCAGTTTTTGAAGTGCCAGTGTCGTTCTTGATGGATCTTGACAATCACCGCCCTGAAAGCCGGATGTGGCAAGGGATTGAGCGGCATTATTTCACAATCGAACATGGCGGGAGGCTGGTCTGGGGCGTAACGGCGGGGATCATCCGGATGATGCATGAGAGGCTTTATCGGTGAGTGCGATGTTGGAGGATGCAGCATTCTTGCGTGCACCGGCGGTGCAGCAACTGCTTGCGTTGTTGAATGCTGACGGTGAAGAGGCGCGGGTAGCGGGCGGTGCGGTGCGCAATGCGCTGTTGGGCGAGCCGGTGAATGATGTTGATATTGCGACGACGGCCCTGCCGGCTGAAGTGATGAGGCGCTGTGCGGATGCCGGTTTGCGGACAGTTCCGACCGGGATTGAGCACGGCACAGTGACGGTGATTGTCAGTGGCGAGCCTTTCGAGGTGACAACGCTGAGGACCGACAGTGATCATGATGGCCGGCGGGCGCAGGTCGCGTTCGGGCGCGACTGGACCGTTGACGCTGAGCGTCGGGATTTCACGATCAATGGTCTCTACGCAGCGGCGGATGGAACCGTGATCGACCTCGTCGGCGGGCTCAGGGATATCGAAACGCGGACAATCCGGTTCATCGGCGATGCCGAACAGCGCATCCGGGAAGACTATCTGCGGGCATTGCGGTTCTACCGGTTCTTTGCCTGGTACGGGCATGGACGGCCTGATGCTGACGGCATCCGGGCGACTGCGCGTCTCAAGGAGGGGCTTGGCCAACTGTCTGCCGAACGCGTTTGGGCGGAGTTGAAGAAGCTGTTGTCAGCGCCGGACCCGTCGCGCGCGCTGCTGTGGATGCGTCAGAGCGGGGTGCTGAGCCAAGTTTTGCCCGAGAGCGAAAAGTGGGGGATTGATCTCATCCACGGTCTTGTGCGCGCCGGACAGGAATTGGGCTGGGAGATTGATCCTCTGCTGCGTCTTGAGGCACTTGTGCCGCCTTATGACAGCCGGATGGAGGGACTTGCAGCGCGGCTGCGGCTGTCGAAGGCGGAAAGTTTGCGGCTGTTGGAGTGGTCGCGGGCGAGCGAGGCCAAAGCCACACGGACAGACAACGTTATGGCGCTTGAACTCTACAAGGGTGAACGCCAAGGCATGACCGACCGGTTAAGGCTGACGATTGCCTCGGCGCGAGAGAAGAGCGAGGCGAAGACGGTTGATGCGCTGCTGCGGCAGCTGGTCTTTGCCGAAAGCTACCAGAAGCCGGTCTTTCCTCTGAGCGGCGCGGACATGCTGGCGGATGGGCTTGTTTCCGGGCCGGAGGTCGGGCGGCGGTTGAAGCAGCTTGAGGAAAAGTGGATCGCCAGCGGGTTTGCGCTCAGCAAGGCGCAATTGCTCGATTCTTGACAAAATGGCCACCTGTGGCTACATTTTTATATGGGCATTTTTTCAATCCGCGAAGTCAAAGACAGTTTCAGCGAGCTTGGGCGCCGCGTGGACAAGGGCGAGCGTGTGCTCATCAGCCGCCATGGCGAGCCGGTCTATGAACTGGTGGCTTATAAAAAGAAGGGCGGATTGGACTACGAGGCCGGCAAGCGCTTTCTTGAGACGCGCGGCATCAAAAATCCGGTGCTCTATATTGCCGACGACTTTGATGACCCGCTTCCTGAAGACTTTCTGTTGAACCCACTGCCGTGACAATCAGGCGGAAGTTTAAAAATTGACAAAAATGGCCACTTGTGGCTACATTTGGAAATGAACGAAATTTCGATTAAGCAGGCCAAGGACCAGTTTGCCGACCTTGCGCGCCGCGCTGAGGCCGGTGAAACGATTGTTGTCACCCGCCATGGCAAGCCGGTAGCCGATATTGTCCCGCACCGGAAAAAGGGTGGCTTCGATGAGGAAGGAGGCCAACGCGTTTTGGAAAGCCTTGGGATAAAGGACCCTTTTCCGTACGCCGCTCATGATTTTGACGATCCGCTTCCAGAAGATTTTCTGTTGAAGCCGCTGCCATAAAATGCGGCTGCTGATTGATTCGCATATCTTCATTGGAATGGCGCGCGGCAGTCTTAAGATTGACTATCCAAAATTGGCGGGAAATGTCACTGACGCCCAAAACCAATGCATACTGAGTGTCGCGAGCATTTGGGAAATCACAATCAAAGTGAGGCTGGGCAAGCTGGATGCGGGACTGAAGCCGGACAAGATTGAGGTTTATTGCGATGGGGCGTCCATTCAAATACTGCCTATCAGCTTGGAACACGCTATTGAGCAATTGTCTCCCGAGCCACTCACCCGAGACCCGTTTGATCGCATGCTCCTGGCGCAGTGCGCTGTGGAAGGCATGAAGCTCGTGACGGTGGACAAGCTCTTGACCGGCCACCCGCTGGTCTTGTCAGCTTGATCCCTCAAGGCCACCGAACCGTCGGCGGCATCGATGACAGGATCGACTCGACATTGCCGCCGGTCTTCAGGCCGAAGATTGTGCCCCTGTCATACAGCAGGTTGAACTCGACGTAGCGGCCACGGCGGATCAACTGTTCATCGCGGTCCTCGACAGTCCAGTTGGTGTTGAAATTCTTGCGCACGAGGTGCGGGTAGACGATGTTGAAGCTGCGGCCAACATCCTGCGTGAAGGCAAAGTCCGCCTCCCAGCCGCCGTGCAGTTCAGGCGTGCGCAGCCAGTCGTAGAAGATGCCGCCGGTGCCTCGCGCCTCGTTGCGGTGCGGCAGATAGAAATATTCATCGCACCATTTCTTGTAGCGCTCATGGTCGGCGACGCGGTGGCGGTCGCAGACGAATTTCATCGCCTTGTGGAAGGCGAGCGTGTCGGGATCATTGGCTGCGCGGCGGCGGTCGAGAACCGGCGTCAGGTCTGCCCCGCCCCCAAACCATTGGCTGGCCGTAACGACCATGCGTGTGTTCATGTGCACGGCGGGCACATGCGGATTTTGCGGATGGACAATCAGCGAAATGCCGGATGCCCAAAAGCCGGGGTTCTCCTCAGCGCCGGGAATTTGCTTGCGAAACTCGTCTGAAAATTCGCCGTGAACGGTCGAGGTGTGAACACCCGCCTTCTCGAACACCCTGCCACGCATGACAGACATCGTCCCGCCGCCACCTGTGCCGCCCGGGCGTTTCCATGGTGTGCGCTCGAACCGTCCTGCAGAGCGCTCGGACAGAGGGCCTGCCAATTCGTCCTCAAGCTTTTCAAGCGAGACGCAGATCGTATCACGCAAATGTTCGAACCATTGCTTGGCGCGCAGCATCTTGTCTTCGATGTTGTCCGGCAGGCTCTGCGGCAGGTTCGGTTTGTCCATCGTCACTGTCCCTGATTCGCAAGCGGTTCTTATTTGATGATGCTCCTATCAGGAAACCTGTTTGCCAACCAAGCTCTGCCACCCTTTCACGCACGATTTTCGAGCTGGCGCAGCGCCTCTGACGCGATGATGCCGACGGAGACCGCAAGGTTCAGAGAGCGGCGGCCTTCGACCATTGGAATGAGGATGCGCACGTCGGCGTTTTGGTGGATGTTGTCCGGGACGCCTGAGCTCTCGCGGCCAAAGAGCACTATGTCATCGTCGTTGAAGTTGAACTTTGTGTAGGGCATCGCCGCTTTGGTTGACGCCAGAATTAGGCGGCGATGTTCTGATTTGCGCCATATGTCAAAAGCTTCCCAGTTCAAATGGCGGGCCATCGCTGCCTGCTCGACATAGTCCATCCCGGAGCGCTTCAGTGCTCGATCAGACAGGTCAAAGCCAGCAGGTTCGATAATGTCCACGCCAAGACCAAGGCACGCTGCCGTGCGAATGATTGTGCCTGCGTTGCCCGGAATGTCCGGCTGATATAACGCGATGCGGAGTTTTGTGTTCATGCGCTGGCGATAGACCTGCCGTTGCAGATAGGCAACAAGATGAACGCAATGTCGCAGTTCCTGTCAGGACGTTTGGTGCGACGTCTTTTCAAATCTCAATGACTGGCGTATGTGCTGCGATGTCTTCAACACCAACCGAAAGGAGGCCGATCATGAATGAATATTTCACCTGTTGCCTCCGTGCTGCCGGAATTTACCGCAGCATTTGACGCGGTTCCTGTTTGGCCCACCCTCATCATTGATGGACTGACTGGATTTAACCGCGATTGAAATTCAATCGTTGAAAGACCATGTCATGACCACCAACTTCCTGAGACGGGATTATCCCGATATTGACACTGAGCGGATTGAGTCCCGGGTTTCGAGCCGGTTTTCAACACTGCTTTTCCTTGCAACGCATGGTCTGTGGCTTGCCACGAGCCTTGCGGGCGTTATCTTGACCATCACTGATGCATACCCCGATATAGGGTCTGTCGTGATTGCCAGCCGACTGATGGAACCCTGATCATGTTTAAATGGTTTGAAAGCCTGCTCGATGCGTTCCCGGTTGCGGAAACAGACGAGCCGCCGAAAACGCTGGTGGCATTTTGCCTTTATTACACGCGTGGTGCCTGGCCGGCGATTTCGGCGATGGCTGTGCTGACGTCAGTGATTGCGATCATTGAAGTTACGTTGTTCGGATTCCTGGGCAACGTCGTTGACTGGCTGTCATCGCAGTCACGCGAGACATTTCTTTCCAATGAAGGCTGGCGACTGGCGATGATTTCTTTGGTGGTTCTGGTGGCGCTGCCGAGCGTGTCGCTGATGCATTCGCTGTTCATGCACCAGACGTTGCTCGGCAACTACCCCATGCGGATTCGCTGGCTCGTGCACCGGTATTTGCTCAATCAGTCCATGAGCTTTTATCAGGACGAGTTTGCCGGGCGCGTCGCCACCAAGATGATGCAAACTGCGCTTGCGGTGCGCGAATGCGTGATGAAGGTTCTCGATGTCCTCAATTATGTGATTGTCTATTTCATTGGCGTCCTCGTTTTGATGGCGACGCTGGACTGGCGCTTGACCATCCCGATGCTGGTGTGGCTCGGGCTCTATGTTTTGCTGCTGCGCTACTTCATTCCAAAGCTGCGAAAGGTTGGCGAGCGGCAGGCTGATGCGCGCTCGACAATGACCGGGCGGATTGTCGACAGCTATACCAATATTGCGACTGTTAAGCTGTTCTCGCATTCCAAGCGCGAGGAGGCCTACGCCCGCGAAGGCATGAGCGAGTTTCTGGGCACCGTGCATGCGCAGATGCGCTACGTCACGGTTTTCCACTTCGTACTGTATGTAATCAATTGCTTGTTGTTGTTTTCCGTCGGCGCGCTTGGCATTCATCTTTGGCTTGCCAATGCTGTGACCATCGGCGCGGTTGCCGTTCCGGTTTCGCTCGTTCTGCGCCTGCACGGCATGAGCCAATGGATCATGTGGGAAGTTTCGGCGCTGTTTGAAAATATCGGTACGGTTGAGGACGGCATCACGTCGATTTCGTCGCCGCGTCTCGTACAGGATGTGCCGAATGCGCCGACACTGATTGTGCCAAAAGGTGCAATTGCATTCAATGACATGACATTCCATTACGGCAAGGAAAGCGGGATCATTCAAGGGCTGAACCTCAAGATCAAGCCGGGTGAAAAGATCGGCTTGGTCGGGCGTTCGGGTGCGGGCAAATCGACCTTGGTCAACCTGCTGATGCGCTTCTATGACCTTGAAGGCGGCAGCATCACCATCGACGGACAGAACATCGCCGCCGTATCGCAGGATTCGCTGCGCGCCCACATCGGCATGATCACGCAAGACACTTCACTGCTGCACCGTTCCGTTCGGGACAATATTCTCTACGGACGTCCGGACGCGAGCGAGGCGGAGGTGGTGGAGGCCGCCAGCCGCGCCGAGGCGCAGGAGTTCATTGCCAACCTTGCCGATCCGAAGGGCAGGACGGGATATGACGCGCATGTCGGCGAGCGCGGTGTGAAGCTTTCCGGTGGCCAAAGACAGCGGGTCGCCATTGCCCGCGTGATGCTGAAAGATGCACCGATCCTGATCATGGACGAGGCGACTTCTGCGCTTGATTCTGAGGTAGAGCAGGCGATCCAGGAGAACCTGTTCAAGCTGATGGAAGGCAAGACGGTCATCGCCATTGCCCACCGGCTTTCAACCATTGCGGCGCTCGACCGGCTGATCGTCTTGGACAAGGGCCGGATTGTTGAGGACGGCAGCCATGTCTCGCTGATTGCCAAAGGCGGCATTTATGCAAACCTTTGGGAGCGCCAGTCTGGCGGGTTCTTGGGGCTGGATGCTGCGGAAGCGGCGGAATGAACTCCATCTACCGCCTGTTTGAACGCTGGATTGATCCGTACCGCGCAAGCGGGCAGGAGCAAATCCCCAATACGGCGGGTGCCTTCCTCTGGCATTTTGTCCGGCAGGCAAAGCTGGCCTTCTTCGCCATGCTGATCCTTGGCGGGCTGGTGGCGCTTATGGAGGCGGCGCTGTTCTGGTTTGTCGGGCGGCTGGTGGATTTGCTGGGATCATTTGACAGGCTGTCAGGCTGGGACGGCCTGATGGCGAGCCACGGGACTGAGTTGCTTGGCATGCTGGTGCTGGTGTTTGCCGTGCGAACGCTGGTCATTGCGCTGGCGGCTTTGGTCGAAGAGCAGGCAATTGTGCCGGGCTTTTTCAACATGGTGCGCTGGCAGGCCCATCAAAAGGTCGCGCGGCAAAGCGTGTCGTTCTTCCAGAATGACTTTGCCGGACGGCTGGCAACCAAGGTGTGGCAGGCGGGGCAGGCGACTGGCGACTTCATGGTCTCGCTATTGCAGGTCATCTGGTTTTCTGTGGTCTATGCGGTTTCAACCGTCGCATTGGTTGGAAGTCTCGATATCCGGCTGGCGCTGATCGTTGTCGCTTGGCTTGCGGTATTCGGGCTGTTGGCGCGGCATTTTCTGCCGCGAGTGCGCAAGTCGGCGCGGGAGAGCGCGGAAGCGAACTCGCAGGTGCAGGGCCGATTGGTGGATGGATACTCAAATATCCAGACGCTGAAGCTGTTCGGGTCGCAGACGCGCGATGATGCCTATATCCGCGAAGGAATGGACCATTTCATTCAAACGATGATGCCGTTCACGCGCGGACTTTCTGGCATCCGCATTTCGCTAGGCACGACCAGCGGTGTGATGATTTCGGCAATAGCGGCGGTTTCGATTGACCTTTGGCTGAAAGGTCAGATTTCCACCGGCGGCATTGCATTCACGCTCGGGCTCGTGTTGCGGCTCAACATGCTGCTGGGCCGCATGATGACGCAGCTCAACAGCCTGCTGCGCAACTTCGGGACGATCCAGAATTCGATGGAGACGGTTGCCAAACCGCTGGTCGTGGCTGATGTGACGGGTGCGGGAGACCTTGAGGTTACCCAAGGCAAAATCCGGTTTGACCATGTCAAGTTTCACTATGGCAAGGCTGCGGGCCTGTTCGACGATTTGGTTCTCGATGTACGGCCCGGCGAGAAGATCGGGCTGGTCGGGCGTTCGGGTGCGGGCAAGTCAACCTTGGTCAACCTGTTGCTTAGGTTCTACGATGTCGAAGGCGGTCGTATCCAGATCGACGGGCAGGATATTTCGCAGGTGGGCCAAGACAGTCTGCGCGCCAACATCGGCATGGTGACGCAGGACAC